>JAODAT010000102.1 GCA_025463565.1 Microbacteriaceae bacterium
ACTGGGATGACATGCACAAGTGGACGCAGATCAACAAGGCCCTCGACATGGGCATCCCCGAGCCGCAGGAGACCTACTCCTCGTCTCCGCACCTGTTCAGCGACCTCGACATCCCGGAGGGCACCAAGGGTCGCCTGCCCGGCGCGGGGCCTGTGCAGCCGCGAGCACCTCGCGCCACCGATACGCCTCGCGGCGGTCGTGATGGTGGCGGACGCGATGGTGGCGGTCGAGATGGCGGACGCGGTCGCTCCGGCGGATCGCAGGGCGGCCAGCGCACATCGGCTCCCACCACCCAGGCGGCACCGGCCGCCGATGGACAGGTTCGCGACCCGTCACGGCCTCCGCGCAACCGTAACCGCCGACGCACTGGCGGCGCGGGAAGCACACCGCCCGCCGCCTGATCCCAGGCTCACTTCAGCGTCCCCGTGACTCGTCTCCGGGGGCGCTGAACTCGTTAAGCCCTTAAGTTGGTCGAGTAGCGCCGCGAAGCGTCGCGTATCGAGACCTCCAGCGCAGGTTTCGATACGCGTGCCTACGGCGCGCTACTCAACCGACAAAGGGGCGGGTGCCCGTCGCCGCGTCGATGATGCGCGCCAGCGACTCGGGGCTCGTCGTGTTCTCACCCAGCCGGTTCGGCTTGCCGGTGCCGTGATAGTCGCTCGACCCGGTGACGACGAGGTCGAACTCGCGAGCGAGTTCGTAAAGCCGCTCCTTGCCGTCCTCGGTGTTGTCGCGGTGGTGGATTTCGAGGCCGACCAGCCCGGCGTCCACCAGTTCTCCGATGATCTGGTCAGACATCACGCGATAGCGGCCGCGGGTGGCGGGATGGGCGAGCACAGGCGCCCCGCCGGCCGCGACGATCATCCGAACGCCGTCGAGCGGCGACGGGGCGTAGTACTTCTCGTAGTACGGACCGCGCCAGTTGAGGATCGACTCGAAGGCCTCCTCGCGGCTGGCGACGAAGCCCTTGGCGACCAGGGCGTCCGCGATGTGCGGCCTACCCAGGGTGCCGCCATCCGCGGACTGCGCCAGCACGTCGTCCCAGTGGAGGTCGTAGTCCTTGCCGATCTTCTCGACGATGCGCTCCGCGCGATGCAGCCGCCCGTCACGGATGTGCGCGGTCTCGGCGATGATGCCACCGTCGGTGGGGTCGAACAGGTAGGCGAGCATGTGCACACTGGCCGGCCCGTAGTTGGTGCTGAGTTCCATGCCCGGGATGACCGTGAGGCCGGTGCCTTCGGCCGCGGCGAAGGCCTCGCTCCAGCCCGCCGTCGAGTCGTGATCCGTGAGCGCGACGGCGCCGAGCCCGGCTTCTACCGCCGCTGCGATGAGCTCCGTCGGGGTTTCCGTGCCGTCTGACACGCTGCTGTGGGTGTGCAGGTCGATGGCTCCGGGCATCCTGTAAGACTATTAGTCTGGGAGGCCATGCTTCGCAGAGTCGTATCCGCCGTGGTGCTGGTGGCCCTCGCCATCGCTCTCCTGGTCGGAACGTGGCCCCAGTTGTTCGGGGTCGAGCGCGCGCCTTTCGTGGCCCAGTTCGTCTCGCTTCGCGGCCTCGCCATCGCGATTTCGGCGGTGGCGATCGTCGCCCTGTTCCTGTTGGCGATGCTCAGCCGCACGTTCCGCCGGTTCGGTTCGTCGCTGGCGCTCGTGCTGCTCGTCTTCGCGCTCGCCGGGGTAGCGATCCTCTCGACCCGCGGGTTCGGCAACGGGTCGTTCGAAACGAAGGGCACTTCCGACATCACCGTCGTCGAATGGAACTCCCTCGGCGGTGCACCCGGGGCGGCGGCGATCGCGAAGCTGGCGATCGACAACGACGCGCAGATCGTGTCGCTTCCGGAGACCACGGAAGACGTCGCGGACGCCGTGGCGCTCGCCATGACCAACGCCGGGCATCCGACGATCCCGCACACCATCGCGTTCAATCACATCGCGCGTGCCAAATCCACTTCGGTGCTGGTCAGCACCAGTCTCGGCGGCTATCACGTCGACGCCTCCGCCGGCACAACCTCCACCGTGCCGACGGTGGTGCTGCGCCCCGACACGGGCGACGGCCCTCTCATCGTGGCCGTGCACGCGGTCGCTCCCGACCCGAGCCAGCTTGCGCTCTGGAAGAGCGACCTCGCGTTTCTGAAGACGGCGTGCACGGAGCCGAACGTGATCATGGCGGGTGACTTCAACTCCACCCTCGACCACTACCCCGGGCTGGCGAATTCGGCGGGTGCCTCTTCCAGCACCGACACGATCGGCAACTGCGCGGATGCCGCCCAGGCGACGAAGAACGCCGCGGTGGGCACATGGCCGGCCCTGCTGCCCGCCCTCCTCGGCGCCCCGATCGACCACGTGATGACCACCTCGAACTGGCGGGTCAGCGGCATGCGGGTGGTGCAGAACCTGGACGGCGCCGGGAGCGATCACCGCCCGATCGTGGTGCAGCTCAGCCCGTCCCGTTAGACAATAAGAGCATGGCTGACGACAGCAAGGCACCTCGCGCTACCTCCAATCGCTCGACGACCCCGGTCTCGGACTCGTTCAAGGACTACATCTCGAGTAACTGGGCCGAGCGAACGGAAGCCACACCGCGGCCGCGCGAACAGTCCACGTTCGCCGCCGCGCGTCGCGAACGAATTTCCGAACTGTACGCAGGCAAACGGCTGGTCATCCCCGCCGGTGCGCCGAAGACGCGCTCGAACGACACCGACTATGCCTACCGCGCGCACTCCGCGTTCGCTCACCTCACCGGCTGGGGCAGCGATGCGGTGCCCGGCAGCGTGCTGGTGCTCGAGCCGACGTCGAACGGCCACGCGGCGACCCTCTACTTCCGCAGTCCGGCCGGGCGCGGCACCGACGAGTTCTACGCGAACCCGGAGATCGGCGAGTTCTGGATCGGCCCGCGGCCCTCGCTGGCCCATGTCGCCGCCGACCTCGGGCTGGAGACGAAGGACCTCGCCGAACTGGGCGCGGTGCTCGATGCGACCGATGCCGACACCATCATCGTGCGCGAGGCCGACCGCGATCTCACCGACCAGGTCGACGGCCTGCGCCTGCTCGCCGCCGACTCGGAGTCGCTCGAGACCGACCGCGACACCGAGCTGGCTCGCGACCTGTCCGAACTGCGCCTGGTGAAGGATGCCTACGAGATCGAGCAGATGCGCCGCGCGATCGCCGCGACGAAGCAGGGCTTCGACGACATCATCGCCGACCGGCCGGCCATCGTCGCCCACAGCCGCGGCGAGCGCCTGGTCGAGGGCACCTTCAACCGTCGCGCTCGTGCCGAGGGCAACGCGGTCGGCTACGACACGATCGCGGCAAGCGGAGACCACGCCTGCATCCTGCACTGGACGCGCAATGACGGTACGGTGACGCCGGGCGACCTCATCCTCATCGACGCCGGCATCGAGCTCGACAGCCTGTACACCGCGGATATCACCCGCACCCTTCCGGTGAGCGGCACCTTCAGCGAGGTGCAGCGCCGGGTCTACGAGGCCGTGCGGGAGGCCGCGGACGCCGCCTTCGCCATCGTGAAGCCGGGCATCCGGTTCCGCGAGATCCACGCCGAAGCGATGCGGGTGATCGCCGAGAAGACCGCGGAGTGGGGATTCCTTCCTGTCTCGGCGGAGGAGTCGCTGAAGCCCGAGCTGCAATACCACCGCCGTTACATGGTGCACGGCACCTCGCACCACCTGGGCATCGACGTGCACGACTGCGCGCAGGCGCGTCGCGACCTCTATATCGACGGCATCCTCGAACCGGGCATGGTCTTCACGATCGAACCGGGCCTGTACTTCCAGCCGGACGACCTCACGGTGCCGGAGGAGTACCGCGGCATCGGGGTGCGCATCGAAGACAATATCCTCGTGACCGAATCGGGCGCCGAGAACCTGTCGATCGGCATCCCCCGCACCGCGGATGATGTGGAGGCCTGGCTGCGCAGCTAACGCGCCAGCCGCTCGCGCGCGTTCTTCAGCGTCTCGCGCTCGCGCTTGCGCGCCTCTCGCAGCTGCTTCTCCACCTCGCGCCTGGCCTTCGTCGCCTCCTTGACCTTCGGATCGCGCAGCGCCAGGTCTTGTGGCACCAGGTCTGGCGTGGGTGCTGATTTTCCGGCAAGAAAATGGTCGACCCCGTCGAGCACGCGCTCGAGTCCGAACGCGAAAGGGTCTCCCCCTTCCTGCGGATCGAAAGCGCCTTCGGCGAGCGCCGCGGCAATCTGGGGAAACTCTTCGGCCGTCACGAACTCGCGCAGGATGGCAACGTCGGTGAGCGCGCTATCGTCGCCACCGGCCGTACGGACAACCACTCCCCGCCAGCGGGCCTGCGCCTCGACGGCGAGCGCGATCGAGATGCGGTCGTCGGCGCTGAGCCCGGTGGTCGCAAGCACCGTGAGCGCCGCATCCAGCCAGGCCAGGTTGTTGGGTGTCGTCGGTGTGCCGTCGATCGGAATGTCGAGAACCCACGGGTGGCGCTCGAACACATCGCTGAGCCCTGCCGCCCACTGCTCGATGCCCGATCGCCAGTCCTCAGCCTCCAGCGCGCTCTCGGGCGGGACACCGATGGCCTGCTCCTGCATCAGCAGCACGAGGTCGTCCTTGGCCGTGACGTAGCGGTAGAGCGACATCGGGGTGAAGCCGAGGCTCGACGCGACGCTCGACATCGACACGGCGGAGAGACCGCCCTCGTCGGCGATCGCGACCGCGGCGTCCACGATCCGCTCGACGCTCATCTCTCGTTTCGGTCCTCGCTGCGGGGTCGCGGAGACTCCCCAGGCGAGGGCGACCCCTCGCGGAAGCTCTGTTTCGTCGTTCACGCTTGACGCCCTTCGATTAACTGTGTATTAGTTAAGCAGTTACGTATGCACCGTAAACAGTTTACGGCATATTTTCTTCAAGGAGAAGATCCAATGAGCGACATCATCACCCTCAGGGGCGTGAGCAAGAGCTTCGGTGCGACGGAGGTGCTGCACGATCTCGACCTCACCGTCGAGCGCGGCACCATCTTCGCCCTGCTCGGGCCGAACGGCGCTGGCAAGACCACCATCGTCAACATCCTGTCGACGCTCGTCGCGCCCGACGGCGGCACGGCGACCGTCGACGGACACGACGTGGTGCGCGATCGGGAGGCGGTGAAGCGCAGCATCAGCCTCACCGGACAGTCGGCGGCGGTCGACGAGGTACTCACCGGAGAGGAGAACCTGCGCATGATGGCCCGGCTGTCGGGGCTCACCACCCGGGAGGCGAAATCGCGCAGCCGTGAGCTGCTCGACCGCTTCGAGCTGACGGATGCCGCGTCCAAGCGCGCGAAAACCTACTCCGGCGGCATGCGCCGTCGGCTCGACCTCGCGATCAGCCTGCTGCTCACGCCGCCGGTGATCCTGCTCGACGAGCCGACCACCGGCCTCGACACTCGCAGCAGGCAGGAACTGTGGGGCGTCATCCGGGCGCTGGCCGACAACGGCACGACCGTGCTGCTGACCACCCAGTATCTCGAGGAGGCCGACCAGCTGGCCGACCGCGTCGCGGTGCTCGATGGCGGCGCGATCGTCGCCGAGGGAACGCCAGGCGAGCTGAAGAGTCGCGTCGGCGGCGAGGTGCTCGCCGTGCACGACGGCGATGGCGAGGTCACCCGCGAAATCCCCACCGACGGAACCGCTGCGGGCCTCCGTGCTGCCCTGAGCACCCTCGCGCCGACGGACGCCGTCAGCCTCCGTCGCCCCAGCCTCGACGACGTCTTTCTCGCCGTCACCACCCAGAAAGGACCATCGGCATGACCGCCCTCGCAACAGAATCCACCTTCATCCGTCGCAGCATCATCCACTCCATCCGCACGCCAGACGTACTGGTCACCGCCATCGCGCTGCCGGTGCTGCTCATGCTGATGTTCACCTTCGTCTTCGGGGGTGCCTTCGAGAGCGACGGACACTACGTCGACTACGTGGTGCCGGGGATCGTGCTGCTCTGCGCCGGGTTCGGGGCGGCGTCCACCGCGGTGGACGTTGCGCAGGACATGACCACCGGCATCATCGACCGTTTCCGTACCATGCCGATCCGGGCGTCCGCGGTCATCACCGGACACGTCGTCTCGAGCCTGCTTCGCAACCTGGTCGCCACGGCGATCGTGGTGCTGGTGGGCGTGGCCGTCGGATTCCGGCCGAACGCCACCCCGCTCGAATGGGTCGGGGCGTTCGGGCTGATCGCCCTGTACATCCTCGCGATCACGTACCTGTTCGCGGCGATCGGGCTGGCGGCCTCGAGCCCCGAGGCGGCGAGCGGGTTCGGGTTCATCATCATGTTCGTGCCCTACCTGTCGAGCGCGTTCGTGCCCGTGTCGACCATGCCCAGCTGGCTGCAGTGGATCGCCGGGCACCAGCCGCTCACGCCCATCATCGAGACGATTCGCAGCCTGCTGATGGGAACGTCGATGGGCGATAACGGCTGGCTGGCGCTCGGCTGGATCGCGCTCATCCTGGTCGGTGCTGTCATCTGGACGACGCTGTTGTTCCGGGCGAAAGCACGCCGCCGATAGAAGGTCTCGATACGCGTGCTTCGCGCGCTACTCGACCGGCAGACTGCCGGTCGAGTAGCGCCGCGCAGCGACGCGTATCGAGACCCTACGAGTTCGCGAGTGCCGTCTGCGCGGCGAGCGTCACGGTCGGGTCCACGATCACCTCGTACTTGCTGGCGAGCACCTGGTGTGTGGACGTGTAGTCCTGGGTGCGGCGGGTGACCGCGTAGGAGACCACGCCGAACAGGATGCCGAAGCCGGCCCCGATGCCGATGGCGGCGAGCGAGTAGAGCAGCACGTTCGGCGACACCACGAAGAAGGTGAGGATGAGGCCGAGGAACAGCCCGAACCACGCGCCGCTCGCGGCACCCGCAGCCGCGACCCGGCCGTAGCTGAGTCGGCCGGTGACCCGCTCGACAGTCTTCAGGTCGCTGCCGACGATCGACACCTTGCTGATATCGAGGCTGGCGTGGGCGAGCTTGTCCACGGCCTGCTGGGCTTCGGGGTAGGTGTCGAACGAGGCGACGACGTCGCCCTTCGGAATGGACGGAAGAAGGCGGGCGCGGGCGCCGAGGGGGCTCTGGTTGGTCATGGCGGTCATTATCCTCCCGCCCATGGCACTGGGGCTAAGTTAGAACCTGTGAGCGCCGCGAGAGTTTTCGTAGCCCGTCTTGCCGGGTGCTCCGTTTTCGACCCCGCCGGCGACAAGGTCGGCAAGGTGCGCGACGTTCTGGTCGTCTACCGCCAGAAGGAGCCGCCGCGGGTCGTCGGCTTCGTGGTCGAGGTGAGTGGCAAGCGCCGCGTGTTCCTCTCCATCGGGCGCGTCACCAGCATCGGCTCCGGCCAGATCATCACCACCGGGCTCATCAACCTCCGTCGCTTCGAACAGCGCGGCGGCGAGGTGCGCGTCATCGCCGAGGTGCTCGGGCGCTCGGTCTCCCTCACCGACAAATCCGGTAACGCGGTAATCGAAGATGTTGCCATCGAAGAAAGCGGCCCCGGCGAGTGGGCGGTCAGCGAGCTGTTCATCCGGCGCCCCAAGGCATCCGGGTCGCCGTTCGGCAAGGGCCCCACCATGTTCGCCAAGTGGTCGGATGTCGCCGAGCGCGACACGGGCGAAGCCCAGTCGGCCTCGCAGCTGCTCGCCACCTACGAAGACCTGCTTCCCGCGGACCTCGCCAACGCCCTGCTCGACCTGCCGGAGCAGCGGATGCTCGAGGTCGCGGAAGAGATGAGCGACGAACGTCTCGCAGACGTCCTGGAGGAGATGCCGGAGAGCGAGCAGGTCGACATCCTCAACCAGCTCGACGACGACCGCGCGGCCGACGTGCTCGACCAGATGCAGCCCGACGACGCTGCCGACCTCATCGCGCAGCTCAGCGACGAGCGCGGCGAGGCGCTGCTCGATCTCATGCAGCCCGAAGAGGCTGAAGACGTGCGCATGCTCCTCCTGTACGCGCCCGATACCGCCGGCGGCCTGATGACCACCGAACCGATCATCGTGTCCGCCGACGCGACGGTCGCGGAGGGCCTCGCCCTCATCCGTCGCCACGAGCTCGCGCCGGCGCTCGGCGCGGCGGTCTGCGTCACGCTGCCGCCCTACGAGCCGCCAACCGGCCGCTTTCTCGGCATGGTGCACTTCCAGCGCATGCTGCGCTACCCGCCGAACGAGCGCCTCGGCACGCTGCTCGACCTGAAACTCGAGCCCGTGAAGGCCAGCGCCTCCGCAGCCGAGGTGGCGCGCACGCTCGCCAGCTACAACCTCGTGTCCCTACCGGTTGTCGATGACAACCACCGACTGGTCGGGGTGGTGACCATTGACGATGTTCTCGACTACCTGTTGCCCGACGACTGGCGAAGTCACGACGAAGACGACCCCGTTTCGACCGATACGAGCAGTACCCCGATAGCAGCAGCAGCCGGAAGGAGGCAGATCAATGGCACGTCGCTCTGATCCAGGACTCGACTCCCCCAAGGGCCTCCGCGGCTCGATAGTCCCCCGCTTCGGCGGCCGCGATCGCGTCGGCCGGTTCTCCGAGGGCTTCGCGCGGGCCATGGGCACCTCGTACTTCCTCGTCGGCATGACCGTGATCGTGGTCGTCTGGCTGGTCTACAACTCTCTGGCGCCCACCGCGCTGCAGTTCGACCCGCGGCTCACCAACTTCACACTCCTCACGCTCATCCTGTCGCTGCAGGCGTCGTACGCGGCTCCCCTCATCCTGCTCGCGCAGAACCGGCAGGACGACCGCGATCGCGTGCAGTTCGAGCAGGACCGCCAGCGCGCTGAGCGCAACCTCAACGACACCGAATATCTGGCCCGCGAGGTCGTCGCGCTCCGACTCGCGGTGCGCGACCTGGCGAGCAAGGACTTCATCCGGGCCGAGCTGCGCGTGCTGCTCGAGGAGTTGGAAAAGGATCGCGACAAGGGTGCCGGTTGAGTAGCGCAACGCGAAGCGTTTCGCGTATCGAAACCCCTGCCCGATGAGTGACGCGGAGATCGCCAACCGAATCCATCTCGCCCTGCGAAAGGTGATCGACCCCGAGATCCGGCGCCCGATCACCGAGCTGGGAATGGTCGGTGGAGTGTCGGTCACGGATACCGGCGTCGCGACCGTTGGCATCAAACTGACAATCGTCGGATGCCCGGCGGCAGACACCATCGAGCGCGACGTTCGCGAGGCGGTTCTCTCTGTCGCCGGCATCGAAACCGCGTCGATCACCGTGACCGTGATGACTCCAGCCGAACGTGCCGAGCTCACTTCGCGCTTGAAGGGCAACCGCACACAGCAGTTCGGCCCGGATTCACTTACCCGCGTGATCGCCGTCACCAGCGGAAAGGGCGGTGTCGGAAAGTCGACGCTGACGGCCAACCTCGCAGTAGCACTGGCGGCTCGCGGGTTGCGGGTCGGGTTGATCGATGCTGACGTGTTCGGGTTCTCGATTCCGGGCATCCTCGGCATCGCGGGGGCGAAGCCGACGCGGGTGGACGACATGATCCTGCCGCCGGTCGCGCACGGAGTGAAGGTGATCTCGATCGGTATGTTCACCGACGGCAACACCGCCGTGTCGTGGCGCGGGCCGATGCTGCACCGCACCATCCAGCAATTTCTCACCGACGTGTATTTCGGTGATCTCGATGTGCTGCTGCTCGACCTGCCGCCGGGCACCGGGGACGTGGCGATCTCCATCGGGCAGCTGCTGCCCCAGGCGGAGGTGCTCGTCGTGACCACGCCTCAGAAGGCGGCGGCGGAAGTCGCGGAGCGCAGCGGTATCGTCGCGCGCCAGACCGGTCAAACCGTCGCGGGGGTCGTCGAGAACATGGTCGGCGACCTGTTCGGCAGTGGCGGGGGCGACGAGGTGGCCCGCCGGCTCGATGTGCCGGTGCTGGCACGAGTGCCGATCAGCGTGCCGCTGCGTGAGGCAGGCGACGCCGGTCTCATCGTCACCGATGACCCGGCCGCTACCGCGATCTCAGACCTGGCCGACACTCTCGTGTCGATGGGTCGCGGGCTGGCCGGGCGCAAGCTCGGGCTCAGCCTGAAGTAGTGGTTGTGCTGATCGAGTAGCGCGCGGCGCAGCCGCACGCGTATCGAGATCCGGTCTCGATACGCGTGCCTACGGCGCGCTACTCGACCGGCAGTTGGTTACAGCGAGCGCGTCGGGATGCGGTGGTAGCCGTCGCGCAGCGTGAAGATGACGGCGGTGACGACCGCGGCGATGGCGAGAATGCTGAGCGTTGAAAGAATGATGATGCCGGACATGATGACCTCGGGTTGTTCTGAATAAGTACCCTGATTCTCGCTCCGGCATCCCTGTAGCACAATCAAATAATGCTTAGGTGATTGTGTAGTCTGGCTTCATGGATGTGCACCGTCTCGAACTGCTCCGCGAGCTCAGCGAGCGGGGCAGCATCACCGCCGTCGCGGAGGCGACGAATCGCACAGTTTCAGCCGTCTCGCAGCAGTTGAAAGTGCTCGAACGGGAGGCCGGCATCCCACTCACCGAGAAGAGCGGCCGTGGTCTGGTGCTCACCGGGGCGGGCAGGATGCTGGCCGAGACGGCGCGAGATGTGGCCGTCGCCCTCGAGCGCGCCGACGCCGTCTGGGAGGAGTTCAAGCAGCAACCGCGCGGCGAGGTCACGCTCGCCATCTTTCCCACCGGCGGCCAGATGCTACTGCCGGGGCTTCTCCATGCCGTCGACGCGATACCCGGGCTGACGGTGATCGCGACCGACCAAGACCCACTGCTGCCCGACTTCGGCGACCTCACCCCCGACTTCGACATCGTGCTGGCCGACTCCCCCGGTCCGCTCGCCAGCTGGGCGGAACGCGGCCTCACGACGGTCAAGCTGCTCGATGAGCCGCTCGACATCGCGCTGCCCGAGGACCACCCCCTGGCGGCCAAGGCCAGCCTCGCCCCGCGGGACGTCATCGACGAGACCTGGATCGGCGTGCCCCTCGACTCGGCTTTCGATCGCATCCTGCAGCAGATCGAGGCGGCGACCGGCAGGCCGGCGCACGTCTCGCAGCGATTCGTCGACAACGGGATAGTCGAATCGCTGGTCGCCGCGGGGCGCGGCATCGCGATCCTTCCGCGATTCACCACCCGCGACCACGAGAACGGGCTCATCACGCGGCCGCTCACGGGCATCCGGTCGAGCCGCCAGATCTCGGCGCTCATGCGCCCCGACCGGGCGGAGCGCCCCTCGGTGCGGCTGGTGGTCGAGGCGCTGCGGGCGCTCGGCCGCGAGATCACGGCGCAGCACGCGGGCTAAGGCTCTACCAGTCGCCCGATCAGCTCCACCAGCAGGCGCTCGGTGAGGTGCGCGGGCAGCGCCGAGATGAGCGCGAGGAACGGCGCCATCCGCTCGGGCAGCGGCGCACCGGTCGACCCCGGGGTCACGAGACCGAGCTGTACGAGCAGGCCGTACGCCGTCTCCGAGTCCAGTGGGCCCTCGAGCGGCGGAAGCGAGGCGAGGAACGGCGTGACGTCAACGGG
>JAODAT010000108.1 GCA_025463565.1 Microbacteriaceae bacterium
GTCTTGATGACCTCGCCCTTGACGAAGATCTGGCCGCGGCCGTTACCGCTGGCGACGCCGAGGTCGGCCTCACGAGCCTCCCCCGGACCGTTGACGACGCAGCCCATGACGGCGACGCGGAGCGGCACGGTCAGCTTCTCGAGGCCGGCGGTGACGTCGTTGGCCAGCTGGTAGACATCCACCTGGGCGCGACCGCAGCTCGGGCAGGAGACGATCTCGAGCTTGCGCTCCCGCAGGTTGAGCGACTGGAGAATCTGAAGGCCCACCTTCACCTCCTGCACAGGAGGCGCGGAGAGCGAGACGCGAATAGTGTCGCCGATTCCCTCGGAGAGCAGGATGCCGAAGGCTGTCGCCGACTTGATGGTGCCCTGAAACTCCGGCCCGGCCTCGGTTACTCCGAGGTGCAGCGGCCAGTCGCCGCGCTCGGCAAGCAGGCGGTAGGCCTGCACCATGATCACCGGGTCGTTGTGCTTGACCGAGATCTTGAAGTCGTGAAAGTCGTGCTCCTCGAACAGGCTCGCCTCCCAGACAGCACTCTCGACGAGCGCCTCGGGGGTGGCCTTGCCGTACTTCTGAAGAATGCTGGGCTCCAGTGAGCCGGCGTTGACGCCGATGCGGATGCTGACTCCGGCCGCCTTCGCCGCCTTGGCGATCGCGCCGACCTGGTCGTCGAACTTGCGGATGTTTCCCGGATTGACGCGCACCGCACCGACGCCGGCGTCGATGGCGGTGAAGACGTAGCGGGGCTGGAAGTGGATGTCCGCGATCACCGGGATCTGGCTCTTGGCGGCGATGATCTTCAGCGCGTCGGCATCCTCCTGGTGCGGAACGGCGACCCGCACGATGTCGCACCCGGTGGCCGTGAGCTCGGCGATCTGCTGCAGCGTCGCATTGATGTTGGTGGTCTGCGTGGTCGTCATCGACTGCACGCTGACCTGGTGGTCGCTGCCGACGCCGACCTTGCCGACATGGATCTGGCGGGTCTTGCGGCGCGGCGCCAGAACGTTCGGCGCGGACGGCATCCCAAGGTTGATCGCAGGCATACCGGTAATTCTACGGGCGGCAGGTTAACGACGGCCCGGCCGGCTGAAAGTCCGCCGGGACTATTGCAGGGTGATCGGCTTCACGATGTCGGCGTAGACGAGCAGCAGGCTCATCGCGCCGAGAACGAAGACGACCACATAGGTGAGCGGCACCAGACGCGCGATATCGACGGGTCCGGGGTCTTTTCGCTTGAAGACCTTGTTGAAGGCCTTACGGATGCCCTCCCAGATCGCACCGATGATGTGGCCGCCGTCGAGCGGCAGCAGCGGGATCATGTTGAACGCGAACAGGGCGACGTTCAGGGACGCGACCAGGCCGAGCAGGAACGACAGCCGTTCCGCCCACGGGACGCCGGTGGTGGACGCGACCTCGCCGGCGAGACGCCCGACGCCCACGACGCCGACTGGGCCGTTCGGGTCCCGCGGCTGCGTTCCGAACGCTGCCTGGGCGACCTGGACGAGACGCTGCGGCAGTGTTCCAATGATCTGGAAGTCGTGCCCGAGGTTGTTGCCCAGCGTGGGAAGCGCGTTACCGAAGGGCTGCGTCACGAGCGGGTAGGCGGGTGCGACGCCCATGAATCCGACCTTGCTCGTGACGATCTCGCCGTTCTTCTTGACGACCTTGCCTGCCGCGTCCAGCGTGTCCCGTGTAGTGAGCAGCGGGGTCACGGTGAGCGTCGTGCTGACGCCCTTGCGAATGACGGTGAACTCGACCGCTTTGCCCGCTGACTTCTGAATCAGGCCGGTCACCTGGTCCCAGGTGGGGTTCGCGATGCTTCCGACCTTGACGATCTGGTCGCCCGGTTTCAGGCCCGCGGCCGCGGCCGGTGCGATCGGATCGCTCGATTCGCAGGTGGTGCGCGTGCTGGGCGCCGCGACGACACACTCGGAGACGCTTCCGACGCTGAGGGTCTGCACGCCGAAGCCGCTGAGAATCACACCGAACAGCACGAAGGCGATCACGAGGTTCATGAAGGGACCGGCGAACATGATGATGATGCGCTTCCAGATCGGGAGCTTGTAGAAGACCCGGTCTTCCGCCCCGACCGGGATAGCGTCCGAGCTGGCGGTGCGGGCATCCTGCACCATCGCCGACAGGAAATTGTCCCGCCTTCGGCCGGATCGCTCCGCCTCGTATTCGCGCTCGGCGGGGAAAGCATCGGTGCCCGAGGTGAGCGGTCGCTCGCCCTCTCTCGCCGGCGGGTACATGCCCGCCATTGAGATGTAACCGCCGAGGGCGATGGCCTTCACGCCGTACTCCGTGTCGCCCACGCGCCGGGAAAACAGCGTCGGCCCGAAGCCGATCATGTACTGGCCGACGCGCACCCTGAAGAGTTTGGCCGGGATGAGGTGGCCCAGTTCGTGCAGGCCGATCGAGAGCGCCACCCCGATCAGCACGACGAGGATGCCGACGATATAGAGCAGGACTGTTTCCACCAGCACAGGCTAACCGCTGCCGTCCATGAAACCGCTGGATGCGGTTACCCCAGAAGGCGGGGCGCTTCGACAAGCTCAGCGAGCGATAGCTGTGATCACTTCCTCGGCCGCACCGCGCGCCCAGGCTTCCGCATCAAGCACGGTGTCGAGCGACAGCTCGCCACCGAACGGCTCGTGCAGGTCGACGACCCGCTCGACCACCTCGAGAATGCCGAGGTAGCCGATGCTGCCAGCGTGGAAGGCGGCGACCGCCTGCTCGTTCGCGGCATTGAACACGGCGGGATAGGTACCCCCAGCGATGCCGACCCGCTTCGCGAGATCGACGGAAGGGAATGCCTCAGCGTCGAGCGGTTCGAACGTCCACTGGCTGGCTGTCGTCCAGTCGAGCGGCACGCCGACACCCGGCACCCGGTTCGGCCAGTCGAGCCCGAGCGAGATCGGCAGCCGCATGTCGGGCGGCGAGCACTGGGCGATCGTCGACCCGTCGACGAACTCGACCATCGAGTGCACGATCGACTGCGGATGAACCGTCACATCGATGCTCTCGTAGGGCACATCGAACAGCAGGTGAGCCTCGATCACCTCGAGCCCCTTGTTCACCAGGGTGGACGAGTTGGTCGTGACGACCAGCCCCATGTCCCAGGTCGGGTGCGCGAGCGCCTCTGCCGGCGTGACATCGCGCAGCGACTCGCGAGTGCGCCCGCGGAACGGGCCGCCGGATGCCGTGAGCACCAGTCGACGCACCTCACCGGCGGTGCCCGAACGAAGGGCCTGCGCGAGGGCGGAGTGCTCTGAGTCCACCGGTACGATCTGCCCGGGCTTCGCCACGCGGGTGACGAGGTCGCCCCCCACGATGAGGCTCTCCTTGTTGGCCAGCGCGAGCGTCGTTCCGGTCTCGAGGGCGGCCAGGGTCGGGCCGAGCCCGACCGAGCCCGTTATGCCGTTGAGCACGACATCCGCCGCCACCGTGCGCACGAGCTGTTCGGCCTCAGCTGCGCCGAAGGCGATGTGCTCGACGCCGAACTCCCGCGCCTGCTGTTCGACGACGGCACGATTGGTGCCAGCCGCGAGCCCGACCACCTGGAAGGACTCGCGGTTGGCACCGATCACGTCGAGCGCCTGCACGCCGATCGACCCGGTCGAGCCGAGAACGATGACGCGTCGGACCATTACGCTGCTTTGCGGCTGATGATGTCGATGACGAAGACGAGATCGTCCGTGCCACTGATACCGGCCGAGGGCTGTCCATCGGATCCGTATCCGTCGGCGGGCGGGATGATCACGATGATCTTCGACCCGACCGGCTGCCCGACGAGCGCCTTGCCGAAGCCCGGCACCACCTGCGTGGGCACAAACGAGGCCGGCGTGCCGGAGGTCCAGCTGGAGTCGAACACCGCGCCGGTCGCCCAGATGATTCCGGTGTAGTTGAGCGTGACGGTGTCCGTGCTCTTGATCGGAACTCCCGTGCCCTTCTTCAGGTATGCCACCTGCAGCTTCGTGGGTGCCGTGCCGCTGGGCTTCGCGATGGTCGGGACGCCCTTCGAGTCGAAGGTGACCTTCGGGAAGATGCTCGACGGGGTGCTGAGCACCTTGGTCTTGGTCGGGAGCTTCACCGTGTCAACGTCGATCACGAACACGATCGAGTCCTTGGCGCCGATGCCCAGGCTCTCCTGGCCGGTCGAGCCGAACGCGTCGGCCGGCGGAATGACGGCGGCGATTCGCGTGCCTGCGGTGGAGCACTTGATGGCCTTGTAGAGCCCCGTGATCACCGTCGTGTCGACGCTGAGTGGAATTGCCTTGCTCTTACCGAATCCCGTGGTGTCGATCTGCTTGCCGTTGGTCGCGTTGTAGACCGAGTAGTTGACGGTGATCGAGCTGCCGTCGGTGGCCGCGCTGCCCTTACCGTTATCGATCACGGTGCGCTCGGTGGTCTTGCTGCTCAGGCCCTTGGCGAAGGTCACCTTCGGAGTGGCGCCGAAGGAACCGGACACCTTCACCTTGTCGGAGTTCGAGCCGGACTTGGTGACGGCACAACCGGCCGCAGAACTGGCGGTCGAGGTGCAGGCCGCCATGCTGACGACGAGCGAGCCCGCGAGCAGCATCGCCCCGAGCATCTTGGTGAGGGTTTTCTTATGCACTGTGCTGCTTTCGTGTGGTGGCAAAGGTCGAAACAGTGTTTCCGAGTTGGCTATGGGAAAGCTGACCGCGCGCTGCAAGCAAGCCTACGCGAATGACAAATGTCATCCCCAATCGGTGATGTGCACGCTGGTGCAGCGGCGAGCGGATGGCGCAGGCTTGCCCCATGACCACAACAGTCCAGGCGCCCCCGCTTCTCGCGGCGATCGACGCCCAATCGCTCAGTAAGTCATTCGGCAAGGTGCGCGCGGTCGACGGAATCTCGCTGCGCGTCGAACCCGGCGAGATCGTCGCCTTCCTCGGCCCGAACGGCGCGGGAAAGACCACGACCATCGACATGCTGCTCGGGCTCTCCAAGCCCGACACCGGAACGGTCAGCATCTACGGCCAGTCGCCGCGCAGCGCCATCGCGCATGGCCTCGTCTCGGCCGTGATGCAGACCGGCGGCCTGCTGCAGGACGTCACCGTGCGGGAGACCGTGCAACTCACCGCGACCCTGTTCGCCGAGTCACGACCGGTCGACGAGGTGCTCGCGCGCGCCGGAATCCTCGATATCGGCGACCGCATGGTGAAGAAGTGCTCGGGCGGCCAGCAGCAGCGCCTGCGATTCGCTATGGCCCTGCTCTCCGACCCCGGGCTCCTCATTCTCGATGAGCCCACCACCGGAATGGATGTCGAGGGTCGTCGGGAATTCTGGAGCTCGATCCGGCAGGACGCCGCCCGCGGTCGCACCGTGATCTTCGCCACCCACTACCTCGATGAGGCGGATGCATACGCCGACCGCATCGTGCTGGTCGCCCACGGAAAGGTGGTCGCCGACGGCAGCGCGGCGGAGATCAAGAATCTCTCGTCTGGCCGAACCGTGCGGGCAACGGTGTCGACTATCGATCAAGCGGCTGTCGCGGCTATCGACGGCGTCACCGCGGTCGAAGTCAACGGCGACAATCTCGTCGCGCGCACCACCGACTCCGACGCGCTCGCGCGCTACCTGCTCATCAAGACCCCGGCGCGCGACGTCGAGATCACCTCGCACAACCTCGAGGATGCGTTCCTCGCGCTGACGGGAGACGACAAGAAATGACCACAGTCAACCTGGACCGCAGGGTTCCGCCGCTCGGCGGCTTCAACCTCACCTTCCTCGGAATCGAGATCAAACGCCGGGTGCGCAACCGACGCACGCTCGTCTTCACGCTGGCGATGCCGATCGTGCTGTTCCTCATCGTCGGGCTCAGCCTGCGCGATACACCGCTGACCAAGACGCCGATCAGCCAGGGCGGCCTCTCGGTCGCCTCGTACATCCTCATCTCGATGGCGGTCTATGGGGCGATGGTCGCCTCGACCTCGGCGGGTGGTGCCGTCGCCGTCGAGCGGGCCACCGGCTGGAGCCGCCAGCTGCGACTCACCCCGCTCAACCCGGTCGCGTACATCGCGATCAAGGTGGCGTCGTCGCTCGTTCTCGGCCTGATCGCCGTGCTCGGCACCTTCGCCACCGGCATCATCGTGGGAATCCGGATGCCGATCTACGTCTGGGTGCTGTCCGGCATCGCCGCGTGGCTCGGGTCGCTGGTCTTCACCTCGCTCGGCCTGTTCATCGG
>JAODAT010000129.1 GCA_025463565.1 Microbacteriaceae bacterium
GAGCAGCCGGACACGGCATCGGGCGGTGCTCCCCAGGAGCACTGACGATGGCGGATGCCGTGCTGTTCGACGTCGACGGCACATTGGTGGACTCGAACTACCTGCACGTCGACGCCTGGACGCGGGCCTTGGCAAGAGCCGGCCACGGCGTGGACGCCTGGAGGGTGCACCGCGCAATCGGCATGGACTCGTCGGCCCTGCTGCAGGCCCTGCTCGGTGAGCGCGCTGAGGCTCTCGGCGAGCGTGCCAAGCAGCTGCATGGCGAGTTCTTCGATGAGCGTTCCTCCGGGTTGACCGCGCTGTCCGGAGCGCGCGACCTGGTCGCCGAGGTGGCTCGACGAGGCCAGAAGGCGGTGCTCGCGACGTCGGCCCCCGAGGGCGAACTCGCGTCTCTTCGCCGGGTGCTCGACGTTGAAGGCGATCTCTTTGCAACGACCTCCTCGAAAGACGTGGCGACCGCCAAACCGGCGCCAGACATCGTCAAGGTCGCCCTGGAGCGGGCGGGCGTCACCGCGGGCGACGCGGTTTTCATCGGCGATTCACTGTGGGATGTCGAGGCCGCAGTGCGTGCAGGCGTGCGCTGCGTGGCGTTGCTCACCGGCGGGACCGGTCGGCTCGAACTCCTCGACGCCGGCGCTGACTCCGTCTGGGATGACCCCGCGCACCTGCTCGCGCACTACGACGAAGCGCTCTAGCGGCCGCTCAGTGCGATTTCCCTGCTGACCCAGTAGGCGTAGCGATCCCACGGGTCGCTCACGCCTTCGCTCAACTCGGCGATGTGTGCCGACAGGGCGTCGTGCTGCTCGAACCATTCGGTGCGCGGGATGCGGTGGCCGGCGAACTGGGCATGCCGTCGCCGTTCGAGCGTGCGGTCGCCGCGCTCGAAGGCCAGCACCTCGTGGTGGGGCAGCGCGGCGATGCGGCTGCGCGGGCTGGCCGAGGTGCCGATCTTGACCCGGTCGTCGAAGCGCAGGTAGTAGACGACATCCACCCACGGCGTCACGGCGTCACGGTCGGGGTAGTCCCCGACCCGCCATTCGCACACGGCGCACAGCCAGCCCGACGGGTAGCGCACGCCCAGCCGTGAGCCGCAGGCGAGGCAGGGCGAGGGGAGCAGGTCGGTCGTGCCGTAGTCGCGAGACGCCCACTCCGCCACGAGCAGCACGTGGTGCTCGCACAGGTCGACCGGCGAACCGGTCGCGGCCGGCAGGGAGCAGAAAGCGCACATGCCGCGAGCGTACCCGCGGCCTCCGACAGGTATTGCTGCACAAGTACTATCTCTGATACAGTACCGGACATGACATCAGAACCCGAGGCGGGCGACGCCTTCGCGTCCGACCTGCTCCGCGGCCACACCGACACGATCGTGCTTGCCGTGCTGCGCACCACCGATCGCTACGGATTCGAGATCTACAAGACCATCCGCGATGCCACAGGCGGTGACCACGAGATCAAGGAGGCGACCCTGTACGCCACCTTCCGGCGTCTGGTGAAAGACGGGCTCGTCGAGGGCTACTGGGGTGACGAAACCCAGGGCGGCCGTCGCAAGTACTACCGCATCACCGACGCGGGGCGGGCCGTCTACAAGCAGAACGTCGTCGACTGGACAGCCACCCAGCGAATCATCAACACACTTCTCGACCTGAAAGGCGACACCAAATGAGCACTTCGCCCCGGAAACCAACAGATACGTCCGACATCCATCGTCATCTCGACGCGGCCTTCGCCGGCATCGAGATGACGCCGGATGCCCAGGACCTGAAAGAGGAGATCCGCGGCAACCTCGCGGCCCGCTCCGCCGAACTCCAGTCGGGCGGCGTCGATTCCGCGACCGCAGCGGAGACCGCCGTGCGCGAGCTCGGTGACATCCGCCCGCTCGTCGACTCCCTCGACAAGGGAACCGGCAGCACCGCCGAGCTCGTCGCGCGAAACCGGGTGCGGCCGAATCCGGGATTCGTCGTGCGGGCGCTGCTGCTCTCACTAGTTCTCGCGGCGGGGATCGTGCTGGTCACTCTCGCCGAACTCTCGGTGCTGGCGTGGCCCATCGTGCTCGTCACCGTGATCTCGGCTGCCACCGCCCTGGCGCTCGGCGGCCTCGTGATGGACTCCCTGCGCCAGGAGACCGACGAGGATTACCCGATGCCACAGTCCCGCGCCGTCGGGTTCGGGATCGCGGCGGCCGCGCTGGCCGGTGGGCTGCTGTTCGGCTCGGCCTTCGCGGGGTCCGGCGTGTTGGTGCTGCTGATTCCCGGCATCGCGCTGTTCGTCGCCGCCATCGCCGCGTTCAGCTGGCTCGGCGTGACGCAGACCAACCGGGCCAAGCCGTGGGCGCTCGAATTGCGCCGCAGCTACGAGGGCACGACCCGCTTCGACACCGATCCCGTCGCGGCAGCGAGGTTCGGTATGTACACCGTCATCATCTGGCTTCTCGGCATCGGCGCCTTCGTTGCACTGAGCATCGCGGTCGGCTTCGCCTGGTCATGGCTCGCCCTGCTCGCGGCCCTGGTCGTATTCTTCCTGGTACTCGCCCGCATGCTGTTCGCGACCGAGAAGGGCTGAGCACGATGTCGATCACCGCTGACAGGCTCGCCAAGACCTACCGCAGAAAGCGTGGAAGCGAGCCGGTCGTCGCCCTCGACGGCGTCAGTTTCCGGGTCGAACCCGGCACGATCTTCGGGCTGCTCGGCCCGAACGGGGCGGGCAAGTCAACCACCGTGAAGATCCTCTCGACGCTGACCCGGGCCGACTCTGGCACGGCCAGCGTCGCCGGCATCGACGTGACGAAGCATCCAGAGAGGGTGCGGCACGCCATCGGGTTCGTTGCACAGAAGCAGGTCTCCGACCCGATGGACACCGGTCGCGAGAACCTCGAGCTGGCGGGGCGGCTCCAGGGCATGAGCGCATCGGATGCCCGCGCGCGGGCCACCGAGTTGCTCGACCGGTTCTCACTCACGGATGCCGCCAGCCGCCAGGTGAAGACGTACTCCGGTGGCATGGCCCGCAAGCTCGATGTCGCCATCGGGCTCATGCACCGCCCGCAGGTGCTCTTTCTCGACGAACCGACCACGGGGCTCGACCCCGAGGCGCGTTCCGAGATGTGGACCGAGCTCGAGGCGATGGCTCGGGCGGAGCAGATGACCGTGCTCCTGACCACCCACTACCTGGAGGAGGCGGACCGCCTGGCGTCGCGCCTCGCGATCGTCGACCGCGGGAGGGTGGTGGTCGACGGCACGCCTGAGCAACTGAAGGACGCACTGCACGGTGACGCGGTCATAGTCGAACTCACGCACGACGCAGACATCGCCGCGGCCTCAGCCCGCATCGCGACCATCGATGGGCTCAGCGAAGTGCTCGTGACCGGTCGAACGATCCGCGGCCGGGCCGCATCGGGTGCGACAGCGTTGCCGGTGCTGCTCGCCGCCCTCGGAACGGCGGTGGCGTCGGCCACGGTCGCCCGCCCCAGCCTCGACGACGTCTACCTCAGCCACACCGGACACAGCTATGGGAGTGCAGCATGATCGCCGCAATCGAACAGACCGGCCTTCTCACCGGAAGGCAGCTGCGCTCGCTGGTGCGCGTGCCGGCCTACCTCGTGATCAACCTCATCCAGCCGATAATCTGGCTGCTGCTGTTCGGGCAGCTGTTCAGGTCGGTCGTCGACATTCCGGGGTTCAGCGGCGGCAGCAACTACCTGGTGTTCCTCACGCCGGGCATCGTGATGATGATGGCGCTGTTCGGAAGCGCCTGGGCGGGCAGCAGCTTCATCCAGGACATGGACCGTGGAGTGATGGACCGATTCCTCACCTCGCCGACCAGCCGTGGCGGACTGATCGTCGCGACAATGCTCTACCAGGCCGTGCTCACCGTGATCCAGACGCTCGTCGTGCTCGGCGTCGCCTGGCTGGCCGGCGCGCGTTTCAACGGCGGGATCGCGGGCATCCTCGTGCTCTTGCTCGCTGCGGTTCTGCTGACCTTCGTGTTCGCGGCGTTCTCGAATGCGATCGCGCTCATCGCGAAGCAGCAGAGCGCGCTCATCGCGATTTCGCAGTTGATCTCGTTCCCGCTCATGTTCCTGAGCTCAGCAATCATGGACACGTCACTGTCGCCGAAATGGGTTGGTGAGGTGGCGCGGTTCAACCCGTTCGAGTGGGCGGTCGTCGCCGGACGCGGTGCCCTTCAGCCGCAGCCCGACTGGACGACCATCTGGCAGCACCTCGGCCTGCTCGCGGCCCTGGTCGTGATCATGACGGCGCTGGCGACCTGGGCGTTCCGCGCGTACCAGCGGTCGGTGTAGTGCTGTTCGGCCGCAGTGAAATCTAAAAAGCGAGTGCCGCGGCCCGCTCCGCGATGAATCGGCGCGAAGCTTCAGGGTTTGTGTGCACCCGTAGGTCTCCTCGGGCCACACCTTCGAAGATTATCCGGGCGGCGTCGATCGGCTCGAGGCCGGTCTGCTCCATCGAGGTTGCAAGAATTCGCTTGCTCTCGGCTCCCGCGCCGTCGACGTCGTTCACGTACGCGCTCTCGAAGATGGCACTCTTCACCGATCCGGGCAGCACGGCCGTTACCGCGATGAATGGTGCGACAGGCTCGAGTTCCTTGGCCAGGCATTCCGTGAGTGCGAGAGTCGCGTGTTTGGTTGCCGCGTATGCGGAGGTGCCGGGGTTGGTACGCAGTGCGGCGACCGACGACACGTTGACCACGTGAGCGCGTGTGCCGCCGGCGATCATGCGAGGGACGAACGCATGGATTCCGTGGAACACACCGTTCAGGTTGATATCGATGACGCGGTGCCAGTGGTCGACGGGAAGCTCCCAGGTGTTGCCGTGAAGCTCGATTCCGGCGTTGTTGACAAGCACCGTCGTGGTTCCCCAGGTGTCGTAGACGTCGGCGGCCAGGGTCTCGAGGTCGCTCGACTCACGCACGTCGACCCTGCGCCAGATGGCGTCGACGCCATCCGCTCGCAACTGCTCGACACGCTCGGCCACGGCATCCGCATTCACATCGGCGAGCGCGATCCGCATGCCGAGCCGTGCCGCGTATGACACGAGCCCCGCGCCGATGCCCGAACCGGCCCCGGTGATTACCGCGACTCCGCCGGCGAAAGCGTCGGTGCTGTCGTCTGTGGTCATGTCAGTACTCCTTGGTCAGTGAATCGATTGCCAGCGGAACCGGTCGCCGTCATGGGTCACGTAGCCCCATCCCATCCCGGTGAAGTGTGCAGCCGAAACCGGCAGGTGCTGCTCGACCGCGAGCGATCTGACCCTGCGGAGGGCCGCGAGCGCCGCCTCGTGGTCGTAGTGAACCGGAAAATCCCAGCCGAACAGCAGTTCATGAACGGAGTGCACGATGTCGCCGAGCAGCAGGGCGCGTTCCCCGTCGGATTCGAGCAGGAAGGCGTCGGTGCCCGGCGTGTGACCAGCGGCGTCGATCGCCGTAATACCGGGGAGCACCTCGGCGTCGCCCTCCCAGAACACCATCCGATCGGCGAGTGGGGCCAGTCGCACGCGTGCGGCGTCATGTTCGGGAGTGCTGGATACGATCTCCCAGGCCGGGATCTCGTACTCCGGTGAGACGAAGTGATTCCAGTCCCTGCGGTCGCAGCGGTAGGTCGCATTGGGAAAGAACGGCTGGCCGTTCTGGGTGGCCCAGCCGATGTGATCCGCGTGCAGGTGGGTGAAGATGACGTCGGTGATCTCGGCGAGGGCAACCCCCTGAGCGAGGAGAGCCGAGCGAAGAGCGCCACCGATGTACGTGCCGACCGGCTGCGACCCCACCCCCGTGTCGAACAGCACCACCCGGTCGCCGAAGCGCACCAGATATGACCCGATGGTCATCACCAGTTCGCCGGTGATCCGGTCGCTGAAGGTCTCGGCTTCCGCTCTCTCCTCTGCGGTTCCGGCCGGGTAGAGAAAGTCGATCGTGCGCCGGGTCTCACCATCGACGATCGTGTCGATCGTCATCGAGCCGACTGTCAGCAGCATCCGTTACTCAGTTCGCAGAGAGCAGTCGGCTGTGCTCGGTTCGTGACGGCCCGAGTCCGTTCAGCTCGGCACGCAGCTGCATGGCGAGCAGCGGCGTGAATGTGCGGCAGTACTGGATGCTGCCCGAGCCGAACCAGAGGCCGGGCTGCGCGGTGGGCCGCCAGGTGTTCTTGACCTCGCTCTCTTCGTCGTAGCCGCCGATGCGCCCGACGCGATCGGCGATGTCGTCGCCGAACTGCTCGCGCGTCGCCGTGTCCTGGTTTTTGAACCCGGTGGCCATGATCACGGCGTCGACATCGCGGGAGGATCCATCGCGCATGACCAGCCGCGTTCCCTCGAAACGGTCGATGTCGTCGGCCTGGATGATCGTGACCCTGCCGTCGACGATCAGCCGCGATGCGCCGACATCGATGTAGTAGCCACCGCCACGGCTGATGAACTTGCGGATCCAGCCGGTGTGGTCTTCGCCGTCATCCAGGCGCATGCCAGCCGCTCGCAGGCCGGCGAGCAACTCCTTGTCGCGCTCGTCGTTGCGTTTGGTGGACTCCTGCAGGTTGATCTTCTGGATGGACTGCACCCAGCCGAGCGCGGAGATCGTGTCTGCTTCAAGAAGCGGGAGCCCGATCGAGTAGAGCCCGAACACGTCGTTGGCGCTGGTGAGGCTTGTGACGGTGACGCTTCCGCGCTGCAGCATGGAAACCTCCGCCGCACCGTGCAGTTCGAGGTTGTAGGCGATGTCGTGGGCGCTCGTGCCAACGCCCACCACCACCACTCGCTTGCCGACGTAATCCTCACCGCTAGTGAAATCTTTCGAGTGGAGCACCGTGCCCGTGAAGTTCTCGATGCCCGGCAGCTCCGGGATGTTGGGAACGACACCGGTGCCGCCGGTGGTCATCACGATGTGACGCGGGTGGACCGTCCTGGTCGTGCCGCCCTGGTCGAGGTCGACATCCCAGCGCTCGGCTTCCGCGTCGTAGCGGCCTGCCGTGAAGTCCGTTCCCGTCCAGAAATTGATCTCCAGAGCGTCGACGTAGTCCTCGAACCAGTTGGCCAGCTTGTCTTTGGGAATGTACTCGGGGAAGACGCTCGGGTACGACAGGTACGGGAACTGCACGACGTGCGACTGGTTGTGGAGCTGCAGCGCGTCATAGCGAGTGCGCCAGTTGTCGCCGACCCTCTGGTGTGAATCGATCACGAGGTTGTCGACGCCGAGACGGTTGAGGTGAGCCGCCATCATGACGCCGGCCTGGCCGCCACCCACGATGAGCACCTCCGGCTCGCGGTCGGCGAACGCCTGCTTCCACTCGCGGATCTTTGCCCAGGTGACCTTGCCGCCCTGCTTGTCGTAGCCGACACCGGACGGTCGTTCGCCGCCGCGCACACTCGGGGCCCCGGTCACCGATTCGATCTGGGTGAGCAGCATCCAGGCGACGGCGCCGGCGGGTGCCGATTCGTCCACAACGAGGCGCACGAGCCCGGTGGCGGTGCCGTACACCACGTCGAACTCGAAGAAGGCCTCGACCACGTCATGCCCGGTTCGGGTCTGTCGTGCCGGGGCGCTGTAGCCGGAAGCGAGGCGGGGATTGCGCGGCCTGGCCCAGGCGATCGACGCGAGCAGCCGATCGACGAGTTCCGAGCGGCCACTGACCTGGCGGATCTCCCAGGTGAGTGCAGTGAGGTCGCGCCAGTGGCTGTCCTCCTGAAAAAGGTGGAGAAGCGCTGTCTCGTCGTGCTCGGCTTCCACGGCGGTGCCGAAAGCGGCGATCCACCGCTCGGCCACGGCCTGGGGCGTCCCTGGTCGCTCGGTCATCGTTGACTCCATTTCGTACATCCGACTGTCCGGTGTGATCAGGCTGGCTCAGCCGATGCACCGTGGCAAGCAACGCGTGCCATTCAGCGAAATGTGCCAGTCTCGTGCAACCGTCTCGTCCAATGGAACGCACCTCTTGTATTGTCAGGCACCCCCGGAGAGGCTGGGGAGAAACGTGCCACGAATCACGAGGAGTTTGCCCTGTCATGCGTCTGCAGGTGAGATCGATCGAGAGCGAAGCCGTTGGTGTTCTGGCGATCGAGTTCTCCGATCTCGACGGGGGAGACCTGCCCGCCTGGGAGCCGGGAGCGCACATCGATCTTCTGCTCGACGACGACCTGATCAGGCAGTATTCGCTCTGCTCAAACCCCGCCGACCTCTCGACGTACCGCATCGCGGTGCTGCTCGAGCAGGCTGGCAGGGGCGGGTCGCAGCACGTGCACTCGCGGCTCGCCGTCGGTGACGTTCTCACCGCCCTCGGCCCGAAGAATCATTTCGAGCTCGAGCCTGCTTCCGACTACCTCTTCGTCGCAGGGGGCATCGGCATCACCGCCCTGATGCCCATGATTGCGAAGCTCAAACGGGAGGGAAAGTCCTTTTCGGGTGTCTATCTGGGGAGGTCGCGCAAGTCGATGGCATTCATCGACGAGGTCGCGGACGATCTTGCCATCGCACCAAGCGACGAAGCGGGGCGGACTGATGTCGCGAGCCTGGTGAATGGGATCGGGGCAGGAACGCTCGTCTACACCTGCGGGCCGGAGTCCCTCCTCGCGGCGATCGAGACCGCATGCGAATCCCTCGCACCCGACACCCTGCACGTCGAGCGCTTCGCGGTTCTGCCGCTGGTCGAGGTCGACGGCGCCACGCAGGTCGCCTTCGAGGAGGAGAAATCGTTCGAGGTGTACCTCGAGCAGTCCGACGTGACCGTCACTGTCGGAGCGGACCAGACAGTGCTCGATGCGCTGGAGTCGGTCGGCGCCGACATCTACAGCGACTGCAGGGAGGGCATCTGCTCGACCTGCGAAACGGTGGTGATCGAAGGAATCGTCGATCATCGCGACCACGTGCTCTCCGCTAAGGAGCGGGAGTCGAACAAACTGATGATGGTCTGCGTTTCGCGAGCGTCAAGTCCGCGTCTCGTTCTCGACCTGTGATCGTGCTGTGATTATTTTTATCCGAATGGCGCATTAGACTGTCCGGCTACCGGCACGACAGTGACATGCGCGGTGTTAGTTCAAGGAGGAACTCACATGAAGACCGCTTCCGCAATCCGCCCCGGTGAGGCGATGGACAGTAACGAAGAGCAGTCCTCGGTCAGCGAGGACAAGTCCGTAATGGGCCGCGGGCTCAGCCTGCTCGAGGCGCTCAGCAGGGCCGGCTCACCTCTCTCGCTCGCCGACCTGTCGCGCGTGACCCAGCTTCCGAAGTCGACAGTTCACCGGCTGGCGGGCCAGCTCGTACAACTCGGACTCCTCGACCGGGTGGCGGAGGGCTTCTGCCTGGGGTTGCGGATGTTCGAGTGGGGAAGCCACGCGGAGCGCCAGCGCCACCTGCGCATGGCCGCCATCCCGTTCCTCACCGACATGCACTCTCGCCTGCAGGAGACGGTGCACCTCGCCGTGCTCGATGGGCAGGACATCATCTACATCGAAAAGATCGAATCGCACCGGGCGGTGCGCTGCCCCACCTATGTCGGCAACCGCAAGCCCGCCCACGCCACGGCGCTCGGCAAAGCCATGCTCGCCTTCTCGCCCCGGGAAACCCTCCGCACCACGTTCAGCAACCCGCTCACCCTCAGCACTCCCCGCACGATCATCACGCCGGGCATGCTGAGCCGGCAGTTGCAGAAGGCCCGGGAGACCAGCGTGAGCATTGAGATCGAGGAATCTTTTCTCGGCGTCGCCTGCGTCGCTGCACCGATCGTGGATGCCACTGGCGCCGTGCTCGGAGCGATCTCGATCGTCACGCCGTCTTTCCGATTCGACCCGAACAAGCTGGCCCCCGAGGTGCGCAACGCCGCGCACAAGATCGCAGACCAGCTAGAGATAGTTCACCCGACGTACTCGTACTAAGGAGCGTGCCGCTCACCGGACCGTTTTGCTTGGCCTGGGGACAGAGATCGATCAGCATCGTATGCACGTGATGTGAGATCAGCAGGGAGACCCCGGACGATGGGCAGTGCGGCGCCGCAGGTGAACTTCGGAGCGTTCATCTCCCCGATTCATTCCAATCGGGAGAATGCGACCCTTGCCCTGCACCGCGATGTCGATCTCATCGTCTACCTCGAGAGCCTCGGCTTCGACG
This sequence comes from Microbacteriaceae bacterium, assembly GCA_025463565.1. Classification (GTDB taxonomy): domain Bacteria; phylum Actinomycetota; class Actinomycetes; order Actinomycetales; family Microbacteriaceae; genus Lacisediminihabitans. The sequence goes on from JAODAT010000129.1 coordinate 10,096, forward strand.
AGGCCTGGATGGGCGAGCATCACTCGACCGGTTGGGAGTTCGTGTCGTCCCCCGAGATCATGCTGGGCTTCGCCGCGGCGAGAACGAATCGCATCCGCCTGGGTGCCGGCGTCGTCTCGCTTCCCTATCACCACCCGCTCAACGTGGTCGAGCGTTTCATTTTGCTCGACCACCTCGCGCGCGGCCGTGTCATTTTGGGCGTCGGCCCGGGAGCGCTCCCCTATGACGCTGAGGCTTTCGGCGTCTCGACGCTCGAGACCCGAGGCAGGATGGAGCAGTCGATCGAGGCGATCCTTGCATTGCTCGACGGTGAGCGAGTGTCGATGAAGACCGACTGGTTCGAACTTGATCGTGCGGCCCTCCAGCTCATGCCGTACAAGGCGAGCGGACTCGACATGGCGATCGCGGCGACGATCTCACCGAACGGCCCACGCCTCGCGGGGCGCCTCGGTATTCCGCTGCTGTCGATGAACGCCACGCAGCAGGCGGGCTTCAACGTGCTCGCGGATCACTGGGCGATCATGCAGGAGCAGCAGGATCGATATGGAGTACCGGTCGACCGTAACGACTGGCGGATGGTCGGGCCGATGTATGTGGCTGAGACTGAAGAACAGGCGCTGCGCGATGTCGCCGACGGCATAGAGAAGTGGGCTTACTACAACGAGAAGGTGTCGACGCTGCCCATCCTGCCGATCGGGGGAAAATCCGACACCTGGGCAAAGACGCTCGTCGACTCGGGCTTCGCGGTGATCGGCACTCCGCAGATGGCGATCGAACAGATCAGCAGGCTCTACGAACAGTCGGGCGGATTCGGCACTTATCTGGTCTGGGCCAACGACTGGGCGAGCCCCACGAACACGAACCGCTCGTATGAGCTGATCGCCCGCGAGGTGATGCCCCATTTCATGCCGGGTTCACGCTCGCTCGTGGAGGCCGAGGAGTGGGCGCTCGAGCGCAGGCCCGACCTCACGCCCAACGTGATGGCGGCACGTGAGCAGGCACGACTGCAGTACGAGATAGAGAAGTCGATCTCATCGGTCGGCCCGGGGCTCGAGGGGACCAAATGATGACGCTCTGGGAATCGATGCTCGGCGCAGAGGTGCGGATGATCGACGCGGGAGGAATTCGCACCCGCGTGCTCGAGGCGGGCAGAGGCGACCCCGTCATACTGCTCCACGGCACCGGCGGCCACATCGAGGCGTGGGCCAACAACGTGCACGCGCTGGCCGAGAATCACAGGGTGATCGCCATCGACATGGTCGGCCACGGGTTCACCGACAAGCCGCCGCTCGAATACGTGCTCACGGACTACACAGACCACGCGCGATCGGTAATGGACGCGTTGGGTATTGCTCGCGCGCATTTCGTCGGGCTGTCGCTGGGCGCGTGGGTCGCGTGCTGGCTCGCCCTCGAGACGCCGGAGCGGGTGGGCCGGATCATAAACTGCACCGGAGGAGTATTCCGCTGGCCGGAGGGCCAGGACGAGGGAGAAGCCGCCGGCAGGAAGACGATGGTCGGCACGAGTTCAGGGCTGGAGGAGCTGAGCGAAGAATCGGTGCGGGCTCGCCTGCACATGCTTTTTCATGACCCGTCGAAGTGCACCGAAGAGCTGGTGCACGTTCGTCTCGCGATCTATCGGTTGCCGGGGATGGCCGAGACGATTCCGTTGCTGCATCACATGCTCGCCTATGACGCGCCCGACCGGGTGAAGTTCAGTCTCACCGAGGATCGCCTCAGGGCGCTCACGTCGCCCGTGCTCTACCTCTGGGGAGAGTTCAACCCCGGTGGGTCGGTGGAGAACGCGGCCCGAGCGGCGAGCCTTACCCCGGATGCCGAACTTCAGGTGATCGAAGGGGCAGGCCACTGGCCGCAGTGGGAGACGGCGGCGGAGTTCAACGAATCGGTTATCGACTATCTCGCCCGCGAAGACGCTCGAGAAGATGGGAGTGTGCGCGCATGATGCGTAGCTATGTAGTGACAGGTGCGGCCTCCGGTATCGGAGCGGCGACCAAGGTGATGCTCGAAGGTCTCGGGCACACTGTCATCGGCGTGGATCTGCACAACACCGACGTGAACGGGGACCTCGCCTCGGCGAAGGGACGCGCGGAAATCCTCGCGCATGTAGTCGCAGCCAGCGGGGGCAGTATCGACGGGGTGATCACCTGCGCGGGGCTTAGAGCGGCCGCTCCCGACACCATTTCGGTCAACTTCTTCGGAACCGTCGAGATCGTTGAAGGCCTCAAGCCACTGCTGGAGAAATCGGCTGCCCCGAGGGTGGCCGTCGTCAGTTCGCTCTCGTCGGTCTCGCCGCAGGATCCGGCCATCGTGGATGCAGCTCTCGCCCGGCACGAAGACCAGGCGAGGGCCGCGGTTGAGGCGTCGACACCCGACCACACCGGGCGCCCTCGCGTCTACTCGTCGTCGAAGACGGCCGTCTCTCGCTGGGTTCGCCAGACGGCGCCGAAACCCGAGTGGGGTGGCAGCGGCATTCTCATCAACGCGGTTGCGCCGGGCACCGTCAAGACGGCGATGACGACGGATGTCACCGCGTCTCCGGAGGCGACGGCGAGCTGGCTGGCGACGCTGCCCAACCCGCAGAACCGCATCGGCGAGGCGAGCGAAATCGCCGCAGTGCTGGTCTGGCTCGCGTCCGCCGAGAACTCGATGACCATGGGGCAGACGATCTTCGCCGACCTCGGCACGGAAACCATCCTTCGCGGCGACTACATCTGGTAGCCGGCCGCACCCACTGAAAGGACATGACAATGACTGACACCATGGCGTTCTGCGCCTCACACAGCCCACTGATCGACACCGTGGACGGTGGCGAGGGTGGCGAGCGATTCCTCGAAGCCATCGAGACGGCCAAAGCCGCGATTCGCGACTTCGCGCCCGACCTCGTGGTCTTCTTCGGCCCCGACCACGCGCGCGCGCTCGACAACCTCGTACCCGCGTTCACGGTCGTGACCTCCGCGAACGGCTATGGCGACTGGGGCACTCCGACGGACTCCTACGACGTGGACGCCGATGAGGCGACGGCGCTGGCGACCACCCTGCTCAGCAGAGGGTTCGATGTCGCGCTTGGAAGCGACATCCATCTCGACCACGGCTTCGGCCAGAGCTTCGTGCAGGTATTCGGCGCTCTCGGGGCTATTCCGGTGCTTCCGATCGTGATCAACTGCGCTCGCGCACCCCAGCCCAGCATCGGTCGCGTGATCGAGTTCGCCCGTGCTGTGGCGGCTTCGCTGTCGGACTCGGGCAAGAGAATTCTGTTTATGGGGTCTGGCGGACTTTCGCACACCCCGCCGTCGATGAGCAAAGAGGTGCTCAGCATGACGGAAGAAGAGCGCGAGGCGTATTCGCGCCGCACGGTCGAGAAGGCGGGCGAGCTCATCAAGCCGGAGTGGGATGCGGACTTCCTCAAGATCCTCGCCGACTCGGACTGGGACTCGCTCGGTGCCATTACCGGCGAAGAACTCGACTCCGTCGGCTCCGGCACTCACGAGATCCGTACCTGGCTTGCGGCATGGGCCGCCGCTGATGCGCCGAACGGCACGTCGACGTACGAATCCGTCGTGCCGTGGATCACGGGGATGGGCGTCATCTACAGCCCGACTGTCTCGCGAGCCTGAGTTGTTCCGGCGGGTGGAACCGATTGGTTGCCACCCGTCGCCAGCCGCGCGAGTGTAGAGCTGTTCAGAGGCACCCTGTCGAAGTGGAAAAGGGAGTTCGCTATGAGATTCGGTTTATTCATGTCGCCGTTTCACTCGACGCGCATCAATCCCACCACGTCGTTCCATCGGGATCTCGACCTGGTCGAATGGATCGATCATCTCGGCTTCGACGAAGTGATCTTCGGCGAACATCACTCCGGCGGGATGGAGATCGTGTCGTCTCCGGAGATCTACATCGCAGCCGCGGCGCGCAGGACCAGCCGCATCAAGCTCGGTAGCGGCGTCGTCTCACTCGCGTATCACAACCCTTTCCAGGTGGCCGAGCGTTATGTGATGCTCGACCACCTCACCCGCGGCCGGTTGATCATGGGTATCGGCCCTGGCGCCCTTCCGCAGGACGCGATGATGTTCGGCATCAGCCCGCTCGACCAGCGGCAGCGGATGGCGGATTCCATCGACGCGATCCTGGAACTCCTCACCAGCGACGAGCCGGTCAATCGCGAGACCGACTGGTTCACCCTGAAGGATGCCTCGCTGCAGCTCAAGCCGTTCAGCGCGCCGCGGTTCGAGGTGGGTGCGGTCTGCGTCGTCTCACCATCCGGGCCATCCCTCGCCGGGCGCTACGGCCTGTCGATGATCTCGACCTCGGCGACGAGCGACAGCGGATTCACCGCGCTCGCCGGTCATATGCAGGTGGCGACAGAATCAGCGGAGAAGTATGGCGCGCCGGCTCCTCGCCGCGAGGACTGGCGCCTCGTCGGCCCCATGCACATCGCGGAGACCCGCGAGCAGGCCGAGCGCGATGTGCAGTATGGCATCGATGAGATGGTCGGCCAGTGGCTTCGCGTCACCGAGGTGTGGGCCGCGGCGCTCAACGCTCCCTCCCGATTCCAGGCCTCGAAGACGTCGATCGAGATGGTGCGCGACTCGAACGCAGGGGTGATCGGCACTCCGGATGACGCCGTGCAGCAGATCCTGCGGCTGCAGGAGCAGTCGGGCGGCTTCGGAAGCTACCTGCTGATGGGTCACGATTGGGCGAATCCCGAGGCCACGAGGCGCTCGTTCGAGCTTTTCGCCGACTATGTCATTCCCGAAGTGAATCGCATCAATACCTCGCGCCAGCGCTCGCAGGTGTCGTTCTTCGAACACCTCGATGAGGGTCGCGAGGCGGGGGCCGCTGCGGTGCGCAAGGCCATCGATACCTACGAGAGCGCGAAGAAGTGACGACCATCCTCGGTATCGGAGGCACGATCAGCCCGACCTCGTCGAGCGACACAGCCATTCGCATCACTCTCGGGCGCGCTGCGGCCCTCGGGGCGAAGACCAGATTGTTTGCAGGGGCAGAGCTTAAACTCCTGCCGATGTATGACCCGACGGCGACGCATCGCACCAACGAGGCGACCGAGCTGGTCGAGGCTTTCAGAACCTGTTCGGGAGTCATCATCTCCAGCGCTGCTTACCACGGCTCCATCTCCGGCATGCTGAAGAATGCCCTCGACTACATCGAAGATCTGTCCCGCGATGATCGGGTGTACCTGTCTGGAGTCCCCGTCGGTCTCATCTCGGTGGCGAAGGGATGGCAGGCCGGCGTGAACAACCTTGCGACCCTCCGTATGATCGTGCACTCCCTGCGCGGCTGGCCCACTCCATACGGCGCCGTCATCAATACCGCGACCCAGCCGAATGAGGTGCCTCAAGACCTGTCGCTCAATGACGGACTCGGTATCGTCGCGGGCGAGGTAGTGCAGGCGGCGCGGATGTTCGAATCTCCTCTTGCGAAAGCGGGCGCATGAGCGAGATCGATCCAGAGATCGGGTCCACCCTTCATCACGGGCGGTTCACCACCAACTATCACGATGTCGGCGAAGGCCCGATCGTGCTGCTATTGCATGGGTCGGGGCCGGGCGTGACCGCGTGGGCGAACTGGCGGCTCGTGATGCCGCGCCTTTCGCAGGACTTCCGCGTGATCGCTCCCGACATCGTGGGCTTCGGGTACACCGAGATCGAGGGCGGCGTCGTGCCGACCCTTGAGGTCTGGCTTGAGCACATCACGAGTTTCCTCGCGGAATTGAAGGTCGACCGGGTGCTACTGGTTGGCAACAGCTTCGGCGGTGCAGTCTCGCTGTGGCTGTCCTCCGAGTATCCCGAACTGGTCGAGAAGATCGTGCTGATGGGCAGTGTCGGTTCGCAGTTCGAGCTGACCGAAGGGCTCGACGCAGTGTGGGGCTACGAGCCTTCAGTGCAAGCGATGGAGGAGCTGCTCGAGGTCTTCACCTTCGACAGCTCCAGACTGCCGGCGACCCTCGCGTCCGCGAGGTTCGAGGCGTCGAACAAGCCCGGTGCCGCTGAACGGTGGAGTTCGCTCTTTCCGGTTCCGCGCCAGCGCTGGATCGACGCGCTCGCGCTCGGCAGCGATCGTCTCGGCGCGCTGCAGCAGCCGACGCTGCTGGTTCACGGGCGTGAAGATCAGGTCATCCCGCTCGAGAGCTCGTACCAGCTGCTGCGGCAGATCGACGACGCCCAGTTGCATGTCTTCCCGCACTGCGGCCATTGGGTGCAGATCGAGCGGGCTGCGGACTTCTGCGAGCTCGTCGCCGGGTTCTTCGCCGAGGATGACGTGGTGGCGACATGACGGCGCGCGCCGCAATCACCGGAGTCGGCCTGGTCATCGCCGAACCGACGGATACGTCCAGTGCGACCGAACTCGCGCTGCGGGCGATCCACGCCGCATGCGACGATGCCGGCATCTCGATCGCCGACATCGACGGCCTGCTGCTCAATCACAACGAGCTCATCGCGGAAGACAAGGTGACGCTCGACATCGCACGCCAGGGCGGGTTCGGCGAACTTTCGGTGCTCTACGAACTCAACTCGAAGGGCACGACTTTCTCACTGCTGCTGGCCCAGGCGCAGCAGGCGGTGGATGCGGGAGCCGCATCGAGCGTGGTGGTGTTGTTCGCGGACGCGGCCCAGCGGCAGGGCGTCGGCTCCGGGGCCGCGTTCGCCGCGATGGGCGGCGCGGGCGGACAGCGAGGGCTGGAGCGGGCTGGCGGCATGCTCGGAGCCGTCGCGGCCTATGCGTTCCTCGCCGCCCACTACTTCCAGGCAACCGGGGCGAGCGGCCGCGACCTGATGGCGATCGCGATCGCGCAGCGCGACTGGGCGGCAGGAAACCCACTCGCTCGAGCTCGTGCTGTGCTCGCAGAGGCGGACTATCTAGCCAGCCCGTTCGTCGCAGAACCTCTCAGACGTCTCGACTGCGCGCGTCCGGTAAATGGTGCGGCCGCTGTGCTCGTGACCTCGGGGCGACAAGGGTCGAGCGCCGCACTGCGGGTGGCGGGCGCCGCGCAGCGATCTGCGGAACGCCGTCGCCACGCTCCCGTCTCGCCGTGGGAACCGATCGGTGCTGCCGACGCGTTCTCGGCAGCGCTCGCGCAGGCGGGCATCGGAAGCTCCCATCTGCACACTCTTCAGATCTATGACCCCTTCACTGTCGTTCCGCTGATCCTGCTCGAGGCTTTTGGATTCGCCGAGCCCGGCCGGGCCGGCGAATTCGTCCGTGACGGGCAGGTCGGTGCAGGCGGATCCATGCCGACAAACACCGGTGGGGGCCAGATCTCCGGCTACTACCTGCAGGGGGTCACCCCGGTGTTTGAAGCGGTGACACAGTTACGCGGGCTCGGCGGTGATCGCCAGATTCCCGACGCATCCATCGCTGCTGTCGCCGCGATCGGTGGCCGGCTTGAACATCACTCGACAATCGTGCTCGAACGGGAGGACGCAGCGTGATCGCCGCCGACTGGCTCCTGCTCGACAGCGCTGCGCCCAGCGCGGAGGAGCCGCTGACGAAGTTTCTGGCCGGCACCGCCGACGGCGAACTGGTGCTGCCGTTCTGTGGCAGCGGGCATCCGCTCGATCTCGACCAGCTCGAGTGCGAGCGTGAAGGATGCCCGGGCGGGCCGAGGCAGTGGCGCGAGGTTTCGAGGACCGGCACCGTGATCGCCTCGATCGTGATGCATCGCCTCGAGAAGTCGTTCATCGCTGCCACGGCCCCATACCCGGTGCTCGAGGTCGAACTCGACTCGGGGCACCGGCTGTACGTTTCGACCGATCGGCACACCCGCTCGGTCGTTTTCCCAGCGGGTGAGATTGTCGATATCGCCTTCGTGCGCGTCGGCGAAACCAGCATCCCGCGCATCGCTTTAACAGAGAAGAGGAGTGGCAAATGACCATCAGACTGGAGACCGAGCGACTCGTCGCAGACGATGTCGACTATGACCAGCTCATCCTGCGTGATCGGGTACACGGCTCGTTGTACACCGACCCGGCGATCTTCGACAAGGAGATGCGGGACATCTACGAGAACCAGTGGGTGTTCGTTGCTCACGAGAGTGAGATCAAGGAACCCGGCGATTATGTGCGCAGGCGAATCGGCACACAGCCGCTAATCGTCGCCCGGGGCAAAGACCTCAAGGTGCGGGTGCTGCTCAACCGTTGCACGCACCGCGCAAACATGCTCTGCCAGTCGGATGCCGGAAATGCGACGCTGTTCCGCTGCTCGTTCCATGGCTGGACGTTCAGCAATGACGGCAGGCTGCAGGGGGTGTCGTTCCGCGGCGGCTACGAACAGGAACTCAGCGAACTGCGTGCGGAGCTCGGACTCGCCGAGGCGGCGCAGGTGGGAACGTACGGCGGATTCGTCTTCGCGAACCTCACCGGCGACGCAGGCGACCTCGAGGAGTACCTCGGCAACGCGAAAGGCGCGATCGACCGCCTCGTTCAACTGTCCCCGGAGGGCGGCATCGATCTCTCGGCGGGGTGGATGAAGCACGACAACAACGCCAACTGGAAGGTCGTCAACGAGGTGCAGGTGGATGGATATCACCCGCTCTTCGTGCACGAATCGCTGTACAAGGCGGTCAAGCCCGCCAAGGTCGATTACAGCTCCGACGAACTGCGGGTCGCCGTGCGCGATCTCGGCGGCGGTCACAGCGAGGTGGACTACAGCCGCGAATACCAGAACCAGGACCGCGAATTCATCTGGTTCTCCAGCATCCCGCGCACCCGTGTGCCGAACTACGTGGAGGCAATGGAGGCGTTGCACGGCCCGGAGAAGACGCACGAGATTTTGGTGGACGGGCCGCCGCACACTTTCATCTGGCCGAACCTGTTCCTGGCCGAAATGCAGGTGATGTTCGTCGAACCGCTCGCGGTCGAGCGCACCATCCAGTACACGGCCCCCATCAAGCTGCTCGGTGCTGAGGAGATGAGCGCGAGGATCATCCGGCAGACCGAGGGCGCCATGGGCCCCGCAGGCTTCCTCATCGCGGACGACGCCGAAATGGGCGAGCGCAACCAGATCGGCCTGCACGCACAGGAGCCCGAGTGGGTGCTGTTCGCCAGAGGGTTTGAGAGCGAAACGGTCGAGGAGCGCGGCATCACCTCGTACGACCGCACATCAGAGACCTCCCAGCGCGGCATGTGGCAGCACTACCGCACCCTCATGACGGAGAAGACGAATGACTGACACCCGCACCGAGACCGCGAGCGTGGGAACCGTGCCGGCCGAGCTGGTGGACTACATGGTGCATGAAGCTCGGCTTGCTGACGAGAACCGCTACGAGGAATGGGAGTCCCTGTGGGCGGATGACGGGATCTACTGGATCCCGACCGGTGATGACAAAGACCCGGAGACCCAAGTCTCGTTCGTCTTCGACAACCGTCACCGCATCGGCTCGCGTATCGCCCAGTTGCGGTCGGGCCGCAGGCATTCCCAGACGCCGCCGTCCAAGATGCGTCGGCAGCTCGCCAACTTCGAAGTGCTGTCAGAAGATGGTGACGTCATCGAAGTCGCAGCCAACTTCTCGCTGTTCGAGCACCGCTACGCCACCACCATCTGGGCCGGTCGCTACCTCTATCTTCTGCGGCGCACCGCCGACGGCATCACGCTGGTCAAGAAGACGGTGCTTCTCATCAATAACGAGGGACCGATCAAGACGATCGCGTTCATTCTCTAAGTAAGGACAGGAACCATGCTGGTTGGAGACATCCCGCGTCTCAACGCGCGGCGGACGCCGGGCAAGATGGCGGTCATCTGCGGCGACAGGGAGCTGACCTGGTCGGCGGTGAACGAGCGCGCGAATCGGCTCGGGGCATACCTCCTGAGTGCCGGTCTCAACCGCGGAGACCGGGTGGCGGTGATCGCCGCCAATATCCTCGAGTGGCCGGAGATCTCGTTCGGGGTATCGAAGGCCGGCCTGGTGCTGGTGCCGATCAATGTTCGGCTGGCCGTTCCGGAGATAACCTTCCTGCTCGATGACTCGGGCGCTACCGCACTGCTCTTCGACACGGGAAGCGCGAGCGTGGCGAGCGCCGTGCTGTCGTCCGCGGCCAACATCTCGGTCGTTCTCCAGATCGGCGGCAACGATCTCGCCCCGGAGTACGAGCGTGAAATCGAGGGCATGGGTGCGACCGAGCTCTCGTCCGCCGGCCTTTCGCCAGACGATCTCCGCGCTCTCATCTACACGAGTGGCACGACCGGCCTGCCGAAAGCGGTCACCAACACCCACCGGGCGATGCTCTACGGAGCGATGGACCAGGTGCAGACGGTGAGCGCTCGGGCCGGCGATGTCGGTCTCGCAGTAACCCCGTTCTTCACATCCGGCGGCGCGATGCGAACCCTGTCGTGGGCCTATCTCGGCCAGACGATGGTGATTCTGCCGAAGTTCGACGAAGAGCAGATCGTCGACCACTTTCACCGCTACGACATCACCAACACGATCATGGTGCCCACGATGCTGAGCAAGGTCGTCGCTCACCTGGAGACCGTGCCTCACCAGGATTTCCCGGCGCTGTCATCCATCGGCTACGGGTCGGCACCCAGTTCGCCCGCGCTGATCAGAAGCGCGATCGAGTATCTCGGGTGCGACTTCTGGCAGCGTTACGGTCAGAGCGAGGTCGCCGGATTCGTGACGCACCTGTCACCGCAGGACCACCGCGACATCGTCGCCGGACGCTCCGATATCGCGAAGTCGGCGGGAACCGAATCGGCGTACGCAGAGATCGCGGTACTTGACGACGACGGCCGCGAACTGCCGGTCGGCGAGATCGGGGAGGTCGTCATCCGGTGTGACGCCAACAGTGGCGGCTATTGGAATCGGCCGGATGTCACGGTCGAGCGATTCAGGAACGGCGCGCTGCACACGGGAGACATGGCATTCCGCGACGCGGACGGATATATCTACCTGGTCGATCGCAAGAACGACCTCATCATCAGCGGGGCGTTCAACATCTACCCGGGCGAGATCGAGCGTGTCATCAACACCCATCCGGCGGTTCGCCTGGCTGCGGTGTTCGGGGTGCCGCATCCGACCTGGGGTGAGACGCCGATCGTGGCAGTCGTACCGCGAGAGGACTGGACGAGGGGGCTTCCCGAACTCGAACAGGAGTTGAAGGACCTCTGCAGGGCCAATCTGGCCGGCTACAAGCAGCCGGGAGGGTTCGAATTCATGGACGAGTTCCCGCTCAGTGCCGCCGGCAAAATCCTCAAGACGGAGCTGAAGAAGCCATACCAGAAACAGAATTCGTGACGAGGGATGCCGAGCTGGTTCGTGCCGGCGAGCAATTGAGGCAGTCCGAACTGGCCGTTTCGCCGGTCGACCCGGTCAGCGCGGCACCGTGGGGTGTGCAGCCGGACGAGGCTTATCGTGTCCAGTTGGCGCAGGCTGATTCCCGGCGCGGGGCGGGAGCCGTGCGAAGCGGTTTCAAGGTGGGGCTCACGTCGACCGGCATGCAAACCCTGCTCGGGGTGACCGAACCCGACTTCGGGCACCTGTTCGCCGACATGGCGGTGCCTGATGGCGGCGTCATCGACAGGGCCGACTTCATTCTCCCGAGAGCCGAACCCGAGCTTGCCTTCGTACTCGGTGGGCCGCTCGGCGCCGAGAAGGTGTCGCGCGACGACGTCATCGCGGCCACGGATTACGTGACAGTCTCGATCGAGCTGGTGGACAGCAGGGTGAGAGACTGGAAGATCACCTGGGCGGACACCGTCTCCGACAACGGCTCATCCTCCCGTTACGTTCTCGGCGATGCCAGGGTCGACCTGAGTACGGTTGCCGCCAGCCTCACCGGCTGGCGAACCGACCTCATGAAAAACGACGAGGTCGTCGGCAGCGCGCCGCTCTCCGAGGTGATGGGGGATCCCATCGACTCGGTGCGCTGGCTGGTCGAGACGCTGTTCACGTTCGGCATAACCATGGGAGCGGGCGACGTCATCCTGTCGGGCTCACCCTGCGCCGCGACCAACCTCCTTGCGGGGGATCGCATCGTGGCTACGATCGAGAACGTGGGAACGGTGTCCGTGCTGGTCGCGGGCGCTTCAGGAGAACGGGCGAAAGGCACATCGTGAGCGAAGACCGGGACACCGCCGGCATCGTCAGGTTGGGTGACAAGGCGATCATCTGGAACGAGTTCGCCGAGATCCGTATCGGCCTCGACTACCAGGGAATCACCCCGCGACTCTTCCTCGAGAACCTCGAGACGGGCGCCACGACCTATCTAGACCCGCTCGAACTGGTGACGATCATCGACACGCCCGACGAGCTCAAATACCGCTGGCTCAACATCGGCGCGTACAGCGCAGACAGCTGACGCGGGGATCCTTCGGGGTCCGAGCTAGCCTTCACGGGCCGGCGGGACGCTTTTCGCTACGCAATAGTTCACGAAGGGGCAGGCTCGCAATTCGAGCCCGCCCCTTCGTTGTGAATGCTTTTGTTGTGAAACCCACTGGCTGGAACGGATCGCTTGCCGGTGGGTAGCAGCGCGGCGATGCTGATCCGCACAAGAGTGGGCAAAGAGGCACACTCGCTGAAGTCTGGAAGGAAAGACGGATGCTCACAACCCGGAAGAAACTTCTGGGGCGTCGCGCCGGAGTCATCACGGCAACCGCCCTCGGCATCACCCTCGCGCTTACAGCATGTGCGTCGAGCTCAACCACATCATCGTCAACAGCATCTACCGACAAGTCCCCGATCAAGATCGGTGTCGACCTGTCGCTCACCGGTCCGATCGCGTTCGCCGGCGTGCAGGAGTATGCGGGCATGAAGCTCGCTGCCGCTGCGATCAACGCCTCCAAGGCGAAGGTGCTCGGCCGAAAGATCGAGCTCGTACCAACCGATGACACGTCCACACCGGACCAGTCGGTGCTCAACATCCGCAAGCTCGTCCAACAGGATCACGTGGTCGCGATCGCCGGACCCGGCAGCTCGAACTCCACGGTGGTCGGCGCCCAGACAGCGTCGACGCTGCAGGTGCCGCTCGTCGCACTTCCCTCCACCACCGGTGACATCTGGGAAGGCTCGAAGGTCGCCAAGTGGGGCTTCGGCATCGCGGGCAATGGCTCGGCTCTCGGCAACGGCTGCATCAGCTCCACTGCCGCCGCCGAAAAGAAAGACGGCACCACGATCAAGACGATCGCGATCGGCGAGGAGACCAACCCCGGTCCCCAGTCCTACGTGGCCGGCGTCAAGCAGTGGGCGGCCGACAACAACGTGAAGGTGTTGACGACTCTTGACTGGGCCGGTGACTCCACCAGCCTCACTACGCAGATGAGCCAGCTCCTGGCGCTCAAGCCCGACGTGATCTCGATCTCTGCGCTGCAGGCGACGGACACTCTCGCGGTGAAGGCACTCGACCAGCTCGGTGCACTCGGCAAGACGCCGGTGGCGAACTGCTCGGCGATCACGCTGTCGACGTTCTACCAGGCTCTCGGCGCAACCGCGCAGAAGCCGCACTTCTACACGCAGATCCTGCTCGCTGACGCCTACCCGGCGATCAAGACCGGCCAGGCGAACGACAAGGAGCGCCAGAAAGTCGTCGACGCGTTCGCGAAGTACCCGGCCGTCGCCGGAGTTCCCAACCTGAGCAACTTCGCCCACGCGGGCTGGGACACCATCCAGGTGATCACGCTCGCTATCGAGAGGGCGAAGTCGACCGACGGCAACAAGGTCAGGCTCGCCCTGGAGAAAACCAACTATGTGGGAGCGCAGAACACCATGGTGTTCGGCCCCACACAGCACCGTGCCACCTATGAGGACTACGCGAAGATCGCGCACGTCGTCGTGTTCGGTCCTGGTGGGTCCCTCTCCATCCCCGCGAAATAACAGATAACAACAGGTAACACTCATGGATCTGGCGTTCTTCATCCAGCTGTTCGTCACCGGTGTGACGACAGGTGCAATCTATGCGGCGGTCGCAATGGGCTTTGTTCTGGTATTCCGGGTGACCGGCATCCTGAACTTCGCGCAGGGTGAGCTGCTCATGGTCGGTGGCATGCTGATCATCAGTTTCCGTGAAGCGGGATGGCCGCTCTATGCGGCCATCCCGGTCACCATCGCTTTGGTCTTCCTGCTCGGGTGCGCGATTTACGCGCTTGCACTCGGCCCCGCGATCAAGCGAGGGACGAACATCTCGCTGCTCCTGATCACACTGGGCATCTCCCAGGTCCTTCAAGGTCTGGCCCAAATCGGTTGGGGTAGCGCTCCCCGCTACACGGGGGACTTCTCCCCAACCGCTCACCCGATCTCTGTGCTCTCCGTGTCGATAACGACCCAGTCCATTTGGATCCTCGGCGGCGTTCTCGTCGCCCTCGGCGCCACCTATCTCGTGCTAGAGCGCACCGGCATCGGCCGGGCGCTTCGCGCGTCGTCGATCGATCCGATGATGGCCAGGCTTTCCGGCATCAACGTGCGGATGGTCTCGCTCATCGCGTTCGGAGCGGCCGGCGCGCTCGCTGCAGTCGGAGGCCTTCTCCTCGCCCCGGTGATTGGAATGACCTACGCGACAGGCAGCCTGATCGGCGTCAAGGGCATCGCAGCGGCCGTCATCGGCGGATTCGGCAGCATTCCCGGCGCCATCATCGGGGGGATTGCCCTGGGCCTTCTCGAATCACTCGCCTCGCTCATTTCCACCGGCCTCACCACGGGCATCTCGCTGCTGGCCGTCGTGATCGTGCTGCTGATCCTGCCGAACGGCATACTCGGGGGCCGTCGAGTCAAAGCGGCAGTGGGAGTCTGATATGAAATCACCATTGATGACCAAACGACGTAACCAGCACTTCATCTGGCTGGGTGCGGTCGTCGTAGTCGCGGTGCTTCCGCTCGTCTTCGGAGACGGCTACTCGCAGACCGTCATCCTCACCATCGGCCTCTACGCAATCTTTGGAATCGGCCTGCAACTGACGATGGGAACCGGCGGCATCCTCAACATGGGGCACGCCGCGTTCATCGGGATCGGCGCGTACTCGTCGGCCATCGTGACCACGAAGGGCGGCAATCCGTGGGTGGGGATGCTGGTCGGCATCGTCGTGGCCGGGGTGCTCGCTTTTGTCGTCGGATTGCCTATCCTTCGACTCCGTTCCCTTTACCTGGCGATCGCGACGCTCTGCGTGGCGCTCGCCGTCACCAACGTGCTCGGGTTCTGGACGGCTCTCACCGGCGGCCAGAACGGTGTTACCGGCATCGTTCCCTTCTCGATCGGCGACTTCAGCTTCATCGACCTGCCCTCCCAGATCTATCTGATCTGGGGCTTCCTCCTGGTAGCGGTGCTGATCAGGATCAACCTGAGGTACTCCGTGGTCGGTCGAGAATTCGAGGCCATCAAAGACAGTGACCTGGCCACGTCGTCGCTGGGTATCAACCACGGCGCGCGACGCTTGCAGATCTTCGTGATCGGCTCGGTGATCGGCGCCGTGGGAGGCAGCCTTTACGCGACCTATCTCTCGGCGATCACGCCCGACCTGTTCGGCTTCCCGTTCCTCATCCAGATCTTCGTTCTCGTTGCCCTCGGCGGCATGGTCTCGTTGTGGGGCGCGCCGATCGGCGCCATCGCCGTCGTCTGCCTGCACGAGTTCGTCATCCCGGTCATCTCGGGTGGCAACGCCGGCCCGGTCGAGATCGTGATCTTCGGCGTCATCCTCGTCATTGTGATGATCTTCGCGCCGAACGGGCTAACCGATCAGGTTGTGTCGACGACGAGGCGACTGGTCAAGATCGCTCGCAGGCGACGAAATCACGACGAACCGTCCTCTGTCACTCCCGCGTCCAAGAAGGTTGCAGCGTGAGCGCGCCGTCGGTTCTCGTCGATGCCGCACTCGAGGTGCACGGCATCACCAAGAGCTTCGGCGGAAACCATGTGCTCCGCAACGTAGACATGTCGGTTTCACCCGGGAGCCTGCACTTTCTCATCGGACCGAACGGCGCGGGGAAGACCACACTCTTCAATGTGATCAGCGGCTTCATCCGCGCCGACGCGGGAACGGTCTCGCTGTTCGGCAGTGATGTGACCGGCGAGCGAGCGAGAAAGGTGGCGCGCCAGGGACTTGCCCGCACCTTCCAGAACCTCCAGTTATTCGCCAGCCTGACCGTCGCGGAAAACGTGCTGATGGCCCTGCACGGCCAGATGAAGGGCGGCCTTCCGCGCGCGATGACCGGCCTGTTCGTCTCCCGCGAGGAGAATCGTGAATACGAGCGCGCATACGAATGGCTCGATCGCTTCGGGCTCGCCAAGTACGCATCCTCGATGCCTTCCGATCTCTCGTACGGAGACCGGCGACTGGTCGAGATCATCCGCGCATTCGCGAGTCAGCCCAAGGTGGTGCTGCTCGATGAGCCGGCCGCGGGGCTGGGGCTCAGTGCCCGGGCCAACCTCTTTGATGTGCTGAAAGAACTGCACGCGGGCAACATGACCATCGTGCTCATCGAGCACGACATGAAGTTTGGCATGGCCCTGGCTGACGAGGTGACGGTGCTGGACGTCGGTACCAGAATCGCGCACGGAACGCCTGCGCAGGTGCAGAAGGATGACGCCGTGATCGCGGCCTACCTCGGCAAGAGGAGTGTGGCGGATGCCTGAGACCATCCTGGAGATCGATTCGATCGTTTCCGGCTACGGCGAGCTAGAGATCCTTCACGGAGCCAGCCTGACCGTCGGCAGCGGCGAGATCGTCGCGCTGATCGGGTCGAACGGAGCGGGCAAATCCACTCTTATGAAGACCGTGACCGGGCTTTTGAAGATGCGTTCCGGCGAGATCCGGCTCCGCGGCGAGTCTCTGAAGGGTGCGAGCCCCGAGTCCATCGTGCGCAAGGGCATCAACTTGGTGCCGGAGGGCAGGCACGTCTTCGCCGGGATGAAGGTGGAAGACAACCTTCTGGTCGGCGCCTACGGGCTGTCCAAGTCGGTGCGGGACGCCAAACTCGCCGAGACGCTCGCACGATTTCCCCTCCTGAAGGAGCGGGCGAAACAGGATGCCGGCTCGCTGTCTGGCGGGCAGCAGCAACTCCTGGTGGTGGCGAGAGCGCTCATGCGTTCGCCCTCGGTGCTGCTTCTCGACGAGCCGTCCCTCGGACTCTCGCCGATCATGGTCGAAACCGTCTTCGAAGTGATCGGGTCGCTTCGGGAATCCGGTGTGAGCGTGCTCCTGGTCGAGCAGAACGTCACAGCGGGACTCGAACTCGCCGACCGGGCATATGTGATCGAAAACGGCGCGATCGTGCGCACGGGCCAGGCCAAAGACATGCTCGCAGACCCCAGTCTCTCGAACTCGTTCCTCGGGAGTGGCGCAGAGTGATCCGAGCGAAACACAGTAAGGAATATCGGTGAAGACCAAAGTCGCCATCATCGGTTCCGGCAACATCGGAACCGATCTCATGTTCAAGGTCATGCGCAACTCGGAAGTGCTCGAGGTGAGTGCCTTGGTCGGGATCGATCCCGAGTCGGACGGGTTACTCAGGGCGGAGCGTCTCGGTGTCCCGACCATCTCGACTGGAATCGACGGGCTCATCGCGATGCCCGGCTTCGATGAGATCGATATCGTCTTCGATGCGACATCCGCACAGGCGCACATCGCCAATGCGGCAAAGCTTGAGGGCTTCGGAAAGCGATTGATCGACCTCACTCCCGCGGCGATCGGGCCGTACACGATCCCCACGGTCAACCTCGAGGAGAACCTCGGGGCGCCGAACGTGAACATGGTCACCTGTGGCGGCCAGGCGACCATCCCCATGGTCGCAGCGATATCGCGCGTGACCCCGGTGCACTATGCCGAGATCGTGGCTACGATCGCGTCGAAGTCCGCCGGCCCGGGAACTCGGGCCAATATCGACGAGTTCACCGAGACCACCAGCCTCGCGATCGAGAAAGTGGGGGGCGCTCGTCGTGGCAAGGCGATCATCGTGCTGAACCCGGCCGAACCGCCCATGATCATGCGCGACACCGTTCTCGCGCTGGTCGATCTCGCCGACGAAGCCACCCGCGAGCGCATCTCGGCGTCGATAGCCGAGATGGCCGCCGAGGTGAGCCACTACGTGCCCGGCTACCAGCTCAAGCACGCGGTGCAGTTCTCGCAGCTTGCCGAGAACACGCCCATTCACACTCTCGTCCAGGGAATCCCCGTCGACCGGCTCACCCAGGTCTCGGTCTTCCTCTCGGTCGAGGGCGCGGGGGCTTACCTCCCGTCGTACGCCGGCAACCTCGACATCATGACCTCGGCCGCTCTCACCGTCGGTGAGCGCATCGCCGAACAGTCCAGTGTCACCAGGAAGGCAGCAGCCCGATGACCCACAAGCTCTACATCCAGGACGTCACTCTCAGGGACGGCATGCACGCCATCCAGCACAGGTACAGCGTCGACCAGGTGATCGCAATCGCCTCCGCGCTCGATGCTGCCGGAGTGGATGCGATCGAGATCGCGCATGGTGACGGTCTCGGCGGGTCGAGCCTCACCTACGGCCCTGCAGCCCACTCCGACCAAGAGTGGATCGAAGCTGCGGCATCGGTCGTGAAGCACGCGAAGCTGACGACCCTGCTGCTGCCGGGCATCGGAACGATCCACGATCTCACCCATGCCCACAGCCTTGGCGTGACTTCGGTGCGAATCGCGACCCACGCCACCGAGGCCGACATCGCCGCCCAGCACATCGAGGCAGCACGGGAACTCGGCATGGACGTCTCCGGATTTCTCATGATGAGCCACATGAGCGAACCGGCCGATCTCGCCATCCAGGCGAAGAAGATGGAGTCGTACGGCGCGAACTGCGTCTATGTGACCGACTCGGGCGGGCGCCTCACGATGGAGGGTGTGCGAGCGCGAATCTGTGCGTATCGCGACATTCTCGACGAGGGTACCCAGATCGGCATCCACGCCCACGAAAACCTTTCGCTCGCCGTCGCAAACTCGGTGGTCGCCGTTGAGGAGGGTGCATATCGAGTTGATGCCTCACTTGCTGCGCAGGGCGCAGGGGCCGGAAACTGCCCGATCGAGGCATTCGTCGCGGTCGCGACACTGTACGGCTGGGATCACGGCTGCGATGTGTTCGCGCTGCAGGATGCGGCCGAGGACCTGGTCAGGCCGCTTCAGGACCGCCCGGTACGGGTGGATCGCGAGACCCTCACCCTCGGTTTCTCCGGGGTGTACTCGAGCTTCCTCAGGCACGCCGAACGCGCTGCGGTCACCTATGGTGTCGACGCTCGCGACATCCTGGTCGAGGTCGGCCGGCGTGGCTACGTGGGCGGCCAGGAAGACCTCATCGTGGATGTCGCGCTCGACCTCGCGCACGAGAGCCGCTGACGACGATGGTCGATTCGATCTACCTAGTGCAGACCAATGCGGTGGAGGGCACCGAAGCGGAATTCACCAAGTGGTACGACACGGTGCACGTTCCCGAGATTTTGCAGATCCCCGGATTCGTCGCGGCACAGCGCTTCGAGTTCGACGCTGGGGCCTCGACCGCCGCGTCCCCGGAGTTTCGCTACCTCGCGATCTATGAGATCGAGGGGAGCGGAGCGGATGCCGCTGCCGCTCTGGCGAGCGCCCTCCCGACACTGCGGATGAGCTCCACGCTCCACGCCCGCCGTTCGCTCGTGCTCTATCGCGCGATCACCGAGCGCATGACTGCGGGCTGATCGATGAAGCTCGGCGTCATCCGAGTTCCGAGCGGTATCGAGCTGTCGGATGGCGGCGTTGCGACCGAGCTGGCCCGCATGATCGAGGCCGAGGGGTGTGAGTCGATCTGGACGGTCGAACATGTCACCATTCCGGAGGAGTATTCCTCGGTCTACCCGTTCAGCCCGACCGGCAAGATGGGTCTGCTGATCGACGACGACGTGCCGGATCCGATCACCTGGCTGTCGTATGTGGCCGCTGCGACGAGTACGGTCAAGCTCGCGACCGGTGTGCTGATCCTTCCGCTGCGCAACCCTGTCGTGCTTGCCAAGGAGCTGGCGACGCTCGACCGACTCTCCGGCGGTCGTCTCATCCTGGGGGTCGGGCTGGGCTGGCTCGAGGAGGAGTTCGAGGCGATCGGCGTGCCCTTCGAGAACCGCGGGCGACGCACTGACGAGTACCTCGACGCAATGGCCGAGCTGTGGCGGCCCGGCCGCTCGAGCATCAGCGGCGACTTCGTCGGCTTCGACGGCATCCATTCGGTACCGCGTCCATCGAATGGCGCCATCCCGATCGTGATCGGCGGCGCATCCCGCATCGCCGTTCGTCGTGCGGTACTGCGCGGTAACGGACTCCACCTCAATCGTCTCGATGTCGCCGGGGTCGCCCGCGTGCGCGAACTCGTCGACGAGGAGTGCGCCGCGATCGGGCGCGACGCGGGCGAAATCGAACTTACCTGCGTGGCACCCGACTCGTCGGATGATGCGAAGCGACTGGCGGACCTGGGTGTGGGCCGACTCATCCTGTCGGCCTGGGAGGGCGGTCTCGAGTCGCTCCGTCGCCGGATCGGCAGCTACCAGGAGACGGTGATCGGCTCGCTACACTGATGCGCCGCGCGGCTCGGATTCGAACACGTCGAACGATTGCTTGACGAATGGGTCGAGAAACCGATCCTCGTCTTCCTGCAGAACCCTGACGACGTCGGGGTTCGAAAGCGCTGTGCGGAAGGCGGCGTGGGCGGCTTCGTCGTCGAACCACACCTCGGTGATCACGTCGAAGTACGGGTCGGGCCCGCTGCCCTCGCCGGACAGCTGTCGAGCGGTGGTGAGCGAGGAGTGATCGACATAGTTGCGAACATGCCTGCTGATCGACGGCATCAGCCCGAGCGCCAGCGGCACATGGTGATTCTCGTAGTAGTCGACGAATTGCTCGTGCGTCGTTCCCGGCTTGCGCCGCAGAAGCACCACGCTCTTGATCTTCATTCCCGGATCGTAAGACTCATCCCGGCCCGGGCGTCATCCCGCGTGCCGATCACCGGAACGAGAGTGATCAGGAAGCGGGGCGAGTGGCCGGCAGCGTGATCGGCCGGGTCTCGGTGAGTCCGAGCTCGATGCTCACGACGGCGAAGTTCGTCTCCGGCGTGATGAGAAGCAGGTCGACTCCACCACGGTGAAGCAGCGGAACCAGCTCGGTCTCGCCGCGCGCGATCACGTCGTCGGCGTGCGCTTTGAAGATGGATGCCATGGTGGCCGTTGCGATGAAGGCGCGCCCGCTGTGGTGCACGGTGGATTCCCACCGGCGTTCGTTCCCTCGGGGCGGCTGGCGGTCATCCGCGAGTCGAAGCGTCATCGATGCCCCCCTCTGCTATGCTCGCGCCCCCCATTGAGGGGGTGTCGAAAGTTTAGCTCCGCGAACTGCTTTCGAAAAGGGGGAGGAGTGGGGGTTGACTCTCGCGCCGATCTGGTTCAGCGCCTCCGACGGGCAGCAGCGCGAATGCGCCGGGCCTCGGCAAGCTCCTGCCGCCGACGCTCGGCATTCCTGTCGATGAGCTTCACGTCCCGGGGCTCCAGCTGCACGTCGCGCTCGGCGGGCAGGCCCTCCTCGAGTTCGCGGGCACGCTCGTACTGCGCATCGAAATTGGCGCCGAACAGCAAGACGAGGTTGACGATCCAGATCCAGATGAGTACCACGACGATTCCGGCGAAGGAGCTGTATGTACGGTCGAAGTGGGCGAAGTTACGAACGTAGAGGGCGAACAGGAGCGACACGCACAGCACCCCGATCACCGAGACGAGAGCGCCCGCGCTCATCCAGCGAAAGTGTGGGAATTTCGCATTCGGGCTGCCGTAATAGAGGATCGCGACGATGAGCGTGACGGCGATGATGAGCACCGGCCACTTGATGATCGACCAGACGATCTGGGGCGTCGAGCCGATCCCCAGAGCCGCGCCGAGGTTGGCGGCGACCGGGTCGGAGAGCACCAGCGCTGCGACCGTGACGAGAGCGAGCAGCATCACGACCACCGCGATCAGCACATCGAGCGATCGCACCCTCCAGATCGACCTGCCCTCCTCAACGCCGTAGATGCGATTCAGCGAGCGACCGAAACACGCGACATACGAAGAGGTCGCCCAGATGGCGATGATCACGCTCGCGGCCAGCGCGATGCCGACCGATGGTGACGCGGCGAAGCTCTCGAGCGGCCCCTTGAGCAGGGCGATCGCCGAGTCCGGTGCCACATCGTTCACCGTTTCGAGGAGCGCGTCCGCGGACTTCCGGCCCTCGCCGAAAATGGCGGCGATCGAGATGAGCGCGACCAGCGATGGGGCCAGGGACAGTACCGCGTAGTAGGTGAGTGCGGCCGCCTGGTCGAACAGCTGGTTGCGCACGGCGCCGCGCACGGTCAGCCGCAGCACGAACCGCCAGCCGGAGCTGGTCAGCCGGCGGGGGGTCAGCGTGGCCATGTCTTCGAACATAGCCGCAGAACCGGTCACAGCAAGGTCATAGGAATGGCCAAGCCTTCGCATAGAACGACCGTCGAGACTCGGGCCACTCGACCAGGAAGGGTCTCACCATGACCACGCACGCCGTACTCGGCACCGAGCGCATCCCCCGCGAACGGCGTCACCCGCTCGCCCGCCTGTTCCTCGGCGATCGTGCCGACCCGGTCTGGGCGCGGCCTATGCTGTGGGGTCTCCTCGTCGTCACGGCGATCCTCTACCTTTGGAACCTTTCGGCCAGCGGCTACGCCAACACCTTCTATGCGGCGGCCGTGCAGGCGGGCAGCAAAAACTGGGAGGCCCTGCTGTTCGGCTCGCTCGACTCTTCTAACTTCATCACGGTCGACAAGCCCCCGGCATCGATCTGGGTGATGGCGCTCTCGGCTCGGCTCTTCGGATTCTCGAGCTGGAGCGTGCTGGCACCCGAGGCGCTGATGGGCGTCGCGTCCGTCGCGCTGCTGTTCGGGACGGTGCGGCGGAGCCTCGTCTCCTTCGGCGCACGGGCGGCAACGATCGGGGGCCTGGTTGCCGGACTCGTAATGGCGTTCACGCCGGCGGCGGCGCTGATGTTCCGCTTCGACAATCCCGACGCGCTTCTCGTGCTGCTGATGACGGCTGCCGCCTACTTCGTGGTGCGGGCACTGCCGAAGGCGGCCTGGAAGTGGCTGCTCGCCGCGGGCATCGCGCTCGGCTTCGCGTTCCTGACCAAGATGCTGCAGGGCCTGCTGGTGCTGCCGGCGTTCGGCCTGGTCTACCTCATCGCCGCGCCCACCCTCTGGTGGAAGCGGATCGTGCATCTGCTCATCGCCGCGGGCGGCCTGGTCGTGTCGGCCGGCTGGTTCGTGGTGCTGGTGGCGCTCTGGCCCGCATCGACCCGACCCTACATCGGCGGGTCGACCAACAACTCGGTGCTCGACCTCGCCTTCGGGTACAACGGCCTTGGCCGGATCTTCGGCGGCACCGGCCAGGGTGGCGGCGCCGGTGGGGGCGGAACATCCGGCTCGAGCTTCGGCGGAGCGACCGGCCTGCAGCGCCTGTTCTCGAGCGAGATGGGGCTCGAGATCTCCTGGCTGCTGCCGGTAGCGCTCCTCGCCCTTGTGCTCGGGCTCATTGCGACCTGGCGACGCCCGCGCACCGACCTGCTGCGCGCCGGGTTCATCGCGCTCGGCGGTTGGCTCGTGGTCACGGCACTGGTGTTCAGCTACATGAGCGGGGTCATCCACCCGTACTACGCGGTCGCACTCGCACCGGCGATCGGCGGACTCGTCGGTCTCGGCGGCGTCACCATGTGGAAGCTGCGAGATCGCTGGCTCGGCAGGGTCGGAATGGCCGCCATGTTCCTGCTCGCCGGGATGTGGGCGGTCGCGCTCCTCAACGAGAACAGCAGCTTCGTGCCGTGGCTTCGCTGGGTCATCCTCGCGGGCAGCGTCTTCTCCGCCGCCACATTCCTCGTCGGCTCGACCGTTAACCTGAAGCGGGTGACCGCCGTCGCACTGATCGCGGGAAGCCTGTTCGGCATCGCCGGCACCGCCTCGTACTCGATCGCCACCGCATCCGTCTCGCACAGCGGATCGATCCCCACGGTCGGATCGAGCTCGCAGAGCACCGGCTTCGGCGGCGGAGGCGGCATCGGTGGGCCCGGCGGCGGAACCGTGCCCGGGCGGGCGGCCTCCACCACGTCCACGACGTCAGCCACCGTATCCAGCAGCACCTCGATCGAGAGCCTGCTCACGTCATCGAAAGCGCGCTGGGCGGCGGCCATCAACGGGTCGCAGTCGGCGGCGACGCTTGAGTTGTCGACCGGCACCGCAATCATGGCGATCGGCGGCTGGTCGGATGACCCGGCCCCCACGCTCGCGCAGTTCGAGGCCTACGTGAAGGCCGGCGACATCGGCTTCTACATATCGGGCGGCCAGGGCGGCGGCGGTGGCTTCGGCGGCCAGGGCACCAGCGTCTCCAGCCAGATCGCCAGCTGGGTGTCGTCGCACTACACGGCCACCACCGTCGGAAGTTACACGGTGTACAAGCTCACGAAGTAGCTCGGCGTGCCGAGCGCCTACTTCTTGTCGGCGAGGGAGCGCTTGTACGCGTGAAGCGCCTTCACGCGGGCGTTCTCCTCGGTGACCTCGAAGTGGATGGCGCGCTCGCGAACCAGCCACTCCGGCGGCTTCTGCAGCAGGGCCTGAATCTCCGCGGTGGTCATCACATCGCTCACCTCGCTGCGAGCGAGGCCCGAATTGGAGATGCCGAGCTTGCGTGCGACCTCGTCGCGCGGATGCGGCCCGGACTTGCGGAGCTCCACCAGCCATTCCGGCGGAGTGGCGCTCAATTCGTTGAACTCGTCACGCGTCACCGGGTTCTCGCGGAACGCTTCCGGGGCGGCAGGCAGATAGATGCCGAGCTTGTGCGCGGCTGTTGAGGGCTTCATAGCCTGGGATGATTTCGCCGGCGTCATGCGACCAGCGTAGCCTGAGCCCGACAGCAGACGAGGGGATGCCGTGGCCACCGAGCCCTTCACCATCGCGTTCGTCGCGGGCGTCACCCTTACCAAGTGGACCGCCGCCTGGGAGGCGCGACACCCGGATGCTCCGCTCGCCTTCGAGCCGACCGCCGCCGCGACCCAGCTCGATGCCGTGCGCGAGCGCCGCGCGCAGGTCGCGTTCGTGCGACTGCCGGTGGACGCGACCGGGCTCAGCGTGATCCCGCTCTACGAGGAGACGGCGGTCGTCGTGGTGCCGCGCGATCACGCCCTTGCGGTCCGCGACAGTGTGACCGTCGCCGATGTCGGGGACGACTTCGACATCCTGCCGCAGTCCATCGCGCGAAGTTTTGCGCGCAAAGACACCGTGACGAGACCGGTCTCGGATGCCGAACCGACGCGCATCGCGCTTGCCTGGCGCGAGAGCGCTACGACCGAGCAGATCGAGGAGTTCATCGGCATCGTGCGTGGCCGGACGGCCAACAGTTCGCGCGGCGCGCAGGAAGCGCCGGCACCGGAGCCGAAGAAGAAGCAGCTCCCGCCGAAACCCAAACAGAAGGTGATTACCGGGCGGACGCGTCCAAGGAAACCGCGGCGGCGGTAGCCCGGCGGTTGCGCACCCAGACCACGATTCCGGCGATGATCGAACCGAGGATGAAGGCGCCCCCGACGACATACGACGCCACCTTCACGCCGGGAATGCTCGCGGCGAAGTAACCGCACACGGTGATGAGCACGCCCCAGGCCAGCGCCCCGGTCACGTTGGCGGTGAGGAACTTCAGGTAGTTCATTCGGGCGATGCCGGCGATCGGCGGCACGAAGACCCGGCCCCACGGGATGAAACGGGCAACGACAACTGCCCACCAGCCGAGGGCGTTGTAGAAGCGCTCTGCCCGATCGATTGCGCGGCGGATCCAGGCCCCCTTGCGGCGGTCGAGGTACGGACGCCCGAGCCGACGTCCGAGCACAAAGCCGAACTGGTCGCCAAGGAATGCTGCGATTCCCACGCCGATACCGAGCACCCAGATGTTGAGCGCAGGGGTGTTTGCGGTGAGGATGCCGGAGGCGAAGAGCAGGGAGTCCCCGGAGATGAACGGGATGATGATTCCGACGAACAACCCGGTGCCGGCGAAGACCAGCGCGAACACGATGAGGTAGAACAGCACGGGACCGACGGCGTCGAACCAGCTCGTGACCTGGCCGTCGAGGGCGGCGGCGGGCAGCATTGGGCCTAGTCCTCGAGGTCGGCCGGCGCCGTGAGCGCGGCCGATCGCTCGGAGAGCCGGCGGTGCACGAGCGCCTGGGCCTCGTCGATCACCGTCTGATCGAGCGGGATATCTGTGTTCTCAGTGGTGCCGTGGTACTTCGCGATGTACGAGTCGAGCATCGGCCCGGACTCCCACGACGTGATGAGGCAGTAGCGCGGCTCGGGGCCTTTCTGCCACACGGCGTGCCAGAAACGCTGCGTGTCCACGATCACCTGGGCGCCCGCGGGCAGCGGGATACGGATTTCTCCGGCCGGGTTGAACCGGTCCTCGCGCAGGATCAGGCACGAGTCGGGGTCGTCGGTGAGGTTGAAGAATGCCCGCACGATCCATCCCGTTCCGTCGGGATTGAGCCGGTTGTTGTCATCCTGGTGAAGGTTGTAGAGCGCGTCCGCATAGTGGTTCGGTTGCAGCTCGATGACACGGCAACGGCCGACGTTCACGCCCGGCTCCTTCGCGCGCGCGGTCAGGCGGGGGGCTTTCTCTACCTGGGAGTCGATCCAGACGCCGTCCTTGTCGGTGCGTGGCGGGGTGTGGTTCCAGAAGCCGTCGACCTCGATCTCGCCCTTGGCGCTCGCGAGCGGAGCGAAACGCGTGTCGCCGGATGACTTCCAGTCGACGAAGGTGAGCTCGTGCCATTCCATCGGGTCGGCCGATTGGTCGTAGCCGTCGAGGATCACGAAACCTCGCTCAGCCAGTGCGGCGGACTTGAGATAACTCATCGGAAATGGCCCTTTCCTTGGCGAAGGCCGGCGCGTTTCTCCTGGCACAACTTAGGTAACCCTAACACCGAGGACGGGAGATTTCGGAACCGTTTCCGCCTTAGGATCGGGCCATGACTGCTGAGGTCTCATCGACGGCGCCCGCGACGAAGCGGCGCCGGAGCTTCGCGCTGGGACTCGTGGCACTGGTCCTCGCGCTCGTGCCCGCCATCCTGTTCATCGTGCTGCTCTCGACGGGCTCGACGACGGATACTGCATATAACCTGACCGTGGACCTCACCGTCTTCGGGGTGCCCGCCGCCATCGTGCTGGGCGCGGTCATCGCGGTCATCGCGATCGTTCTGAACGCCGGCCGCATCCTCGGGATCGTCACGCTCGTGCTGCTGATCCCCCAGGGAGTGTTCGTCGCGTTCGCGATCTACGCGATCTTCCTGCAGGACAGGGGAGGCGCGTGAGCGACTTCGATCCGCGGTTCGATCCGGCGTACCAGCCCGGATTCGACCCGGCGAAGCACACGACTGCGCCGCCGCCTCCGGTCGACAAAACCGACGTCGGCGCGCCCCAGGAGGAGACGGTGGCCGAGCCGGTCGCTCCACTCGCGGCCGCAGTCCCGGCCGCGCCGACGCGCGCCCGCCGCAACCCGATCCTCATCGCGCTCTGGGTGCTGAGCGCGCTCTTCGTCGCCTCGGGTTTCTACGGGCTGCGCCTTATCGGTGACCGGGTCGCAGCGCTCGGTAGCACCGGTGGTTTCGGCGGCGCCGACTACTACCTGCTGCAGTCGTACGTCGTGCTTGCGCCGCTCCTCATCGTGCTCGGTCTCGCGACGGCCGTCGGCACGCTCTTCCTCCTCGCCGTGCGCCAGAAGTACTGAGCTCAGCTCTGGCAGCGCGGGCACCAGTATGTGTCGCGCAAGGTGAGCTCGCTGTCGCCCAGTTGTCCCCGTTCGATCGGCGTGCCGCAGCGCAGGCACGGCTTTCCTTCACGCTGTGACACGAAAGCGGTCTCGCCGCGGAGGTTGCCTGTCGTTGTGCGGTTCGCCCGGTCCTTGTTCGCATCGATCAACCGATGCGCCAGGTCGACGAGTTTCTCCGGATGCCCGACCTCGCCCACCGCACGCGTGGGCAGAACGCCGCGAAGGAAACACAGCTCGTTGCGGTACACGTTGCCGAGTCCGGCCAGGTTGCGCTGGTCGAGGAGGGCCAGGCCGACGGCCCGCTCGGGGTCAGCGGTCAGGCGCCGGAGCGCCTCATCCGCATCCCAGTCGTCGCCGAGCAGGTCGGGGCCGAGGTAGCCGACCACCGACTCCTCGTCGGCGCGCGGAATCACTTCGAGCAGCCCGAGGCTGAAGCCGACGACGGTCCACCCCTCTACGCCCAGCACTGCGCGCGCCTGCCAGGCGGGCCGGCGCCACGGCGTGCCGTCCCGATAGAGGTGCCACGATCCCTCCATCTTGAGGTGACTGTGAATGGTCATGTCGCCCGCCCGCATCAGCAGGTGCTTGCCGCGGCTCACCACACTCTCGACTGTCTCGCCGGTGAGGTCCACGGTCGCGAAGGCCGGCACGCGGATGTCGCACCGGGTGAGCACCCGCCCGTCGAGTACCGCAGACAGGTTCTTCGCCGCCAGCCAGACGGTGTCGCCCTCAGGCATTAGCGAGTACCGGGCATCAGCCGCGCAGCCGCAGTCCCTGCGGCGTGACATCGAATCCCGCCTCGGCGAGTGCATCACCGACCGGGCTGCCGACCACGAAGGCGCCGTCAGCCAGCTCCACCTTCAATTTGCCGTGGGTGCGGCGCACCGCCGCGGCGAGGGAGTGCGCCGCGGCCGCGAGCTCGCGCGTGGCAAGGCCGAAGCTGAGCACAGTCTTCCCGCCGCGTTCGACGAACAGCGCGAGGTTTCCGTCGACGAGCACCACGAGTGCTCCCGCCTTGCGGCCGGGGCGGTGCTTCTTTTTCTCGTCGCCATCCGTCGGCGGGGCGGGCCACGGCAGTGCGGCGCCGTACGGATTCGCCGGGTCTGTCGCCGCGAGGGTGAGGGCGAACGGTGCGCGCTCGCTGTCGGGCTCGCGGGCGAAGGAGCGAAGCCGGTCGACGATGGCGCCGGTCGCGAACTGTGCGGCGCCGAGCCCCTCGACGAAGTATCCACGCCGTACCCGGCCCGTCTCCTCGAATCGGCTGAGCACCCGGTAGGCGAGCGAGAACCCGCCGCGCACGCCCTCGCTCATCACCGCGCCACGGGTGATCACGCCGTAGCGTTCGAGCAGTTGCTCGGCGGTGGCGACGCCGCGTACCGTCGCATCCGGTTCGGCGAGCGGAAGCAGTGACCAGCGGCCCGCGACGCTGGGCGGCCCCGACTGGCTGGGCAGCGCCACCCTCGCCCGTCCGCGATAGGCGCGCGTTCTCGGCACCGTTCGCGGCCGGTTCGGCGTCGCGCCGAGCATCGCCCGCAGCGGCGTGAAGGTGTCGTTTGTCACGAGACCTTCCCAGACCAGGTCCCACAGTTCGCGCACCAGCGCCTGGTCGTGGGTACTGCCGACGGCGTTCGACAGCTGGCGGAAGAAGAAAGCGCCGCCGCCGGCCAGCGAGGCGAGGATCGAGCGCTGCAGCTCCGTCGTCTCGGCTCCGGTTGGTTCGGGCAGGGTGAGTGCAGCGGTCTCGGCGAGGTGCAGGCTCACCCACCCGTCGTTGCCCGGCAGCGTGCCGCCGCCAGACCAGATGACTTCGCCGGATGCAGTCAGTTCGTCGAGCATGACCGGCGAGTAGTCCTTCACCCGGGCCGGCAGCACGAAGGACTCCCATGCGGATGCCGGCAGCGCGACCCCGGCGAGCTGGTCGATGACGCTCGCGAGACCGTCCGTACCCCGAAGCGGCTCGACCAGGTGCTGCCAGGCCGGCAGGAACCGGCCGAGCGTTGCCGCGTCGACCGGCTCGACCTCCTGCCGGAGGGCAGCGAGAGAGCGGGTGCGCAGCCGGCGCAGCACGTCGGCGTCGCACCACTCGCTGCCGGTTCCACCCGGACGGAACTCGCCCTCGACGACGCGTTTCGCCGTCGCCAGCCGGCGGAGTGCCTCGAGCACCACGGCGGTGCCCAGCCCGAAGCGTTCCGCCACGGCGCTCACGGCGAACGGACCGTGAGTGCGCGCATAGCGACTGACCAGGTCGCCGAGCGGATCCGCGACCGGTTCGATGAATGCTATCGGGATGCCGATGGGCAGCGGAGTGCCGAGCGCGTCACGCAGGCGGGCCGCGTCTTCGATGATCGCCCAGCGGCCGCCGCCGGTCTGCCAGATGCGGGTGGCCTTGGCGAGCTCCCGCAAAAGCGGGTCGAGCTTGTCGAGACCTCCCTCAGAGTTGCCCGTTGGTGAGGTCTCGACAAACTCAACCCGCTCAAGAATCTCCTCCGCCGACAGCGGCCCGAGCACCCGCAGCAGGTCGACGATCCCCTCGGCATCGCGCGCCCGGCGATCGGGCGCGAGACGCTGCAGCTCCAGTTCAGTCTGGGCGATTACCGCCGGATCGAGAAGCTCGCGCAGCTCCGCCCGGCCGAGCAGTTCGGCGAGCAGAGTGGCGTCGAGGGACAGCGCGGCGGCCCGGCGCTCCGCCAGCGGCGAGTCGCCCTCGTACATGAACGCGGCGACGTAACCGAAGAGCAGCGACCGGGCGAAGGGTGAGGCCTGCTCGGTCTCCACCTCCACCAGGCGGATGTCGCGGGCCTCGATCTGCTCGGCGATCCCGATGAGCGAGGGCAGGTCGTACACGTCCTGCAGCACCTCCCGCACCGCCTCGAGAATGATCGGGAAGCTCGGGTACTTTCGCGCGACATCCAGCAACTGGGAGGCCCGCTGGCGCTGCTGCCAGAGCGGAGACCGCGCCCCCGGGTTGTAGCGCGGCAGAAGAAGCGCACGTGCCGCGCACTCACGGAACCGTGCGGCGAACAGCGCCGAGCCGCCCACCTCTTCGGTCACGATGTCGCGCAACTCGACCGAGTCGAACAGGAACAGGTCGAGCCCCGGCGGTTCGCTCTCGGTGTCGGGGATGCGCAGGATGACTCCGTCATCCGCTGCGACCGCGCCTCCGTCGATCCCGTAGCGGTCACGGATACGGGCGCCGACCGCCAGCGCCCACGGCGCGTGCACCTGCATGCCGTACGGGGAATGGAGCACCACCCGCCAGTCGCCGAGTTCGTCGCGAAAGCGCTCGACCACGAGCGTCTTGTCGTTCGGCACGTGACCGGTCGACTGCTTCTGCTCCTCGATGAACGCGACGAGGTTGTTCACCGCGCGCTCGTCGAGGTTGCCGACGCGGGCTCTCTCCATGGGGGTCGAGCTTGTCGCGACCGCGCGAATGAACTCACCCACAGCTTTGCCCAACTCGGCCGGACGTCCTAGCCCGTCACCACGCCAAAACGGCACCCGCCCCGGCTGGCCGAACGCGGGGGACACGACCACCCGGTCGTGCGTGATGTCCTCGATGCGCCAGCTGGTGGCGCCGAGTGCGAAGACGTCGCCCACCCGCGATTCGTAGACCATCTCCTCGTCGAGCTCGCCGACGCGCATCGGCGCGTTCTCGCCCGAGTTGACCATGAAGACGCCGAACAGGCCCCGATCGGGAATGGTGCCGCCGGAGGTGACCGCGAGGCGCTGCGCCCCGGGACGGCCGGTAATGCGACCGTTCACCCGGTCCCAGATGATGCGCGGCCGCAGCTCGGCGAACTCATCCGAGGGGTAGAGGCCGCTGAGAAGATCGAGAGTGGCGTCGTACGCCGACCGCGGGAGAGAGGCGAATGGCGCGCTTCGGCGAACCGTGTCGTACCAATCGTCGACATCCAGCGAGTCCAGGGCAACCGCGGCGACCGTCTGCTGGGCGAGGATGTCGAGCGGGTTCTGCGGGATGGCCAGCGCCTCGATGAGGCCGGCCGACATCCGTTCGCTCGCCACGGCGGAGTGGATGAGGTCGGCGCGATGCTTCGGGAAGATGATGCCCTCCGACACCTCCCCCACCTGGTGGCCGGCGCGGCCGATGCGCTGCAGCCCGCTCGCCACCGAGGGCGGCGACTCGACCTGGATCACCAGGTCGACGGCGCCCATGTCGATGCCGAGCTCGAGGGATGACGTGGCCACGACGCAGCGCAGCCGCCCGCTCTTCAGGTCGTCTTCGATGATCGCCCGCTGGTCTTTCGACACCGAGCCGTGGTGGGCTCGGGCGAGGAGGCCGGCGGAGCCCTGGGTCTGGCCCGAGGCGCCGATCATTTGCGCCGGAGGGTGGGTCGAGCTTGTCGAGACCTCACCGACGTAATTCGTTGGTGAGGTCTCGAGAACCTCGACCCGCTCTAACCGCTCGTCATAAATTTCATTCAGCCGAGCCGTCAGCCGCTCGGCCAGCCGCCTCGAGTTGGCGAACACGATGGTCGAGCGGTGCTCGAGAATGCGGTCGACGATCTGCTCCTCAACATGCGGCCAGATCGAGCCGTGCTGCGTGTTGCCGGCGGCGGAGCCCTCGAGCGGTATGGCGGTGCCGAGGTCGCTCATGTCGTCCACCGGAACGACGACGCTGAGGTCGAATCGCTTCGTTGACGGCGGTGCCACGATGGTGACCGGTTGTCCGCCGGCGAGGAATCGTGCGACCTCCTCGCGTGGACGCACGGTCGCCGACAGCCCGATGCGCTGAGCGGGCTTCTCGAGAAGCAGGTCGAGGCGCTCGAGACTCAGGGCGAGGTGGGCTCCGCGCTTCGTCGCGGCCACGGCGTGCACCTCGTCGACGATCACCGTGTCGACGCTCTTGAGCGTCTCGCGGGCCGCCGAGGTGAGTAAGAGGTAGAGCGACTCGGGGGTGGTGATGAGGATGTCCGGCGGGTTGCGAAGCAACAGGCGCCGGTCTGACGAGGTGGTGTCGCCCGACCGTACGCCGACCGTCACCTCCGGCGCGGGCATCCCGAGCCGTTTCGCCGTCTGGGCGATGCCCACCAGGGGGGAGCGGAGGTTGCGCTCGACGTCGACCCCGAGCGCCTTCAGAGGGGAGATGTAGAGCACGCGTGTACCCGCCGTTCCCCGCGGATTCTGTGCAAGCCGATCGATCGCCCAGAGGAACGCGGCAAGCGTCTTGCCCGAGCCGGTGGGGGCGACGACGAGGGCGTGGGCACCCGAAACGATGGCTTCCCATGCCCCCAGTTGTGCCGGAGTCGGCGCCACGAAAGCCCCGGAAAACCAGTCCCTGGTTGCCGGGGAGAAGCGTTCGAGCACCGCGCCCATCAAACCATCCTCGCGCATGCCACCGACGCGACCAGTCGTCCCACTAGTATTCGAACGCGCCGACTGGCGCGCTCAATTACAGGGGGACATCAATGCTCGAACTTCTTCACGGCGATTTCAATTATTCGTACAGCTCCAGCATGGACCCGGCCCAGACGGTTACCACCTCGATCGTCAGTGTCGTCGTCTACATCATCGTGGTCATCGCACTCTGGCGCGTGTTCACCAAATCCGGTCACGCGGGCTGGCTTGCCATCATCCCGATCGTCAACACGATCGTGCTGATCAAGATCTCGGGTCACTCCGGGTGGAGCATCTTTCTCTACCTCATCCCGATCGTGAACATCATCTGGTCGATCGTCGTTGCCATCGGCGTCGCCCGCAACTTCGGCAAGAGCGGAGCCTTCGGCTTCTTCCTCGTCTGGCTGCTCTCGATCATCGGCTACCTCATCCTCGGATTCGGTGGCGCCAAGTACACGAACCCGAAGGCCGTCACCGCTGCCGCGTAGTTCATGCGCTTCATCGAAGGCCGTCCGGCTCTAGCCGGGCGGCCTTCGTGCGTCTATCGTGCGTCGGATGACGGGCACAGCACGAGTGGGGATCTCCGGCTGGCGCTACCCGCCGTGGCGTGGGGACTTCTATCCGCGCGGTCTCCTCCAGCGTGACGAGTTGCGGTACGCCTCAGAGCATCTCGATTCCATCGAGATCAACGGATCGTTCTACTCGCTGCAGCGCCCGTCGAGCTGGGAGCGCTGGCGCGAGGAGACGCCCGACGACTTCGTCTTCTCGGTGAAGGGCCCCCGGTTCATCACGCACCTGCTCGCCCTCCGCAACGCGGGTACGGCCCTCGCCAACTTCTTCGCCTCCGGCGTGCTGGCGCTGGGGCCGAAGCTCGGCCCGGTGATTTGGCAGCTGCCCGAGCGGCAGCAGTTCGACGCGGAACGGCTGGACGCGTTCCTTGCATCGCTTCCGCGGACCACGTCCGAGGCGGCCGCGCTCGCCGCGGCGCACGATGAGCGGATGGAGGGGCGGATGTTCACGGCGGTCGACGAGGACCGTCGGCTGCGCCACGCGCTCGAGGTGCGCAGCCCGTCGTTCGATACCCACGCTGCATTCGACATCCTGCGCGCCCACGGCGTCGCCCTCGTGCTCGCCGACACGGCCGGCCGCTGGCCGATGCTCCGCGAGCGCACGGCCGGCTTCGACTACCTTCGCCTGCACGGTGCCGACGAGCTGTACGTCAGCGGCTATACTCCCGAGGCGCTCGACCGCTGGGCGGCGGAGATCGGCGACTCTCTCGCCGATGGCCGCGACGTGTTCGTCTACTTCGACAACGACACCAAGGTGCGCGCGCCGTACGACGCGATGGCGCTCAGCCAGCGAATCGGCGCGCGAGCCCTATGAGCGCGCCATCATGTCGGCATGCTCTGCGAGGGAGTTGAGCAGGGCCGGGCTCACCGGGTTGCCCGCCAATACGAGGTAAAGGATCGGCGCGACCAGCTGGATGAACTGGTCGTGATCCAGCGGTGCCACCACCGTGCGGAACATCTCGTAGAAGTTATGGTCGAGGCGTTCGTATGCATCCTTCGAGTCCTGCTCGTAGCCCTTCACCGAGATGATCGCGGCCGCGGCGGCGGCCATGCCCTCGTCCACCTCGAGCACGAGCCGGCCGAAGAAAAGTTGCGCGCGCTGCTCGACGTCGAGCCCGTCGTAGTCGGCGAAGGTGCCGATGCGGCCGATCACGATGGTGTCGACGATAAGGCTCTCGACGGTGCCCCAGTGCTTATAGAGGGTCTGCCGAGCGACGCCTGCCCGCTCGGCGACCTGGCTGAAGGTGAGCGTGCCCCGCCGCTCGTTCAACAGCTCTCGGGTGACGGCCAGCACCTGTCGACGGGTCCGGCGCACGCGGGGATCATGGCTGTTGGTCTGCACCCTTACGAGACTACGTACCGGGTACTCGTGAGGAGTATTAGATCGAGGGTTAAAACTGCTCGTAACACCGTGGCAACCCGTAGCGGGTAAGAATGGAGCATGAGCTCCGTAGGCACACCCGATCCGAACTCCGGCTGGCTGTCCGACGAGGAGCTCGCGGAGACCCGGCGGCGGCTGCCACTGCTCTACGTCGAGGCGGTTCCGGTGCGGGTGGATGGCATGGGCCGGGTCATCGAGGTCGGTATGCTCCTGCGCGCGAATGACGGCGAGATCACGAGAACCCTGGTGTCGGGTCGCGTGATGTACGGCGAGACATTGCGCGATGCGCTGTTCCGTCACCTGGAGAAGGATCTCGGCCCGATGGCCTTCCCGCTCCTGCCCGCCAGCCCGGTGCCGTTCTCGGTTGCCGAATACTTTCCGTGGCCCAGCTCCAGCCAGTTCATGGACTCCCGCCAGCACGCCGTCTCGCTCGCCTACGTGGTGCCGGTCACCGGCACTTGCGAGCCGCGACAGGATGCGCTGGAGATCACCTGGCTTAGCCCGGTCGAGGCGGCATCCGAGTCGGTCACCGCCGACATGGAGGGCGGCCGCGGGTCGCTCCTGCGAGCCGCCCTCGCGTCTGTGGGTGTGCTGCCCTAGGGCGCGACCAGCGTCCCCGCCGCATTGTCATCGCTCGACTGCGCCTTTAGCTTGAAGTGCTGCTTCTTGCCGGTGGCCGTGTACGGCAGTTCTTCGACGAAGGCGTATCGCCGTGGACGCTTGAAGTCGGCGAGGCTGGGGCTGGTCTTGCAGAAGGTGTCGAGCGCTTTCGCCGCCGCGGCGGCATCCGTCAGCTTTCCGGGCTTCGGCAGTACGTAGGCGACAACCATCTCTCCCCACTCGGGGTCGGGCATGCCGACCACGATCGAGTCGGCGACGTCCGCGTGCTCGGCAAGCAGCGCCTCCACCTGCACCGGGTGCACGTTCTCGCCGCCCGAGATGATCATGTCGTCCTTGCGGCCGACGATCGTGACCGTCTCGTCGTCGGTCCAGGTGGCGAGGTCGCCCGCATACAGCCAGCCGTCGTGGAACTTCTTCGCCTGCTCCTCCGGGTTGTGCATATAGGCGTGACCGGACTTGGATGACCGCACGATCACCTCGCCGATCTCCGAGCCGTCCTTCGCCGCTAGTTCGTCGGGCGACGCTAGCCGGTCGTCGAACACCTTGACCACCACGACGTCGTCGTCGACGCACGCGCGTCCGGCCGAGCCCGCCTGCACGGTCAGCTCGTCGGGGCGCAGGAAGGTGTTCCAGAACGCTTCGGTCGTGCCGTAACCATTCGCGATGCGCGGGGTGAGTACCTTCTGGTACCGCAGCGCCGCCGACTTCTCGAACGGGGCACCCATGGTGACGATGCCCTTCAGCGAGGAGATGTCCCGCGGGGTCGCCTCCTGCACGTCGGCGATCCGCTCCAGGTTGGTGGGGGCGCCGATGATGTAGCTCAGCTTCTCGCGCTCGATCAGGTCGAGCACCAGCGCTGGCTCGAAGCGCGGCAGAGTGACGACCGCGCCGCCGAGGTAGAACATCGTGTTAGGCCCGGCGCAGTAGTTGCCGCCGCGGTGGAACCACGGCGACATGTTCATCGTCACGTCGGTGGGAATCAGCGACATGTGCATGATCACGTCGTGGGCGGTGAGCACCTCGTTGAGGCTGGTCAGCGGCACGGCCTTCGGCATCCCGGTCGTCCCGGACGTGTAGAGGCGGCTGGTCTCGTCCCACGCGCTGCCGTCGGCTGGGGCGGTGAAGCTCGGCGCGTCCTTCACCAGAAGGTCGTCGAAGCGCAGCGACCCGGGCAGCGGGTCGCCCTCGCCCACGCCCACGGTCACCGGCGGCTGGAAGTCAGACAGCGAAAGCGCGGTGCCGATGGCGTCGACGTCCGCCACGTCGTAGAAGAAGATCGCGGGCTTCGAGTCACTCAGAATGAAGGCGACCTCGGCCGGGGCCAGCCGGAAGTTCATCGGGGAGCTCACCGCGCGCAGTCCCTGCGCGGCCACGTAGAGGAACGCGAACTCCGGCCGGTTCATCAGCTGGTACGCGACGATGTCGCCTACCCCGACGCCGCGTTCGCGGAGGCCCGCGACGAGCTGCCCGGTTACCTCTCCCAGTTCGCGGTAGGTCCAGGTGCGGCCGGTCTCCGAGTCGCTGATCGCCGGCCTGCTGGCGTAGCGATGGATGTTGCGCTCGATGCCCGACGCGTAGGTGAAGTGACGCTCGAACACCTCCCGCAGTGCGCTCGGGTCGTATTCGCTGTTCTGATTCAGTGTCTGGGAATCGAGGAGGGTCATCGGTGGAGCTTTCTGTGCGGTGGGGCTGGCGTCCTTTCCGGGCGTCGGTCTCGAGACGGGTGTGGTTCCCTCAGCTTAAAACGAAAAGCGGGTCGAGCTCGTCGAGACCTCACCAACGAATTACCTCAGTGAGGTCTCGACGAGCTCGACCCGCTTAAGTTCTCTCGACGAGCTCGACCCGCTTAAGTTTTAGCGACCGCGCCTGCGGCTGCCGCCCTGCGACATGCCAACGAGACCGCCGCCCGAGCCTGCGCGGGTGGCGCTGCCGCCGCCACCGTTACCGGTGCGCGGTGCGCCACCAGTGCGGGGTGCGCCCGAGCCTGCGGTGCGCGGCGCCTCGCCCGTGCTGCTGCTGTAGAAGTTGCGCGATCCGCCGGATGAAGCACCCTGCTTGGGAGCGCCATCACGGTTCGCACGCTTGCGCTGCGCGTTCGCACCCTGGCTGCGTCCGTTGCCGGACTGCCCACCCTGCGACTGGCGCTGGCGCGGTGCGCCCTGCTGCTGGACTGCAGCGCGAGGAGCCGGCTTGACGTACGCGGCCACCTCGCCCACCAGTTCGACGACCGCGGGCGACGACGCGATGACGTGCTGCGGGGTGACGGTGATCTCCGCCTTGCGGAGAAGTGCCGCGGTGTCCTTGCGCTGGGTCGGCAGCACGATGGTGACGACCTCGCCCTCCTTGCCGGCGCGGGCGGTACGGCCCGAGCGGTGCAGGTACGCCTTGCTCTCGGCCGGCGGGTCGACATGGATGACCAGCTCGATGTCGTCGACGTGCACACCGCGAGCAGCGACATCCGTCGCCACCAGCACCTTCACGTCGCCGGCGGCGAAGGCTGCCAGGTTGCGGTCGCGCTGCACCTGCGAGAGGTTGCCGTGCAAGTCGACCGACGGGATGCCCGCATCGGTCAGTTGCTTCGCCAGCTTCTTGGCGTGGTGCTTGGTGCGCATGAACAGGATGCGGCGGCCGGTGCCGGAGGCGAGCGCCTTGATGAGCTCGTTCTTCGTCTCGACCGTGTCGGTCTCGAACACGTGATGGGTCATCGCGGAGACATGGCTGGTCGCCTCGTCTACGGAGTGCAGTACCTCGTTGTGGAGGTACTTGCGAACGAGCTTGTCCACGCCGTTGTCGAGCGTCGCGCTGAACAGCATGCGCTGTCCTGACTGCGGGGTCTTGTCCATGATGCGGGTGACGACGGGCAGGAAGCCGAGGTCGGCCATGTGGTCGGCCTCGTCGAGCACGGTGATCTCCACCGCATCCAGCTGCACGAAGCCCTGCTTCATGAGGTCTTCGAGGCGGCCGGGGCAGGCCACGACGATGTCGATGCCCGACTTGAGGGCCGCGACCTGGCGCTGCTGCGAGACGCCTCCAAAGATCGTGGTGATCTTCAGGCCGTATGCGTCGGCGAGGGGCTGCATCGCCACGGTGATCTGGGTTGCCAGTTCACGGGTGGGCGCGAGCACCAGGCCGAGCGGGCGACCCGGGCGGCGGTTGCCACCGGCGAGCTTTCCGCCGAGACGGGCGACCATCGGGATGGAGAAGGCCAGGGTCTTGCCCGAGCCGGTCTTGCCGCGGCCCAGCACGTCACGGCCGGACAGGGTGTCCGGCAGCGTGTCGACCTGGATCGGGAACGGTGAATCAATGCCGGTCGCGGTGAGTTTCGCGACCAGAGGCTGCGGCACGCCGAGCGCGCCGAAGGTGGGGATGTTTTCTGACAT
>JAODAT010000004.1 GCA_025463565.1 Microbacteriaceae bacterium
AGCCCGCCCTCGAAGGGCTGGAGCACAAATGGGACACGATCTGGGAGAAAGACGGCACCAACCGGTTCGATCGGGCCTCCGCCACTCGCGAGAACGTCTTCAGCATCGACAGCCCGCCGCCGACGGCATCCGGCAGCCTGCACATCGGCCACGTGTTCAGCTTCACTCACATGGACCTCATCGCCCGCTACCAGCGAATGCGCGGCAAGAGCGTGTTCTACCCGATCGGGTGGGACGACAACGGCCTGCCCACCGAGCGCCGGGTGCAGAACTACTACGGCGTGCGCTGCGACCCGTCCCTCCCTTACGTGGAGGGCTACCAGCCTCCGCTCGAAG
Source organism: Microbacteriaceae bacterium (assembly GCA_025463565.1). GTDB lineage: Bacteria > Actinomycetota > Actinomycetes > Actinomycetales > Microbacteriaceae > Lacisediminihabitans. The sequence continues at coordinate 337 of JAODAT010000004.1, forward strand.
GTGGAGAGAACGCGTCGACGAAGGCGGCCGACCAGGTGCCCATCTCGCGTCGCAACTTCATCGAGCTCTGCGAGCGCCTCACCGTCGAAGACGAGAAGCAGTTCGAAGCCGTGTTCCGCAAGATGGGGCTGAGCGTCGACTACTCGCAGACCTACCGCACCATCGGCGACGAGGCGCAGGCCGCCGCACAGCGCGCGTTCCTGCGCAACATCGCCCGCGGCGAGGCGTACCAGGCGGAAGCGCCGACTCTATGGGACGTGACCTTTCGCACGGCGGTTGCCCAGGCCGAGCTCGAAGACAAGGAGCAGCCGGCCGCCTACCATCGGCTCGCCTTCCACGGCCCGACGGATGACGTGTTCATCGAGACCACCCGCCCGGAACTGCTGCCCGCCTGTGTCGCCCTGGTGGCGCATCCGGACGACGAGCGCTACCAGGCGCTCTTCGGAACGACGGTGAAGACGCCGCTGTTCGATGTCGAGGTGCCGGTCGTGGCCCACCACCTCGCCCAAAAGGACAAGGGATCAGGCATCGCCATGATCTGCACGTTCGGCGATGTGACCGACGTGATCTGGTGGCGCGAACTCGACCTCCCGAACCGCACCATCATCGGCAAAGACGGCCGCATCATCGCGGACGCTCCCGACGTGATCAGCTCCGAGAAGGCGAAAGCCGCATATGCGGAGCTCGCCGGCAAGACGGTGTTCAGCGCCAAGGCGAAGATCGTCGAGCTGTTGAAGGAGTCGGGCGAGATGGTCGGCGACCCGAAGCCGATCATGCACCAGGTGAAGTTCTTCGAGAAGGGTGATAAGCCGCTCGAGATCGTGTCCACGCGCCAGTGGTACATCACCAACGGCGCGCGCGATGAAGCGCTGCGGGCAACCCTGCTGAACCGCGGCACGGAGATCGACTTCGCACCGGAATTCATGCGGGTGCGGTACGACAACTGGGTGAACGGGCTCACCGGCGACTGGCTCGTGTCGCGCCAGAGGTTCTTCGGCGTGCCGATCCCCGTCTGGTACGAGCTCGACGCCGACGGCGAGAAGACCACCGTGATCGTGCCGACCGAGGATGCGCTGCCGGTTGACCCGGCGTCCGCCCCCGCTCCCGGCTTCGACGAGAGTCGGCGCGGCAAGCCCGGCGGGTTCGTGGGCGAGGTCGACATCATGGACACCTGGGCGACGTCATCGCTCACCCCGCAGATCGCGGGCGGCTGGGAACGCGACCCGGAGCTGTTCGACCTGGTGTTCCCGTACTCGCTGCGCAGCCAAGGCCAGGACATCATCCGCACCTGGCTGTTCTCCACCGTGCTCCGTGCCGAGCTCGAACACGGTGTTGCACCCTGGAAGACGGCCGCGATCTCCGGCTTCATCGTCGACCCCGACCGCAAGAAGATGTCGAAATCGAAGGGCAATGTGGTGACTCCCGCCGCGATGCTCGACGAGCACGGGTCGGATGCTGTGCGCTATTGGGCAGCATCCAGTCGCCTCGGCACCGACGCGGCCTTCGACCCGCAAAACCCGAAGCAGATCAAGATCGGGCGCCGGCTGGCGATCAAGGTGCTGAACGCGGCGAAGTTCGTGTACTCGTTCCCTGAGCCGCTCTCGGTCCCTGAGCTTGTCGAAGGGCGCGCTTCGACGGGCTCAGCGACCGTGGGGGCGACCGAAGCGCTCGACCTCGACCTGATCGCTGAACTCGACAACGTGATCGCGGCATCGACGAAAGCCTTCGACGAGTTCGAGCACGCGAAGGCGCTGGAAACCACCGAGCAGTTCTTCTGGGTGTTCTGTGACGACTACCTTGAGGTCGTGAAGGAGCGTGCGTACGGCGCGAACGGCGAGGCCGGGCAGGCCAGCGCCGCGTACACCCTTCGCTACGCCATCGACGTGCTGCTGCGCCTGTTCGCGCCATTCATCCCGTTCGCCACGGAAGAGGTGTGGAGCTGGACGCACGAGGGCTCGGTCCATACCTCTGAATGGCCGACCGCGAGCGGAGCGAGCAGCGTGAGCGGTCTCCGCTCGCTGGTCAGCGAGGCACTGGTCGGAATCCGGCGGGCGAAGACGGATGCCAAGGCCTCGCAGAAGACAGTCGCGACGAGCGCGACCATTACCGGTCCCGCACTGCTGCAACTGGCGGCGGACGACCTCAAGGCGGTGGGGCGCATCACCGAACTCCGCTTCACCGAAGCCCCCGAGGCCGCCGTGACCGACATAGTGCTCGAGGAACAGGACGCATGATGCAACTGGGAACACGCTGGCCCGTCGACGGAGAGACCCCTCCGCGCCTGCCCGACTCCGTGGTCGCCGCCGTGCGCGACGTGGAGACCGAACTCATGGACACCGACACGACCAACTGGCGCTGGACGCTGACCTGGCTGGAGGGCAAGCCGGTGGTCGAACTGGATGACGGCACGGTCATCCGCGTCGCGCCGGACGGCTCGGCAGTGGTCACGCCCGCGTAGCAAAACCACCTATTTCGCCAACGGCACAGCGCCGCTATGCTCGCGAGCACGACCGTAGTCCGGCCGATCTTCTATCGAAGGCGAGCGAGATCATGGCACTTTTCGGCAACATTCCCGGCGCAGGAGCCGCAGCAGGCGGCGACTGGGCGAAACAGGCGGCGGAAGCGCAAGCGGCCGCCGACCAGATACTCAAGAACTCAGGCTACGCGGGCGGCACGGCCGACCCGGCCGCGATGGATGTCGGAAAACTGACCGCGGACCGCGATGCCATCCAGGCGCAGGCGGCCGAACAGAACCGTATCCTCACCGTGGGCGGCAAAGCCAAGCTCACCATCGTGAGCAAGGTAGACACCGGTGAGGCGACGGCGGGAAACCCGGTCTATCTGCTCACCCTCACGGTCGACCCTGAGGGTGGCAAGGAATACACGGTGCAGAGGAAGGAGATCATCTCCTCCGCGACCCTGTCGTCGTACGCGGACGGCACCACGATGGACGGCCGAGTCGACCCCGCCGACAAGAACGCCGTCGCGTTCGGCGACAAGCCCTTCAGGTAGGAGCGATCATGGGAATGCTTGACGACTACAACCGCATCAAGGCCGCAACCGCCGGAAAGCCGAGGGTCGGACTCGCGCAGTCCCTCTCGAATGCGGCAGACGCCGCTGAGGCGGTGAAGGGTTACCAGGAGGCCGCGGCTGCCGCGCAGGCGGCATCCGGCGGATACGGGGCCAACCCCTTCGACAACCTGGCCGCTATGAACTCGGCGACACCGGGATCCGGCGTGGTAAAAGCGCTCGTCGACACGGGCCAGAAGTACGAGACCACGACGATCTACGACGTCACCCTCGAGGTCACAGTCGACGGCCAGCCGCCGTACGAAGTGGTGCATCGGCAGATGATCGCCGCCGCCGCCCTCGGTAACTGGCAGGTCGGCAAGGTGATCGGGCTTCGGGTGGACTCGAAGGACAAGACCCAGGTGATGCTGGGCTAGACCGCCGGCCTGGTTTCCACGAGCTGCTTCAACTTTGCGAGGTTGTGCTCGAGCCCCTTGTCTTCATCCCCATGGGAGTGGCCCTAGCGCTGCCCGATTATCTAGGCACCGATTATCTAGGCATATGGGACGGCTGCCGAAGCGCCACCGCGAGCGATTGGTGATTGCTCCGCTCGAAGTCGCGGATCTCGAGCGCCCGCAGCAGACGGAGCTCCCGTGACGCGGCGCTCCGCTGGCTGTGCTGGCGTGCCCAGATGAGCGTGGTGAGGCTGACCCGCATGATCACGCGGTCCGCCAACGAGGGCTCATAGCGTGCGCCCGAACGAAGTTCGACTACGGTCGTTGTCATCGTTTTTCCCTCTCTCTTGATGTCGAAAATACCCGTGACCACCGTCATTTCTCGGGCTCCGTCGGGGTCTCGATCCCGCCCACGACGGGGAAGGCGTTGAAGTGGATCTGCACCGGTCGTGAGCCGGGTTCGTCCTGCCCGACGAAGCTGTCGAGCACGGGTTGCATGTGCTCAGCCCACTGGCTGACAACCTGCTTGAGCTGCTCGCGAGTGAGCCGCAGGTTGGCCATGGTGAGGATGCTGTCGTTCTCCCACTCGACCCCGAAATCCTCGCGCCCGTGACCGATGAAGTCCTCGATCGCCCGCGTGCGGTTCTGCAGCCACTGGCGCATCACGAGCTCGGATGCCGCCCTTCCGACCGGAGTCTCATCCAGGTCACCGCCGTCGATGACCACCCCCTGCGGGGTGCGTTCCCACCAGCGCTCACGCCCGGTGCCGCGCCCCTCGACCTCGCGCACGAATCCGTGCCGCTCGAGCTGGCGCAGGTGGTAGCTGGTTGCTCCACTGGACTCGCCGAATCGCTCGGCGAGCCCGCTTGCCGTAGCCGGTCCGTGAACGGACAGCGCGTCGAAGATCTGCAGGCGCAGTGGATGTGCGAGTCCTTTGAGAGCCTCGAGGTCGAGGGTGCGATCCGTCCTGGCGGACTCTTCGGATTCGGTCATGATGCAAAAATAGCATTGCAAAGCATTCTTTGCAACAGAACGTTTGCAGCGGGATCTTTGCATGCCTCGGATTAGGCTGGTACTTATGCCCGACCAGAACCCTTTCTCCGCACCCAGCACGCTCCCGTTCGGCCTTCCGCCCTTCGCAGAGATCAGGAACGAGCACTTTCGCCCGGCCTTCATCGACGGGATGGCCGAGCAGCTGCGCGAGGTGCAGGCCATCACCCGCCGCAAAGACATGCCGACCTTCCAGAATCTCGTCGAGCTGGAGAAGTCCGGCCAGCTTCTCAGCCGGGTTGCCGAGGTCTTCTTCAACAAAAGTTCCTCGGACAGTGACGATTTCAGTAATGCACTCGAGGAGGAGATCGCGCCGCTGCTCGCCGCCCACTCCGACGCGATCCGGCTCGACTCGCAGTTGTATTCGCGAATCAAGTCCCTTCACGACCAGCTCGACAGCCTCGACCTCGATGAGGAATCGAAATACCTCGTCGAGCGCTACTACATCGAGTTCACGCAGGCCGGCGCCGGGCTGAGCGACGACGACAAACAGAAGCTGCGCGACTACAACCAGCAACTCTCCACGCTCACCACCCGATTCGAGAAGAACCTGCTCGCCGACACCAACGACCTCGCGGTCGTCATCGATGACGTCGCAGAACTGGACGGTCTCGGCGCAGGCGAGATCTCGGCGGCGGCCGAGGCCGCGAAGGAGCGAGGTCTCGACGGAGAATACCTGGTGACGCTCGTGCTGCCCACCGGGCATCCGTACCTCGATTCGCTGACGGATGCAGCAATGCGAGAGCGCATCATGGCCGCCTCTCGTGCCCGGTCGAGCAGGGGCAACGACAACGACAACCGGCAGCTGGTGCTCGACATCACCCGGCTCCGGGCCGAGCGAGCGCGGCTTCTCGGCTTCGCCACTCACGCCGCCGTCGTGACGTCGGACGAGACGGCGAAGACCCCGGAGGCGGTCGCGGCGATGCTGGGGCGACTGGCTCCGGTTGCGGCGAAGAACGCCCGGGCGGAGCAGGCCGATCTCGAAGCATCGGCCGGACATCCGATCGGCGCCTCCGATTGGGCGTTCTACACCGAGAAGGTGCGGCAGGCGAAGTACGACGTCGACACCGCCGCGATGCGCCCCTACTTCGAGGCCGAGTCGGTGCTGCAGAAGGGCGTGTTCTTCGCGGCCAACCGGGTCTACGGAGTGACCTTCACAGAGCGCCACGACCTGGTGCCCTATCACCCCGAGGCACGGGTGTTCGAGGTGCGCGACGAGGACGACTCCCCCGTCGGGTTGTACCTGCTCGATCTCTACACCCGCGACTCGAAGCGCGGCGGTGCCTGGATGAATTCGCTCATCTCGCAGAACTCGTTGCTCGACCAGCCGGTGGTCGTGGTGAACAACCTCAACGTGCCGAAGCCCGCGGCAGGCGAGCCGACCCTGCTCACCTACGACGAGGTGGGCACCTTCTTCCACGAGTTCGGTCACGCGCTGCACGGGCTCTTCGCCCGGGTCACCTACCCGAAGTTCGCGGGAACGAACGTGTATCGCGACTTCGTCGAGTTCCCCAGCCAGGTGAACGAGATGTGGATGCTCTGGCCCGAGGTCGTCGCAAGCTACGCCGTGCACCACCAGACCGGCGAACCGATGCCCCAGGACTTCGTCGACCGCATCCAGGCCTCCTCCGCGTTCAACGAGGGCTTCAAGACCAGCGAATACCTGGCCGCCGCGATGCTCGACCAAGCCTGGCACTCGATCACCGCGGACGATACTGTGACGGATGTCGCCGCCTTCGAGGCGGACGCCCTCGCGACCGCGGGCCTCGACAACCCCGCAGTGCCCACCCGGTACTCCAGTCCGTACTTTGCCCACACCTTCGCGGGCGGCTACGACGCCGGGTACTACTCCTACATCTGGAGCGAGGTGCTCGACGCCGACACCGTGGAGTGGTTCAAGGAGAACGGCGGCCTCACCCGCGCGAACGGCGACCGTTTCCGCCAGCGGCTGCTCGGCGTGGGTGGATCGAAGGATCCGCTGGAGGCCTACCGCGATTTTCGCGGCCGCGACGCGGTGATCGAACCGCTGTTGAAGCGGCGAGGCCTCGACTCCTAAGCAATATATTGAGCGCACGAGAACACCCGCCGCCATTGTGGCCGCGATCGCCGTGCTCGTGCTTGCCGGCTGCTCCTCCCCCGCGCCCACGCACAATACGTCCGCTGCGTCACCGAGCCCTGCGTCGACCGCGACCATCGCGACGAACACCTGGGCGGCGCCCGGCAGCGTGGTGGTGACGGCTCTGCCGCTCGGCGATGGGCACCTGTCGACCACCACGGCATCCGTCGGCACCCTGTTCGCCTGCCAGGCCGGAGACCCGAACGGCCCCGGGGCACCGGTTGTCGGTCCCTGGATCCACGGGAGCACCTGGAACCTCAGTGAGAAGGTCGTGGTGCAGGGCGACGTGATGTGGCCGACCGCGAAGTTCACCGTGAACGCGAACGGATCACAGCGTGTCATCACGACGAACGACCAGCCGGTCGGCTTCGGCACCGGCACGTTTCCGATCGCGGCGAACGATCCGGCGGCGAAGTATGACCGCAACCCCAACGCGATCAGCTCCTCGCAGTCGATCACCATCACTGTACCGACCACGCCAAAGGCGAGCGCGTCGCCTAACTGCCTCAACGGCGGCGCCATCGGTGTGCTGCTGAACGGCGTGCTGCTCTACAACGCGGTGGATGCCCAGGGCCGTGACGCGGTCGCGCACGAGGAGCAGGACCTCTGCCAGGGCCACCCGCAGCAGCAGGGCCAGTACCACTACCACGAGGTCCCTACCTGCCTCAGGGACAACGCGACGGGTTCGTCGACGGTGGTCGGCTGGGCGAACGACGGCTACCCGATCGTCGTCGAGCGCGACGCCGCCGGCAACCTGCCCAACAATGCCGACCTCGACGCCTGCCACGGTCGCACCAGCCCGGTGAGTATCGACGGCGCCGTGACGACGACGTTCCACTACGACGCGACGCTCGAGTTCCCGTACACGATCGGCTGCTTCCACGGCACGAGCACGGTGCGAAGCGGCCCCTAGCGAACGGCCTTAATTGGCAGGATGGCCGCAGCACCCAGCAGCACGACGACGGCCCCGATCGGGAACAGCGCGGCATAGCTGTGGAAGAGCACGACGATCGTGCCGGCGAGGGCGGGCGCGACGGTCTGCGGGAGGGCCTGGGCGATGTTGACGACGCCGAGATCCTTCGCAAAGGTGTCTCGCGCCGGCAGGATCTCGCTCACCAGTGCGGTGTCCACCGCTTGGTACGCGCCGAAGCCGAGTCCACTGATCAACGCGAAGGCGAACATCGCGGGCAGCGTCGGCGAGATGAACGGGATCGCCAGCGCAACCGCCACCAGCACGGCGGCGATCACAACGAAGATCTTGCGCCGTTGCAGCCGGTCCGACAGAGGGCCGGCGATCGCGATGCTGGCGACGATTCCGATCAGGGTGGCGACGCCGAGGAACGGAATCCAGCCGACACCCGCCTTACCGAGACCGATGTAGTCCTGGAGGATGTACAGCAGATAGCCGGAGATGAGGAAGTAGCCGACGTAGAGCAGCAGCCGGCCGGTGAATCCCCAGAAGAAGTCGGGATGCTGCCGCGGGCTCACCCAGAAGGTGCGGAGAAAGTCGCCCAGCCTGAATGGCGCGCGCGGCTCGGCGCGGTTGTCGACGTCAGGGTTGAAGACGAGGAAGAGCACCAGCACCACGAGCGCCAGTCCGGCCATCAGCAGGTACGCACCGAAGATGTGACCGGACAGGGTCGCCCCGACGATCTGGCCGGCTACCGAGCCGACCATCAAGCCGATGCCGGCGAAGGCGGAAAAGGTACCTCGCACCGTGGTCGGTGTTCGGTCGGGCATGATCGCGCTGAGCGGCCCCTGGGCGAAGTTATAGGCGACTTGCACGATGATCCAGCCGATGAGCAGCTGCACGATCGTGTTGGCGAGGCCCATGCCCACCAGGGCGAGGCCGCCCACGAAAGCGCCCGCCACCATCCAGCGGGCTCGTTTGCCGAACCGGCTGCGCGTTCTGTCCGAGATGACGCCGGCGATCGGTTGGGCGACCGTGGCGCACAGAGCACCGACGGCGGTGATCAGCGCGAGTTGGGCGGCCTTGTGGGCCGGGTCGATTCCCTGCACCTGGAAGGCCAGCAGGATTGTGGGCACGGAGCCCCAGATGATGAAGATCGAGAAGTTGGCGACCAGCAGCGACCAGAGCAGTCGGCGGAGGTCACCGGTCACTCGGACTGTTCTGGAGGCACCACCGATTGGAGTACCGTCGACGGCTTCGCCGCTTTTCTCCTCCACCCGAGCCACAGCATGACAATAGCCCCCACGAGCAGTCCCCAGAACGCCGAACCGATTCCGATCACCACAACACCCGAGGCGACGATGAGAAAGGTGACGATCGCGGCGACCCGGTGTCGTGGGTCATCGAGCGCGTTCACCACGCTGGTGATGAGCGCGCCGAGTACAGCCAGGCCGGCAACGGCGGTGATGAGAACGGTCGGGGCCGCGGACACCAGGGCCGCGGCAACCCCCGCCGCGAGCCCGAGCGGGATGTACAGCAGGCCGTTCGTGAGGGTCGCCACCCAGCGTTTCGCGGGGTCGGGATGCGACTCGGGTCCCGACATGATCGCTGCGGTGATCGCTCCGAGGTTGACCGCGTGCCCGCCGAAGACGTTCGCGGCACCGGAGCCGAGCCCGGTCGCGACCAGCGCGAAGCGCGGCGGCGGCGTGTAGCCGTAGGTGGTCAGCACGGTGAAGCCGGGAACGTTCTGGCCGGCCATTGTCACGATGAACAGCGGAAGCCCGATGCTCAGGATGGTGAGCGGCGAGAAGGTGGGCGCAATGAACGTCGCCGAAGGGATCAGGTCGCTCGCGTGGAACCAGCCGGTGCCCGCGTAGACCAGCACCCCGATCACCGCAACCACCATCGCTGCCGGCACCGCCCACCGCGGCGCGAGCCGGAACAGCACGAGCCAGACGATCACCACGGGCCCCGCGAAGAGCGGGAGCGTTGCGACCGCCTGGATCGGCGCGAGGCAGATCGGGAACAGCACCCCGGCGAGCATCGCGCTGGCCAACGGTCGCGGGATGCGTACGATCGCTCTCCCGAGCAGCGGCCAGAGCCCGCAGAGCAGGATCAGCGCCGAGCTGACCAGGAAGGCACCGACCGCGTCGGAGAACCGGATGTGGTGGCCGTGCGCCGCGAGCAGCACGGCAGCCCCCGGCGTCGACCACGCGATCGCCAGCGGGATTCGCAGCCAGAGCGCACCGACAATGGCCACCACGGCAACCGCGAAGCACACCGCGAGCAGCCCGGAGGACGCCTGCGCCGACGTCGCCCCGACGGCGCGAAGCCCTGCGATGACCAACACGAAGGAACTGGCGAAGCCCGAGATGGCGGCGATGAAGCCTGCGGTGATCGGCTGCAGCATCCGTCCAGCCTATTGTCGGGCGAACGTCTCCCGGTGCGCGGCCCAGCGCTCGTGCCTGACATAGACCGGCACCTCGTCGAGCGGCACCTGCCGACTGTGTTCGCGACCGCCGCTGATGCGCTCGCCGGTCCAGGCATCCACCCACTCCCCCGGCGGCAGGTAGGTCGTCCACTCTGTTGCACCCTCGCTGGTGACCGGTGCGACCAGCAGGTCCGGGCCCAGCATCCACTGCAGCGGATGCGACCAGGCGCCATCGTCACCGGGGTGATCGAAGTAGAGCGGTCGCATCAGCGGCGCGCCTGTTGCGATGGTGTCGCGCGCCGACTCGGCCAGGTATGGCACCAACCGCTCGCGCAGGTGGGCGAGCCGGCGGAAGGCTGGCAATACCCGGTCGTCGCCGCTGCGCGCGGCGATGTTCCACGGAGTTCGCTGGCCGGACGGTG
>JAODAT010000159.1 GCA_025463565.1 Microbacteriaceae bacterium
GCTGAAGGATCGGCATGCGCCAGACTGCCGCCGATAGTGCCGCGATTACGCGTCGGCGTGTGGCCGACCCAGCGCAAGGCTTTGCGCAGCATCGGCACCAGGCTTTGACCGCCGGCAATCACTTTGCCTTCGTCGCCGTGCTCGGCCAACATCTGGACGGCGTGATCCAGCGACTGCGCGCGCGCATATTCGAAAGGAGCTGCTTTCATACCACCCGATCTAGTTTATTTCGGCGAAAAAGCTGTAGTTTGCAGGTAGACAGTTGCCTGGGAAGCTAACAAAGGACCGTTGACTTCGCTGGCGGCCTTGGCGGCCTTCCATTCGGCATCGGCGCCGAACGCAGCCCATGCATCTTTGCTGGCTTGCATCGAATCGAATTGCACCATATAGAAAAATGCATCCGGTTCAGCTTCGGCAGTCCATGTTTTGACGACTTTGATCCCGAGACGGGCAAAGATCGGCATTGTGACTTTTTCGAAGCGGTCGATTAAAGCCTTGGTGTTGCCAGCTGTCGCGCGATAGGTTTTGAACTCGTTAATCATGATTGTCTCCGGCTATGAAATTTATGGGCAAACTATAAAGTTTTAGCCTCGGCGCTACAATCACATTAATCTCACATCGCCGTGAGATTAACTGACGAAAACCGAAAAGGTGCGTCGTTTTGCCGAAATCGTTTGCGCTCGTTTTGAACTAATTTTTCATAGCGGCATGGCTGTTTCAGGCAATAAATTTATTGCATTAAAGAAACATAAAAAGCGCAAAAACTGTTTATTTTTCTCACATATGCCTCTCGGCGTATTCTTTTAGATATAACGGAATGCAGAAAACAAAGGCCACACCATTTTTAGAAAATGGTTGGCCGAATCGGCGTGACAAATGTTATCTCAACCGGACAAATAAATTACAGCGCCGAAAGACATCGGACATGCATGTCCCTAATTGATGAAGGGCTATTGGCTCGTTTAACCTAACCGCCGCGCTTCTTCCCTTCCTTATCCAGCGCCGCGAATTCCTCCCCGGACAACACAATGTCGGCCGCCTTCATGTTCTGTTCCAGATGCGCTACTTTCGACGTGCCCGGAATCGGCAACATCATCGGGCTGCGCTGCAGCAGCCACGCCAATGCAATCTGTCCCGGCGCAGCGTCGTGGCGCTTGGCAATCGTGTCGAACAGCGAGCCAGGCCCCGTCAGATCGCCTGCCGCCAGCGGATGCCACGGAATGAACGCGATGCCTTGCGCCGTGCAGTAATCAAGCACGTCTTCGCTGGTGCGATCGGTCAGGTTATAGCGATTCTGCACCGACGCCACCTTGAAGAATTTCGACGCTGCCTTGATATCGGCCACCGATACTTCGCTCAGGCCGGCATGCCGGATCACGCCTTCTTTCAACAGCTCTTTAATGGCGCCGAATTGCGCGTCGCGCGGCGTCGACGGATCGATGCGATGCAACTGCCATAGCCCGATCTGCTTGACGCCGAGCCGGCGCAGGCTGGTATGCGCTTGCTGGATCAGATATTCGGGACGGCCGAGTGGCACCCATTGATCCGGACCGGTGCGCGTCAAGCCCGCTTTGGTCGCAATCAGCATATCGGCGCCATAAGGATGCAGGGCTTCGCGGATCAATTCCTCCGAAACGTTGGGGCCGTACGAATCTGCGGTATCGATGAAATTAACGCCCAATCCGGGCAGGGCTTTCAGTGTGCGGATCGATTCGTCATGATCGGTCGGCTCGCCCCAGATACCGTTGCCGGTAATGCGCATCGCGCCGTAACCCAGGCGATTGATTTCAATCTCGCCGCCGATCTTCAAGGTTTTTACAATTGCTGTATTTCCGTTTGCCATGTCTGTGTCCTTTAAGTTGAGGTCGAATAAAGATTAACAGTCCGTAGAATTTTCATTGCAGACAAAACTGCCCATCGAGTTGCGCCTGCCAGCCTATTTTTCTTTGTAGTTTAGTGGCTTATGGTGTGTCGTGTTCGCTGTACGCAAAAACGCAAACATCTTGCTGCCAAACTTTTCAGGAAATGAGGCCTTTATGAAACCCGCCCCCCCAATCGGCCTGCCGCGAGGAACACGTAAACGTAAATCCGGGTATAAACCGATATTCAAAAAGAACTAACCGCAATGGCAGGCACTCTCAGCAAGCTGAGTGATATGCGATGCGCCGTTGCCTTTCACATGATCAGGAGAATGCCATGCAAGCCAAAACCGTCAAAATTCCGGGTCCCGACCATCCGATTACTGTCAAGCCGAACACCGGACGCATCATCGTCAAGGTTGCCGGCCGTGTGATCGCAGACTCGGTAAATGCCCTGACCTTGCAGGAAGCATCGTACCCGCCGGTGCAATATATTCCACGCAAAGACGTCGATATGGCCTTATTGGAGCGAACCGATAACGCAACTTATTGTCCGTATAAAGGCGATTGCGCCTACTTCAGCATTCCGGCCGGCGGCGAAAAAACGGCCAACGCTGTGTGGACTTACGAAACACCTTATGATGCGGTAATCCAAATTAAAGACCATCTGGCTTTTTACACCGATCGCGTCGATTCGATCACTGAACAAGCGTCAAACTGAAACATAACGGCCTTGACCGAGGAACTGACTGCATGAGAGCCCAAACCGCCACCAGCAGCGAGCTGCGCGAAGTCCCGCCGAATAAATTGCATGCGGAACGCAATGAATTACTTGAATCCTACCGGCAACTCCGCAGCCGCAGCGAAGCGCTGGTTGCGCCGCTGACAGAGGAAGATATGGTAGTGCAATCGATGCCCGATGCCAGCCCGGCGAAATGGCATCTGGCGCATACCACGTGGTTTTTCGAGACTTTTTTATTGTCTGAAAACTTACCCGGCTACCGGCCCTTCGATCCCGCTTACGGCTACCTGTTCAACTCCTATTACGAAACGCTGGGGCCGCGCCAGCCGCGCCCGCAACGCGGCCTGCTGACCCGCCCCTCCGTCAAGGAAGTCATTGCCTATCGGCATTATGTCGATGAGCACATGCGCACGCTGCTCGAATCGGGCACATCAACCGCCGCGCTCAGAGACCTGGTCCGCCTCGGCTTCGCGCACGAAGAACAGCATCAGGAATTGCTGCTGATGGACATTCTTCACCTGTTCGGAAAATCACCGTTAAAACCAGCCTACAACGAAGTATGGCCAGCTGATGAGGCCGGTCCTGCCGGGAAATTCAAGCGGGTTGAAGGCGGCCTGGTTGAAATCGGCGACGCCGACAGCGAATTCTTTTTCGACAACGAGCGTCCCCGCCACACGACCTGGATTCAATCGTTCGACATCAGCGATCGCCTGGTCACCAACGGCGAATGGCTAAGCTTCATGGCCGACGGCGGCTATCGCCGCGCCGACCTCTGGCTGTCCGACGGCTGGGCACTGATCCGCAGCGAAGGCTGGGAAGCGCCGTTGTACTGGGAGCCGGCAGATAACCATGCCGGCCTGGGCTGGAATCAGATGACACTACGCGGCCTGGAACCGGTAAGCCCCGATGCACCGGTTATCCACATCAGTTATTACGAAGCAGCGGCCTTCGCGCAATGGGCGGATGCACGGCTGCCGACCGAAGCCGAATGGGAAACTGCGGCGCTCGCCGGCGCACTGGAGCAAGTCGACGACATCGCCTGGCAATGGACCCAAAGCGC
>JAODAT010000044.1 GCA_025463565.1 Microbacteriaceae bacterium
CCACTGGCACTTGGAGGATCTGTTGGCGCAGCTGTTGATCTTGACTTCTGCCGTCAACAGCGAGGTTTTACCGGCGCTGGGTCTGCTCAGTCATCGCACCCGCCAGATCCCCGCCGAGCCGGCATCCCTCATCACCGCGCCCAGCTGCGACCTCATCCTCGTCGACGCGCGACAAGACCTGGCGAGCGCGAAGTCGCTCTGCAAGATTCTCAACACGACCGGCGTGAACGTTCCGCTGATGCTCATCCTCACCGAGGGCGGCCTCACCGCGGTGAGCGCCGACTGGGGCGTGGACGATGTCGTGCTCGAGTCGGCCGGTCCCGCCGAGGTGGATGCCCGCATCCGGCTCGCGGTCGGTCGCCAGGCGCTCGACAAGACGAGCAACAAGATCCACGCCTCCGGTGTCGTCATCGACGAGGCCAGCTATTCGGCGAAGGTGCACGGCCGGCCGCTCGACCTCACGTTCAAAGAGTTCGAGCTGCTGCGCTTTCTCGCCACCCACCCCTCGCGCGTCTTCACCCGCGAACAGCTGCTGAGCGAAGTCTGGGGTTACGACTACTTCGGCGGCACCCGCACCGTCGACGTGCACGTGAGGCGCCTGCGCGCCAAGCTCGGCGACCTCGAATCCCTCATCGGAACGGTGCGCAACGTCGGTTACCGCTTCAACGTCTACGACGACGACCCCGAGCGCCTTGCCACAGCAGTCAGCTCCTGACGCCGGCCTCATCTCGAGGGCGCGGGCGGCCGACGGCCAGCCCCCCTTCTCCGACCAGTCGCTGGTCGACCTCCGCCAGGGTGCCCGCACGCTCATCGCGGTCGAGTCCGCCGCCGCGATCGTCGGCCAAGGCGAGGCCGAGTTCGTGGTGGACCCCGATGCCCGCGGCCACGGGATCGGAACGGCGATGCTCGAGCGCATCCTCGCCGGCACCACCGGCGACCTGCTCGTCTGGGCGCACGGCGACCACCCCGCCGCGCGAGCTCTCGCCGCGAGCCACGGACTGGAGCCTGTGCGCACGCTGTTGCAACTTGAGAAAAGGCGGATTGAGCTTGTCGAAATCTCACCAACGAAACACGCTGGTGAGGTCTCGACAAGCTCGACCCGCTTTTCCGCATTCCACGTCGGCCGAGACGAACAAGCCTGGGTCACCCTCAACGCCCGCATCTTCTCCTTCCACGCCGAGCAGGGATCGGTCACCGTCGACGACGTGCTGCAGCTCGAAACCGAGGAGTGGTTCGACGCCGGCGACTTCCTCGTCGCCTGGGACGGCGACACGATGGTCGGCTACTGCTGGCTGAAGATCGAGGACGGAACAGGTGAGATCTACGTGATCGGCGTCGCCCCCGAGCAGCAGGGCACCGGGCTCGGGCGCACCCTCATGGCCGCCGGATACGCGCGGCTGGCCGAGCGCGGCATCCGCACGGTGCACCTCTACGTGGAGGGGGACAACGAGAAGGCCCTCGCCCTGTACCGCTCGCTGGGCTTCACCGACCGATCGGTCGACATCCAGTACCTCCTCCGCCGTTAGCGCCGCCCGATCGGCGGTCTGCTGCGCGTTGACGGACAGCACAACGCCGACCGGGCAGCGGAAGGAGGGCTGCGACGCGTTCACTCCGCGTTCACCGGCGTAGGTGGTTGGATGGGGGCATGGACACCGACGGCTACCTGGCGGGCGCAAGCATCGCTACCGACAGCCTGGACGACGACTATGACGACGAGATCTGGGTCGACGACGGCACGCTGCCGCCCGACCGCTACCTCGACCGCGAACTGAGCTGGCTGTCGTTCAACACCCGTGTTCTGGAACTCGCCGAGGATCCGACGGTTCCGCTGCTGGAGCGGGCCAACTTCCTCGCCATCTTCGCGAGCAACCTCGACGAGTTCTTCATGGTGCGCATCGCGGGGCTGAAGCGCCGCATCCTCACCGGCCTTGCCGTTCCGACCAACGTCGGCACCGCGCCCACCGAAGTGCTCTCCCTCATCCAGGACAAGGCACACCAGCTGATGTTGCGCCACGCTGCCGCGTTCCGCGAACTGGTCAAGCCCGACCTGGATGACGAGGGAATCCACGTCGAGACCTGGGCCGACCTCGCCGAAGCCGACCGCACCGCGCTGTACGAGATCTTCTCGTCCCAGATCTTCCCGGTGCTGATGCCCCTCGCGGTCGACCCCGCGCATCCCTTCCCGTACATCTCCGGCCTCTCGCTCAACCTGTCGATCCGCGTGCGCAACCCGAAGACCGGCAAGGAGGAGTTCGCCCGCCTCAAGGTTCCGCCGATGCTCCCCCGCTTCGTGCAGTTGCAGGATGACGGCAGCGGCCGCCAGCGCTTCATCCCGCTCGAAGATCTCATCTCGAATCACCTCGGCGACCTGTTCCCCGGCATGGAGGTTCTCGACCACCACGAGTTTCGGGTCACCCGCAACGAGGATGTCGAGCTGGAGGAGGACGAGTCCGAGAATCTCATCCAGACCCTCGAGCGCGAATTGCTGAGGCGCCGCTTCGGGCCGCCGATCCGGCTCGAGATCACCGACGACATGGACGACCTCACCCTCACCCTGCTGGTGCGCGAGCTCGACATCACCGAAGCCGAGGTCTATCGCCTGCCCGCACCGCTCGACCTGGCCGGCCTGTTCGAGCTGGCGAAGATCGACCGCCCGAACCTCAAGTACCGCAAGCACGTGCCGGTGACCGCGGCGCAGCTGATGCCGATCGAGCCCACCGCGGCGCCCGACATCTTCGGGTCGATCTCGCGGCAGGACATCCTGCTCCACCACCCATACGAGTCATTCGCCACGAGCGTGCAGGCATTCCTCGAGCAGGCCGCCGCCGACCCGAACGTGCTCGCCATCAAGCAGACCCTCTACCGCACCTCGGGTGACAGCCCGATCGTCGAAGCCCTGATCTCGGCGGCCGAGTCGGGCAAACAGGTGCTGGCGCTGGTCGAGATCAAGGCACGGTTCGACGAGTCGGCGAACATCTCCTGGGCACGCAAGCTCGAGAAAGCCGGAGTGCACGTCGTGTACGGGCTGGTCGGGCTGAAAACGCACTGCAAGCTGGCGCTGGTGATCCGGCAGGAGTCCGGGGTGCTCAGGCACTACAGCCACATCGGCACCGGCAACTACAACCCGAAGACCAGTCGCATCTACGAAGACCTCGGCCTGCTCACCGCCAGCGACACGGTAGGCAAAGACCTCACCCGCCTGTTCAACGAGCTGTCCGGCTATGCGATCGAGAAGAAGTTCAAACGACTTCTCGTGGCGCCGCGCCACCTGCGCAAGGGGCTGCTTAAGCGCATCCAGGTCGAAATCGAGAACGCGAACAACGGGCTGCCCTCGGGCATCCGGCTGAAGCTCAACTCCATCGTCGACGAGGCCATCATCGACGGGCTCTACCGTGCCAGCCAGGCCGGCGTGCCCGTGCAGTTGCTGGTGCGCGGCATCTGCGTGCTCAAACCGGGGGTGCCCGGGCTGAGCGAGAACATCACCGTACGGTCCATCCTCGGCCGTTATCTTGAGCATTCCCGCATCTTCGCGTTCGCCAACAACGGCGACCCGCAGGTGTACATCGGCAGCGCCGACATGATGCACCGCAACCTCGATCGCCGGATCGAAGCCCTGGTGCGCCTCACCAGTCCCGACCACCTGAAAGAGATCGACGAGATGCTGAACCTCGCGATGTCGGAGGACACCGCATCATGGTCCCTCGCCGATGACGGCCACTGGACCCGGCATGCCACGAGTGCCGACGGCAGTCCTCTTCAGGACGAACAGAATGTGCTCATGCGCCAGATCTCCCATCGCCGCCGGCCCGGGGTCGCCCGGTGACCCTCGCCTCCCCCGCAGTTGTCGTTGCCGCCGGTGCCGTGTGCTGGCGGCTGGACGGCGATGAAACCCAAGTGCTGCTCGTGCATCGTGGCGAACGCGCCGACGTCGGCCTTCCGAAGGGCAAGGTCGATCCGGGGGAGACACCACCGCAGGCCGCCGTCCGCGAGCTCCAGGAGGAGACCGGTCTCAGCCTCGCACTGGGGTCGCCGCTCGGAACCGTCGAGTACACGCTGCCCGGCGGCCGCGAGAAGATCGTCTACTACTGGACGGCCGAGGTGGCGGATTCCGCGCTCGAGCTGTCAACATTCGAGCCGAACCAGGAGATCGCCTCGCTCGAGTGGCTCACTGTCAAGGCCGCGCGGGCGGCTCTCAGCTATGACCGCGACCGTGACGTTCTCGACCGCTTCGCGAAGCTGGTGAAGGCCGGCAATGCCCGCACCTTCCCGATCATCGCGCTGCGGCACGGCAAAGCGGTGCCGCCCGGCAGCTGGGACGGCCCCGACGCGACCAGGCCGCTGCTGCATCGCGGACTGGTAGAGGCGAACAGCGTCGCACCGGCCATCGCAGCATGGGGGCCGACGAAGCTGATCAGCTCCACCGCCGTGCGCTGCGTGACGACCATCGAACCGACCGCATCCGTCACCGGACTGCCGGTTAAGCACGAGGCCGGCATCAGCCAGGATGCCTACGAGGACGGCACCGCGAAGGTGAACAAGATCGTGCGCAAGCGAATGGCGAAGCAGAGGGCGGTAGTGCTGTGCAGCCACGGCCCTGTGCTTCCCGGCATCATCGACGCAGTTGCCGCAGCGACGAATACGCCCCTGGATGCCCCGCTCAAGCGCGCGGGGATGCTCGCTACCGCGGAGTTCACCGTGCTGCACATCTCGATCGCCCACCCCGACCAGGGCCTCGTCGCGATCGAGACGCACGGGCCCGCAGTCCTCTGAGAGCGCGTCGCGTAGCCGTTTGTTGTGCCCGCGTTAACCTCCCGTTCACCTTCCGGCGCAAACTTGGTTAATCTCCACACGTAGCTTCGCTTGGTGGACCGGCACCGGTCTGACATCATCCCGAAGGGAACACAGTGAAGTTCAAGAACGCAGCAGTGGTCGGCGCAGTCGCGCTCACCGCCGCACTCGCTCTCGCGGGCTGCTCGGCCACGAGCACCCCGTCCGCCTCGACCACCCCCACCGCTGACGCGGGAGTCACCTACAAGGTCGACCCGACGCTCACCGGCACCCTCACCGCTGGTGGTTCGAGCGCCCAGGCTAACGCGCAGACCGCGTGGACCGCCGCGTTCAAGGCTCAGGCGACCGGCGTCACCATCAACTATGACAAGTCGCAGGGCTCGGGCGGTGGCGTCACCAACTGGCTCGCCGGCAGCTACGACTTCGCTGGTACCGACTCGTCGCTCAACCCGACCCAGGTCACCTCGGCACAGACCACCTGTGGCGCCGGCGGCGGACTCGACATCCCGGCGTACCTGTCCGGCGTCGCGATCATCTACAACCTCGCGGGTGTTTCGAACCTGAAGCTCTCCTCGGCCACCATTGCCAGCATCTTCGAGCTGAAGATCACCACCTGGAACGACCCGGCGATCGCCGCCGACAACGCAGGCGTCACGCTTCCCGCGACGCCGATCACCGTCGTCACGCGTTCCGACGGATCGGGCACGACTGCTAACTTCACCAAGTACCTGAAGGACACCCAGCCGAGCATCTTCACGCAGGCCAATGGCACCGC
This sequence comes from Microbacteriaceae bacterium, assembly GCA_025463565.1. GTDB lineage: Bacteria > Actinomycetota > Actinomycetes > Actinomycetales > Microbacteriaceae > Lacisediminihabitans. The sequence goes on from JAODAT010000044.1 coordinate 5,564, forward strand.
GTGGCCCGTCCCGGGCACCTCGGGCCAGCAGGGTGGCGCCGGTGTTGTGAACACCGTCACGGCCGGTGCGGGCACGATCGGTTACGCCGACAACTCCTCGATCGGTTCGGTCACGGCCGCGCAGGTCCAGGTCGGTACCTCCAAGAAGTTCGTCGCTTACTCGCAGACCGGCGCGACCAACGCGTTCGAGGCTGCGGCAACCGCTGCTCCGACCGGAACCGGCGACCTGTCCGAGACGCTCGACTACTCGAAGATCACGAACACGGACTCCTACCCGATTCCGCTGCTCTCCTACGTCGTCGCGTGCACCACGTTCAAGGACGCCGCACAGGCGAAGCTCACGAAGGCGTACCTGTCCTTCATCCTGAGCGACGTCGGCCAGAAGGTCGCCTCGGTCAACGCCGGCTCAGCACCGCTGCCGACGTCGATCCTGAAGGAAGCTGTAAAGAGCCTCGCGCTCATCAAGTAATACGCTTCATCTAATCCGGTAGCGATGCCGGGTCGTCAGCCTCCTCGAGAAAGAATCCAGTGAGCACCAACCAAGCTGTTCCTTCCCGTCAGACTGCACGACCCGGCACCGCCATCCGGGTGAAAGCCCGGCCCGCCGACCGCATCTTCTTCGGCTTCAGCTTCGGCTCCGCGGCGCTCATCATGGTCATCCTGGCCGCTGTCGCCCTCTTCTTGATCATCCGGGCGATGCCCGCCATCGTCGCCAACTGGCAGACGAACTCGCTGCTCACCACAGGCCCCACAGCAGGCTTCTCCAGCTTCTGGGCCTATGTCGGGCCGCTGCTCTTCGGCACCCTGTGGGTCTCACTGATCGCCCTCATCATCGGCGCCCCGATCGCCATCGGCATCGCACTCTTCATCTCGCACTACGCGCCGCGTCGCCTCGCCGGCATCCTCGGCTACCTGGTCGACCTGCTGGCCGCCGTGCCCTCCATCGTGTTCGGTCTCTGGGGCATCATCGTCATCCGGCCCCTGCTGCTTCCGCTCACGCAGTGGCTGAACGACCACCTTGGGTTCATCCCACTGTTCGCCGGCCAGGCCTCGAACACCGGTTCGACGATTCTCGCCGGCAGCGTCGTGCTCGCCGTGATGATCCTGCCGATCATCTCCTCCATCTCGCGGGAGATCTTCCTGCAGACCCCTCGCCTCCATGAAGAGGCAGCTCTCGCACTCGGCGCGACCCGCTGGGAGATGATCCGGATGGCCGTGCTGCCGTACGCGCGCTCCGGCGTCGTGAGCGCCACACTCCTCGGCCTCGGCCGGGCTCTTGGCGAGACCATGGCCATCGCGCTTATCATCTCCCCCTCGATCGGCGTCTCGTTCAAGATCCTCACCGACGGCAGCAACGCGCAGACGATCGCGGCCAACCTGGCGCTCAACTTTCCGGAGTCCAACGACCTGCAGCGCTCGGCCCTGATCGGCTCGGGCCTGATGCTGTTCGTCGTGTCACTGGCCGTGAACTTCATCGCCCGCTGGATCGTGAGCCGGTCAACACCCGGCCGGCCGAAACGGCAGCGCAAAGACGGCCGCAGCGCGGTACCGAGCAACGCGACCAGCCGAGTCGACGCCGTCGCTTTGGGCGGAGCATCCGTATCCGGCGCGCTTGAAGGAGAATACGAGTGACCGCGATCGTCGGCTCGAAGGCCAGCACCCCGCGCAGCGGTAACCCGGGACCCATCCCGAACTCGCTCACCACAGGGCAACTGCCCAAGCTGGTCGAGCTCTACGTCGGCGTCGGCGCGCTGCTCGTCGTCGGCGGCGTGATGCTGCTGCTCGGCTTCAACGTGGGCGGTTGGATCTTCCTCTCGATCATCCTGTACCTGGTGGCGCTCGGCGTGCTGTCTTCGATCGCGGAGAACCGCCGCAAGGCCACCGACCGCGTCGTGCGCAGTCTCGTGGTCATCGCGTTCCTGCTGGCGCTCGCGCCGCTGGTGTCCACGCTCATCACCGTGATCTACAAAGGCATCGGCGAACTCACCCCCGACTTCATCACCAAGACCGGTGGCGCGGCATTCGACCCGGCGACCCTCAAGGTCACCATCACCGCCGGCGCCCTGCAGGCCATCCTCGGAACACTCATCATCACCGGCATCGCCGCCCTGATGTCGATCCCGATCGGCATCCTCACCTCGATCTACCTGGTGGAGTACGCGAAACCGAGCTCGTGGATGGCGCGTGCCGTCACGTTCCTGGTAGACGTCATGACCGGCATCCCGTCGATCGTCGCCGGCCTCTTCGCCTTCTCGCTGTTCACCATCATCGTCGGGCCCAAAGCCTTCAGCGGTTTTTCCGCGTCCGTCGCGCTCTCGGTGCTGATGATCCCGATCGTCGTGCGCTCGTGCGAGGAGATGCTGCGCCTGGTCCCCCACGACCTGCGCGAGGCGTCCTTCGCCCTCGGAGTGTCCCGCTTCTCCACGATCGTGAAAATCGTGCTGCCCACCGCCATCGCCGGCATCATCACCGGCGTGATGCTCGCCATCGCCCGGGTGATCGGCGAGACGGCCCCGATCTTCGTGGCCGCGAGCTTCACCGACAACCTGAACGTCAACCCGTTCTTCGGCCCGATGCAGACCCTGCCGGTGCTCGCCTACACGGGCTACAAGTTTCCGGGGCAGGACATCGCGGCATCGGTCGCCTCGTCTTGGGGAGCCGCGCTGCTTCTCGTTATCATCGTGGTCATCCTCAACATCATCGCCAGAATCGTCGCCAGGGCGTTCGCGCCCAAGGGCGCCCGCTAACCCGAACAGCCAGCTCAGCCGAACCGAAAGACAGACTGTGTCCAAGCGCATTGAAGTCAACGACCTGAACGTCTTCTACGGGGACTTTCTCGCCGTCGAAGGTGTCAACATCACCATCGAACCCCGCACCGTCACCGCGCTCATCGGGCCGTCCGGCTGCGGCAAGTCGACGTTCCTGCGAACGCTCAACCGCATGCACGAGGTCATCCCCGGCGCCCACGTGGAGGGCGAGGTGCTGATCGACGGCAACAATCTCTACGGCCCCGGCGTCGACCCGGTGCTGGTGCGCCGCCAGGTGGGCATGGTCTTCCAGCGGGCGAACCCGTTCCCGACCATGTCGATCCGCGACAATGTGCTCGCCGGCGTCACGCTCAACAACCGCAAGCTCACCAAGCGCGACGGCGACGACCTGGTCGAGAAGTCCTTGCAGGGCGCCAACCTCTGGAACGAGGTGAAGGATCGCCTCGACAAGCCCGGCATGGGGCTCTCCGGTGGGCAGCAGCAGCGGCTCTGCATCGCGCGGGCGATCGCGGTCGCGCCCGACGTTGTGCTGATGGA
>JAODAT010000080.1 GCA_025463565.1 Microbacteriaceae bacterium
ACTCGGTGCTCGAGACCGGCACGGCCGTCGCCGAAGTGGCCCTCTGCTACACGGCCGACCTGCTCGACCCGGGCGAGAAGCTCTACACCCTCGACTACTACCTCGGCCTCGCCGAGCAGATCGTCGATGCCGGCGCGCACATCATCGCCATCAAGGACATGGCCGGCCTGCTGCGAGCCGGCGCCGCCGAGAAGCTCGTGACGGCACTGCGGGCACGCTTCGACCTTCCTGTGCACCTGCACACCCATGACACAGCAGGGGGCCAGCTGGCCACCCTGCTGGCCGCCAGCAACGCCGGAGTGGACGCGGTGGATGTCGCCAGCGCCCCGATGGCTGGCACTACCAGCCAGCCGTCGGCATCCGCTCTCGTCGCGGCCCTCGCGCACACCGACCGCGACACCGGCATCTCGCTGCAGGCCGTCTCCGACCTGGAGCCGTACTGGGAGGCCGTGCGCCACGTCTACAAGCCGTTCGAGTCGGGATTGCCAGGGCCGACCGGACGGGTCTACAAGCACGAGATTCCCGGCGGCCAGCTCTCGAACCTGCGCCAGCAGGCGATCGCTCTCGGCCTTGCCGACCACTTCGAGAAGATCGAGGACCTGTACGCAGCGGCGAACGTCATGCTGGGGCGCCCGCCGAAGGTCACCCCGTCATCGAAGGTCGTCGGCGACCTCGCGCTCGCCCTCGCGGCGGCCGACGCGGACCCCGCCGACTTCGAGCAGAACCCCGACAAGTACGACATCCCGGATTCGGTGATCGGCTTCATGGCGGGCGAGCTGGGCGACCTGCCCGGCGGCTGGCCTGAGCCGTTCCGCAGCAAGGTGCTCAAGGGACGCAAGGTGAAGATCGGCGTCGAGGAGGTCAGCCAGGCCGACCGCGACGCGCTCGAGGGCGACTCCGAGATCCGCAGGGCGACGCTGAACCGGCTGCTGTTCCCGGGGCCGACGAAACAGTTCGAGGATATCCGCGACCAGTACGGCGACCTCTCCGTGGTCGACACCGTCGACTACCTGTACGGGCTGCGACAGGGCGTCGAGCACATCATGGACATCGAGAAGGGCGTCAGCCTGTACGTGGGTCTCGAGGCGATCGGCGAGGCCGATGACAAGGGCATGCGCACGGTCATGACGATCCTGAACGGCCAGCTTCGCCCGGTATTCGTGCGCGACCGGAGCATCGAAGTGCAGACCAAGGCGGCCGAGAAAGCCGACACGTCCAAGCCGGGACACGTTGCCGCGCCGTTCTCGGGAGTGGTCACACTTCAGGTTGCCGAGGGCGACACGGTGGAGGCCGGCCAGAGCGTTGCCTCGATCGAGGCGATGAAGATGGAAGCCGCGATCACCGCCTCCGTAGGCGGTGTTGTGCGCAGGCTCGCCATACCGAAGACCCAGCAGGTCGACGGCGGAGACCTGTTGCTGGAGATCGAAACGGCCTGAACCATCCGCTCGGCCCGTTGTCAACGCCCGGAAGGCGATCATCTTGGCGCGGTAAGGTTGAGGGTTGTTAGTTCACGGAAGGCGACTCTTTAGATGGCGACCAGAAGGAAGCAGCCGGCGCATTCCGACGGCACGGCGCAGTCCAATAGCACAGCACGCTCCAACGGCACAGTTGGACTCGTCGATGCCCCGTCGCCCGATCTCGCGGCGGCATTGCCGGAGAGTCTCACGATCGATGTGACGCTTCCGCAGACCGTGCACACCGCTCCGGCCGATGAACTCGCTGTCGCGATCGTCGACGCCCCAGTGAACCCGGGATCGGTAGAGGTCACCGAGCCGACCACGACATCGATCGATGTGATCGCACCCGAGGTCATACAGATCCAGACCGTGCCGGAGGATGACGTCTACAACCGTCGCGCGCGCCTGCGCGGCGACGTGTCCTCCAGCCCCGAACCGGCCGGCATGCTCACCGCGGAGCGTCTCCTCGACACGAGCAAGCGCCGGCGCCCGGCGCCCGAGGGCGGCCTCAACGAGTTCCTGTACAAGGCCACCCTCCATGTGGTGAACCGTGGTGACTCACCGGCCGTGCGCGCCCGCAAAGAGCTCGACGCGCGAATCGACAAGAAGTTCGAGGGCGGCACCCGCTTCATCCCCGTGCTCACTCGCAAGGGCGGAGTGGGCAAGACCACGATCACTGCGCTGCTCGGGATGGCCATGGCCGAGACGCGAGACGACCGCGTGATCGCCGTCGACGCCAACCCCGACCGCGGCACACTCAGCGAACGCGTGAACAAGCAGACCAGGTCGACCGTGCGCGATGTGGTCACCACTGCGCCGTCGATCTCGTCGTTCAACGATTTCTCGGCGATGGTGTCGCGCGACGAGACGCGGCTCGACATCCTCGCCTCCGACACCGACCCGCTGCTCTCCGAAGCGTTCGACGAGAACGATTACAACGTGGTCGCCGACCTCGCCGCGCGCTACTACTCGATCGTCCTCACCGACTGCGGCACCGGCATCGTGCACTCCGTCATGCGGGCGACCCTCCAGCGCGCGGATGCCGTGGTGATCGTCTCCGGCGGCAGCGTCGATGAGGCCCGGCTCGCATCGGAGACCCTCACCTGGCTCGAGGCGAACGGGTACGGCGACCTCGTGAAGAACGCGATAGTCGCCCTCAACACCGCCACCCAGGGCACCAACCTGGTGAAGCTGGAAGAGATCGAGGCTCACTTCAAGTCGCGCGTTCGGGAGATCGTGCGCATGCCGTACGACCCCCAGTTGGCGGCGGGCTCCGTCATCAACTTCAAAGACCTCAAGCCGCTCACCCGGTCCTCGGCGCGCGAACTCGCGGCGCTCGTCCTGGACGGCATCCCGGTTACCGAGTCGTGACCGAACGGCAGATCCGGATCTTCGGTGATCCGGTGCTCAAAACCGTGTCCGATCCGGTTCGGCCGACGGATGACGTGCGCGGACTCATCGAGGACCTCCTCGAGACCGTCGAGGTACCCGGTCGCGCCGGCGTCGCCGCCCCGCAGATCGGTGTGAACCAGCGCGCGTTCAGCTACAACGTGGATGGCGAAATCGGCTATGTCATCAACCCGGAACTCGTGGAGGTGTCGGGTGAGCCGGAGCTCGTCGACGAGGGCTGTCTCTCCATTCCCGGGTTCTACTTCCCGCGTCTGCGCTACCCGTACGCTCGCGTCACCGGTGTCGACCTCGAGGGAAACCCGGTGGAGCTGAGCGGCGATGGCGTCATGGCGCAGGCGCTCCAGCACGAGACCGACCACCTCGACGGCAAGCTGTTCATCGACGGCCTCGACAAAGAGGGCCGCCGCGAGGCGATGGCGGCCATTCGAGCTGCCCCCTGGTTCTAGCAACGGACAGCGGGTCGAGCTTGTCGAGACCTCCCCAACGAATAACGTCGGTGAGGTCTCGACAAGCTCGACCCGCTTAAGCCCTAAACGTGGGCGATGCCCTCCGTGGCCGGCGCCTTCGAGTACATGCCCTCGATGGTGTCGGAGAACTGCTCCAGGATCACGTTCCGCTTGATGCTGAACTTGGGCGTGAGCGTTCCACCGGCCTCGCTGAAGTCCTCGGGCAGGATGACGAACTTGCGGATCGACTCGGCGCGCGAGACGCCGTTGTTCGCGGCATCCACAGCCTTCTGCACCTCGGCGAGCACCTTCGGGTTGTGCGCGGCCTCGGCCACGCTCTGGGTCGCGTCTTCGCCGTTGTTGTTCAGCCAGACGGGCAGCATCTCGTCATCGAGGGTGATCAGTGCCGCGATGAACGGCTTCTGCTCTCCGACGACGACCACCTGGCTGATGATCGGGTTCGCGCGGATCGGGTCTTCGAGCGCTGCCGGCGCGACATTTTTGCCGCCGGCGGTGACGATGATCTCCTTCTTGCGACCCGTGATGGTGATGTAACCGTCGTCATCGATCTGGCCGATGTCACCGGTCATGAACCAACCGTCGTCGAAGACCTTCGCGGTCTCCTCGGGGCGGTTCCAGTAGCCGGCGAAGACATCGATGCCCTTGACCTCGATCTCGCCATCCTCGGCGATGCGCACCGACATGCCGGGAAGGGGCGGGCCGACGGTCCCGATCTTGAACTGGGACGGAAGGTTGACCGAAACCGGAGCGGTGGTCTCGGTGAGCCCGTAGCCCTCCATGACCGTCATGCCGAGGCTGCGGTAGAAGTGGCCGAGGCGCAGACCGAGCGGCGCCGAGCCGGAGATGGCGTACTTGACGTTGCCACCCATTGCCGTGCGGATCTTCGACAGCACGAGCCGGTCGAAGAGAGCGAACTGCAGGCGCAGCCCCAGCGGGACGCTGCCGGCGTCGAGTGCCTTCGAGTGCGCGATCGCGACGGCGGCGGCACGCCGGAAGATGTTGCCGCGCCCGTCGCCCTCGGCCTTCTGCTCCGAGGCGTTGTAGACCTTCTCGAACACGCGGGGGACCGCGAGCAGGAAGGTCGGGCGGAACGACGCCATCGCCGGCAGCAGTTGCGAGGTGTCACCCTCGTGGCCGACCTTCACGCCGCCGTGCACACTGAGTACCGAGATGAAGCGGGCGAAGACATGCGCCAGGGTGATGAAGAGCAGCGTGCTGGAGTCGGGGTTGACGATCTCCGGGAACGATTTGAGCGAGTTGCGCGAGAGCTCCACGAAATTGGAGTGCGTGAGGATGCAGCCCTTGGGCTTGCCGGTTGTTCCCGCGGTGTATATCAGGGTGGCGATATCCGACCCCTTGGCCAGGTTGCGACGGCGTTCGATCTCCTCGTCGGTGACCCCGGTGCCCGATTTGGCGAGCTTGTCGAGGTCGCCGAGGTGGATCTGCCAGACGTGCTCGATCAGCGGCAGGTCGGCGTGCACCTCGTCGAAGCGGGCGAAGTGGTCGGGCGTCTCTGCCACGAACGCGACCGCGCCGGAGTCGCTCAGGTCCCAGTGCACCTGGCTGGGCGACGACGTCTCGTAGACGGGCACCAGAAGTGCGCCGGCGAACCAGGCGGCGAAGTCGAGCAGCGTCCACTCGAAGCGGGTACGGCTCATCAGGCCGATCTTGTCGCCGGGCTGGATGCCTGCGGCGACGAGGCCCTTGGCGAGGGCGGTGACGCGGGCAAGGAATTCGGCCGACGTGATGTCGGTCCACCCGCCATTACCGTCCTGAAGCGAGAACAGCGCTCGGTCCGGGGTGAGTTTGACCCGCTCCACCAGCAGGTCCGTGATGTTCGCATCGGGGTCTGTGGCGACCACCGCCGGCTTGACAATCTCTTGCACGGTAACTCCTTCGGCACCGGTTGATCCAGTAGTTTCCAGTGTACTCGGGGGTTCGACGTCGAGGCCCGTGACCACGGCCGGCACTCCCTAGACTTGGCGGGTGCACTCCATAGGAATCGACATCGGCGGAACGAAGATCGCCGGAGCTGTGGTCTCCGAAGAGGGCGAGATCGTCGTCGATGACCGGGTGGCAACACCCGCAGGGGATTCGGCGCGGATCGTGGACGAGGTGGTCGCCATGGTCACTCGACTCGCCGCGGGGCGGGACATTCGCGCTGCCGGCGTCGCGGCGCCTGGCTTCATCGACACGGCCCAGTCGACCGTCTACTACACGCCCAACATCAGCTGGCGTCACGAGCCGCTGCGCGAACGGCTGCTCGCCCGGCTCGACCTCGACATCACCATCGACAACGACGCGAACGCCGCCGGCTGGGCGGAGTTCCGGTTCGGCGCCGGCCGCAACTCGACCGATATGACCATGCTCACCATCGGGACGGGGGTCGGCGGCGCGATCGTCACGCAAGACAGGCTGTTCCGCGGCGGCTATGGCGCCGGCGCCGAACTCGGTCACATGCGTGTCGTTCCCGACGGACTTCCCTGCGGATGCGGCGCCAGGGGCTGCATCGAACAGTACGGCTCCGGTCGTGCCCTGCTTCGCATGGCGAACGCCATCGCGGATGTCGGCGGAATCGGTCTTGCCCTCGCAGCGGTCAGGGCCGAAAAGGGCGAACTCACGGGGCCTGACGTCGCCGACCTGATCGTCGCCGGCGACGCCGGTGCCCTGCAGGCGCTGCGCGAACTGGGAAGCTGGCTCGGCCAGGCCTGCGCCTCGCTCAGCGCCGTTCTCGACCCGAAGCTGTTCGTCTTCGGCGGGGGAGTCGCGATCGCCGGGGACCTGCTGCTCGACCCGATCCGCGAATCGTTCCTCGCCCATCTTCCGGCTCGTGGTTATCACCCGGAGCCGGAATTCACGATCGCCCAGCTCGTCAATGACGCCGGCGTGGTGGGCGCGGCAGACCTCGCGCGGTTGCACGCCGAGTCGCGCTGACCACGGTCACGGTAGGTTAGGGCGATGTTCTATAAGTTCATGAAGAACGTCGTGGCGGGGCCGCTGCTCACCCTGATCTTCCGACCGTGGGTCATCGGTTCGGAGAACATTCCCAGCACCGGCGGCGTGATCATGGCCAGCAACCATCTCTCCTTCATCGACTCGATCTTCCTGCCGCTCTATATGGATCGGCACATCAGCTTCCTCGCGAAGAGCGACTATTTCGTCCGACGCGGTTTCGTCGGCTGGTTCCTCAGGAACTTTTTGCTCGGCACCGGAATGCTTCCCATCGACCGCTCGGGTGGCAAGGCCTCGGAGGCGTCGCTGCAGACCGGGCTCGGCGTCCTGGCCAACGGGCACGTGCTCGGCATCTATCCGGAGGGCACTCGCAGCCCCGACGGCAAGATGTACCGCGGGCGCACCGGTGTCGCCCGCATGATCCTCGAAGGCCGGGTGCCGGTCGTGCCCGTTGCGATGGTCGGCACCGAGAAGGTAATGCCGATCCACCAGAAGATCCCGAAGATCCGCCGCATCGGCATCATCATCGGCGAACCGCTCGACTTCACCCGCTTCGAAGGCATGGAGGGCGACCGCTTCATCCTGAGGTCCATCACCGACGAGATCATGTACGAACTTGACCGGCTGAGCGGCCAGGAATACGTGGACGTCTACGCATCCTCCGTGAAAGAGAAGCAGCAGTCCGTCAGCCGATAGGCTTGCCTGCTGGGCCACAGCGCGTGTCAAGAGACAGCGCTTTCCAGAAGCTGACCCCGTTCCCCAGCAGTAAGGTTCCGCTCCCGTGTTTGACCAGTCAGAAGATGCCGTCGTGCTCGCCGATCCTTCCGTGATCGCCGGTCTCGACTATTGGCGGACGCTGCCGATCAAGCAGCAGCCGCAGTGGCCGGATGCCGAGGCCGTGCAGGCCGCGTCCGCCGAGCTGGCAACGCTCCCGCCGCTGATCTTCGCCGGCGAGGTCGACGTGCTGCGCGCGCGCCTCGCCGCGGCCGCGGCCGGCAAGGCATTCCTGCTGCAGGGCGGCGACTGTGCCGAGACGTTCGCCGGCGCGACCGCGGACCAGATCCGCAACCGCGTGAAGACCGTGCTGCAGATGGCCGTCGTGCTCACCTACGGCGCATCGATGCCGGTCGTGAAGATGGGCCGTATGGCCGGCCAGTTCGCCAAGCCGCGCTCCAGCGACACCGAGACCCGCGGCGACGTGACGCTTCCCGCCTACCGTGGGGACATCGTCAACGGCTACGACTTCACGCCGGAGTCGCGCCAGGCCGATGCGCGCCGGCTGGTGCAGGGCTACCACACCTCCGCGTCGACCCTCAACCTCGTCCGCGCGTTCACGCAGGGCGGCTTCGCGGACCTGCGTGAGGTGCACAAGTGGAACCAGGGGTTCGCGCGCAACCCCGCGAACGTCAAGTACGAGCAGATGGCCCACGACATCGACAAGGCCATCAAGTTCATGGCGGCCGCCGGCGCCGACTTCGAAGAACTGAAGCGGGTCGACTTCTACACCAGCCACGAGGCCCTCCTCATGGACTACGAGCGGCCGATGACCCGCATCGATTCGCGCAATGGCACACCGATCAACACCTCGGCACATTTCCTCTGGATCGGCGAACGCACCAGGGATCTCGACGGAGCACACGTCGACTACATGTCGCGGGTGCGCAACCCGATCGGCGTGAAGCTCGGCCCGACGACGAGCGCCGACGACATGGAGCGCCTGATCGAGAAGCTCGACCCCGATCGGGAGCCCGGCCGGCTCACCTTCATTACGCGCATGGGCGCCGGTAAAGTGCGCGACGCGCTCCCACCGCTGCTCGAAGCGATCAAGGGGTTCGATGCGACACCGCTGTGGGTCACCGACCCGATGCATGGCAACGGGCTCACCACGCCGACGGGCTACAAGACGCGACGCTTCGACGATGTGGTCGACGAGGTGAAGGGCTTTTTCGAGGCCCACCGTGCGGCGGGCACGAACCCGGGCGGCATTCACATCGAGTTGACCGGCGACGATGTCACGGAGTGCCTGGGCGGCTCGGAGCAGATCGACGAGGCAACCCTTGCGACCCGCTACGAGTCACTGTGCGACCCGCGCCTCAACCACATGCAGTCGCTGGAGCTCGCGTTCCTCGTGGCCGAGGAGTTAGGCCAGCACTAGCGGTTGAGCGGGTCGAGCTTGTCGAGACCTCACGAAGAGCTACTCACTGGTGAGGTCTCGACAAGCTCGACCCGCTTTTGCTAACCGCTGGCGCTCAGCGTCACGGTGACCGTACTACCGTGCAGCACGGTCGACCCGACACCCGGATCGATCGACTTCACGGTCGCGACGTTCGGGAAGCTGTTCGCGAGCCCCTGGCTGGTGCCGTTTTTGAACTTGATCTGGAACCCGGCCGCGGTCAGCGCCTGTTTCGCCGTCGACCACACCTGCCCGATCACATCGGGCACGGGCACGGGCTCCGGCCCCTGCGAGACGACCAGGTTGACACTGTCTCCTGGATGGATGGGGATCGCCTTGCCGCTCGAGTCGAGGGGGGTGTCGACGCCGATCACCAGCCCTGACTTGATGGTGTCGCTGTAGTCCTGCTTGCCCGCCGTCGCCGTGACGTTGACGCTCTTCAGCGCGGCCGTCGCGTCCGAGACGGACATTCCTGAGACGGCAGGAAGAGGCCCTGCGGAGACGACGAGATGGATCGCCTGCTGGTCGCCGTAGGTGGTGACCGTCGCGAGGTCGGTACCGTCGACTCCGAGAGCCTGGATGACGGTGTCGAGCGGCGCGGACGGGTCGAACTGGTTGGTCGACTTCTTGGCGTCGTAGGTGAAATGCTCGCCCTTGATCTGCGCGATCGCGGCGCTCTGGGTGAGGCCGGTGAACTTCGAGATCGGTCGGGGCTGGGGCCCGTTCGAGAGCAGCAGGGTGATGGTGCTGTCTCGGACGACGGAGGTGCCGATGGCGGGGGTGGTCTGGGCGACCGTGCCCTTCGCGACCGTGGGAGAGTATGCGCTGCCGGCGGTCGGGGACACTTTCAGTCCGAGCTTCGTCAGGGTGCTGGTCGCGTCGGCCTGGCTGGCACCGGCCACGCTCGGGATCGTGAGGTGCGCACCAGGGCCTGCGCCGAAATACCAGCCGGTTCCACCCGCGAGCGCGGCAACCAGGATCACGAGGCCGAACAACCACCAGCCGCGCGAGCGACGCTTGTCCGATTTCACGGCGAGAGCCTGCGCCGACTCGGCAAGGATCGGGCCGGTGCGGTGCCTGGCGCGGGCGGCGATGACCTGGGTCTCCGCTGTCGCTCCCGGCGACGATGCGGCCGCGGTCGGCATCACGACGGTGCGCTGGGCGGACGTGGCAGTCGACGGCTCGCCGTCGCGCAGTATCGCCTCCGTCTCGTGCAGTTGCTCGAGCATGGCGCGCGCGTCGCGAGGGCGTTGCTCCGGATCGCGCGCCGTCGCCCAAAGCACGAGTTCGTCGAGTTCCGCCGGCACGCGCGGGTTCTTGGTGCTGGGCGTCGGCACGGTGTCGTTGGCGTGCTGGTTGGCGATCTGGAACGCCTGCTCACCCCTGAACGGCTGCTCGCCGGCGAGCATCTCGTAGAGCATGATGCCGACCGCGTAGATGTCGCTGCGTGCGTCGGCGATTCCGCGTGTGACGAGCTCGGGGGAGAGGTAGGCGATCGTGCCGAGAAGGGCGTTGCCGGTTGCGGTGTTCGCGGACGCCGCGCGGGCCAGGCCGAAGTCCCCGATCTTGATGCGCCCGTCGTCGGCCAGCAGCACGTTCTCGGGCTTCAGGTCACGGTGCACGATCCCGTTCTTATGCGCGGCCGCGAGACCGGAGAGAATGGCCTCCATGATGTCCATCGCCTGCACGGTGGTGAGCACCTGGTGCTCCTGCAGCAGGTCGCGCAGCGTGATGCCGGGGAGATATTCCATCACGAGGTAGGCGGTCTCGCCGTCCTGCCCTTGGTCGTAGACGTTCACCACATTGGGATGGGCGAGTCTGGCGGCCGAGCGCGCCTCCTGGATGAATCTCGCTCGATAGTTGGAGTCATCGGCCAGGTGGCCGTGCATCACCTTGATGGCGACCCGGCGCTCGAGCCGCAGGTCTGTTGCGAGGTAGACGGTTGCCATTCCACCGCGGGCGATGCGTGAGCGCACCTGGTATCGGCCGTCGATCAACCTGCCGATCAGGGGATCCGTGCTGTTGATGCTCACCGCCCAAGTCTAAAGTTGGGCTGCTGTTCACGGCCGGTGAAACACTGGGAACCGAGTTATCGGTAGTCCAGTCGGTGGGTTCAGGCGAGGTCGGCGAGGGCCTTGCGGGCCGTCGCTTCCCATTTCGCGTAGGCATCGGGGTATGCGGAGTGCTGCACAGCCTGGGCCGCCTGGGTGACCGTCTTCGACTGCCAGCCCGCGATATCCAGCAGGCCCTTCGTGTTTCCGGCATTCGGGTTGCTCGCGCCACCGAAGAACAGCCGCGCCGCGTAGCTGGGCGTGAGCAGCTGGGATGCCGATCCCCAGCCGGCGCTCGGCCGCTGCTGGAACAGGCCAAGGGAGTCGCGGTCACCGTATGGAAGGTTGCGGAGCCCGGATTCCTGCAGCGCGGTCGCGAGCGCGATGACGATCCCGTAGTCGGGCACGCCGAGTGAGCGGCCGACCTGGATGATGGTGCGGGCGTTTCCGGCCATCTCCGGCGTGAGGATCGTCGTGGTCGCGGAGGTGAGTTGGATGTCCGACGCGCCGGGAATGACGAGAGTGTGGCCGGCGTAGATAGTGCTCGACAGTGACATGCCGTTCGCGGCAACCAGGGCCGTGGCGCTGACACCGTATTTCGCCGCGATGCTCGTGAGTGTGTCGCCCGCCAGGATCGTGTACGAGGTCGACTGTGCGACGACCGGGACGGTGCTGCTGATCGCGACGGCGGGAGTGGCGTCCGCGATTGCGGACGCTCCAGGGATGGTCATCGTCTGGCCCGGGTAGATGATGCTCGACCAGCCGAGGCCGTTCGCGCTCAGCAGGGTCTGGGTGGCGATGCCGAAGCGCGCGGCGATCGCACCGACGGTGTCGCCCGACTGGATCGTGTATTTGGTCACGGCGGCGCTGTCGTCTGCGCCGCTGGTGTTCGCTACTGGCAAGATTCCCGAGTTGGTCAGCTTGAGTTGCTGGCCCGGGAAGATGATCGATTTCCAGCCGAGTCCGTTGAGCGCCAGCACGGAGGCCGTGGCCAGGCCGTAGTGCCCGGCGATGCTGCTGACGGTGTCGCCAACCACCACCGTGTATGTCATGGGCGCATCCGCGACGGTTGTCGTCGCGGGAGTGATGGTCGAGACGGCGGGGGATGCCGACATGAACACGGTACGGATCGACTTCACCAGCGTGACCGGCGTCGTCTTCGGCTTCTCCGACTTCTTCGCGACGATGGGCTCGATCGGCCCCGTCATCCCCAGCCCTGCCACCATCGAACCGGCCAGGACAATGGGCAGCGCGCTGCCGCGCAAGCGTGACATCCGTCGGTGCTGCTCGGACGTGCTCATCGTTTCCCCTTTGTAGCCCGCCCCCGCAGGCATTGCCAACCTGAACCAACGCTGACACAGTTGGATTGTCCTGTCAATTATTGTGGCTGATGTTATTTCACGTAACACACTCGAAACATTTGGCTATCGGCCCGCCTTCAGGGCATCCAGCGTCCCGGTCTGGCAGTCTTGACCTGTGAGTAATGATTCGGACCTGCGCTGGCTGACGATCCCCGAGCTGGTCGAGGTGCTCGGCATCGGCGTGAGCAAGGTACGCCGGCTGATCGAAGATCGAACCCTGCTGGCATTGCGCGTCGACGGCGTCTGGAAGGTGCCGGAGCTCTTCATCCGCGAGAACGAGCCGCTGCCCGAACTCAGGGGAACACTCGTGGTGCTTGCCGACAGCGGCTACAACGACGAAGAGGCCATGCACTGGCTGCTCAACCCCGAAGAGAGCCTCGGCATCTCGCCGATCGAGGCGCTTCGCGCCGGCCGCAAGGCCGAGGTGCGGCGGGTTGCCCAGGCCTTAGGGTTCTGAGCTAGGCGGCGCGCTTCGCCACGGTGTCGGCGAGGGCGGCCAGTTGCGACCGCGCCGCGCTGGAAATCGGTGCTGCTCCGAGCGCGGCAAGCGCCATCCGCACATTGTGCTCGATGATGCGCTCCACCTCGTCGACCGCCCCGCACTCCCTGATCGAGGTCTGCAGCATGGACACCTGCTGCTGGGTGAGTTCCGGGTCACCGAGCAACTCGTCGAGCAGTCGGGACGAGCCGGCCGGCAGCATCGTGCGCGCGAGGGCTATTAACACGGTTCGCTTGCCCTCCCTCAGATCGTCGCCCGCCGGTTTGCCGGTGATCTCGGGATCGCCGAACACACCGAGCATGTCGTCCCGAAGCTGGAACGCGATGCCGAGCGGGAGCCCGAACTCGCGGAGCGCCACGCGCTGGGCGGCCGAGCCGCCACCGAGCGTCGCCCCGATCACCAGGGGAGCCTCGATGCTGTACTTCGCCGACTTGTAGACGATCACCCGGTGGGCGCGGCTCAGCTGGTCGACATCGGCGAAGCTTCGCCATGCTCGTTCCTCGAGAATGTCGAGGTACTGCCCGACGGTCACCTCCGTCCGCATCTCGTTGAAGACTTCGCGTGCCGACTCCCGAATCGACAGTGACGGTATGAGCCGGATGCCGGTGTCGAACAGCTCGTCGCTCCAGCCGAGCAGCAGGTCGCCGAGCAACAGTGCGGCGGACTGGCCGAACCCCCTGGCGCTGCCCGTCCACCCGCCGTCCTTGTGGAGCGCCTCGAACCGACGATGTGCGGATGGCCGACCTCGGCGCGTGTCGGAGTTGTCCATGATGTCGTCGTGTACGAGCGCGGCCGCGTGGAAGATCTCCAGGGCGCTCGCGGCGAGAACGACCGCGTGAAGTTCATCGGCGGCGGGTTTGTCGACGAGCGGGTCGAAGCCTGCACCGGAGGTCGCGGCCTGCCAGCCCCAGTAGCAGAAGAGTGCCCTGAAGCGTTTGCCGCCCTTCAGGAGATCCCGCGAGAAGTCGACGAAGGGCGCGAGATCGGGGGAGATCGCGGCGAG
Source organism: Microbacteriaceae bacterium (assembly GCA_025463565.1). Lineage (GTDB taxonomy): Bacteria > Actinomycetota > Actinomycetes > Actinomycetales > Microbacteriaceae > Lacisediminihabitans. The sequence continues at coordinate 13,374 of JAODAT010000080.1, forward strand.
CACCGGTCGCCTGTCGTCGAGGAATCCGTCGATGCCGGCCTGCACGAGATCAACTAACCGGGTACTCTCAGCCACGGTTCTACCCTAGTGATGCGGCGAAGGCATACTATTGACGGTAAGCAGTCGCCGAATTCGAGCGTGAGGAGCGTGGGGATGCCGCTTTCCGAGCACGAACAGCGCCTTCTCGAAGAGATGGAGCGCAGCCTCTATCACAACGACGCCGACTTCGTCGCGACCGTCGGCAACCGTGGTGGCCGTCGCAACTACCGCACGATCGTCATCGGCCTGCTTGTCGCGCTTGTCGGCGTAGCCACGATTATCGCTGGTGTGGCGCTCCGCCAGCCGATCGTTGGTGTGATCGGGTTCGTAGTCATGTTCGTCGGCGTGCTGCTCGCGCTCTCAACTCCCCGCACCAGCGCTGGCACCGCCCCCGATGGTTCCGAGGTGCCGGCCTCCGCTCCGCGTCCCGGGTTCATGGACAAGCTCAATGAGCGCTGGGACAAGCGCCAGGACGAGAACGAGCAGTAACCGCCTGCACTTATTGAATAAGCACTAACTGAGGGTCGGCCAACCGGTCGGCCCTTTTTTGTGCCCTTCGAGTATCCGCCGCGCGATTTCCCTCATTTTCGGGCTGGGTGTCGATATTCCCCTCCACCCTCCACGGAGCCCTAAGACCCCGTAATTGCGGGGCTAATTGTCAACCCTTGATACGAATAGGCATCATTTTCTCGATATTGTGGGGGATAGTGGAGTAAAGTGGAGGAAAACCACTGCCGTGTGGAGAGTGAAGGGGGTCGAGCCGATGTTTCTTGGCACATACGCCCCCAAGCTCGATGACAAAGGCCGGGTGATCCTGCCCGCGAAATTCTGGGGAGAGCTCGAAGGCGGCCTCGTCGTGACCCGTGGTCAGGAGCGCTGCCTCTACGTGTTCAGCGCGAAGGGTTTCGAAGAACTCAACGAGAAGATCCGCGAGGCGCCCATCACCAACAAGCAGGGCCGAGACTTCCTGCGCATGTTCCTCTCCGGCGCCAGCGCCGAAACACCGGATGGCCAGCATCGCTTCACTGTTCCCGCGACACTCCGCGCTTACGCCGGCCTCGACCGTGATCTCACGGTGATCGGTGCGGGCGCCCACGCCGAGATCTGGGACACCGCCGCCTGGGAGACCTACTACTCCGAGCAGGAATCCTCGTTCTCCGAGATCTCGGAGGAGGTGATCCCGGGACTCTTCTAGTGCCTTGCACCTGACTCCCAGCCGTTCAACCCTGCCGCCACTTCCCCGGTGGCAGGTCGGACCGGATGGGGATCAGGCGAAAGGGACCACGAATACCCCGACCGCCATGGCCGAATCCCAGATCCACGTTCCCGTCATGCTCGATCGCACCGTCGAGTTGCTCGCGCCGGCGCTCGGGCGACCTGGCGCGGTGCTCGTCGATGCAACGCTGGGAATGGCGGGGCATGCCGAAGCCTTCCTCGATCGCTTTCCCGAGCTCGAGCTCGTCGGGCTCGACCGCGACACCGACGCTCTCGCCATCGCAGGGGAGCGGCTCGCGCGATTCGGCGACCGCGTGCACCTCGTCCACACTGTGTACGACGAGATCGACAGCTCGCTCGACACTCTGGGAATCGCCACGGTGTCCGGCATCCTGTTCGACCTCGGTGTGTCATCTCTTCAGGTCGACCGCGTCGAGCGCGGCTTCTCCTACTCGAAGGATGCCCCGCTCGACATGCGCATGGATGCGACATCGCCGCTCACTGCTGAGCGCATCCTCGCCGACTACAGCGAGCAGGAACTTCGCCGCATCTTCTGGGAGTACGGCGAGGAACGCCTCGCGCAGCGCTATGCGAAACGCATCGTCGAGCGCCGCGCCGCCTCGCCTCTCGTGCGGTCCGCCCAGCTGGTCGAGCTCATCACCGCGGCGACGCCGGTGGCCGTGCAGCGCAACGGGCATCCGGCCAAACGGGTCTTCCAGGCCCTGCGCATCGAGGTGAACCAGGAGCTGTCGGTGCTCGCTACCGCCATTCCTGCGGCCATCGGCCGACTCGAGGTGGGCGGTCGCATCGTCGTTCTGGCGTACCAGTCCCTCGAGGATCGCATCGTGAAGCGCGCTCTTGCCGCGGCATCCAGTTCCACGGCGCCGGCAGGACTCCCGGTCGAACTGCCAGAGCATCGCCCCGAGCTGAAACTGCTGGTTCGCGGAGCCGAGCTGGCGAGCGATGTCGAGCGGGCCGAGAACCCGAGAGCAACGCCCGTGCGCCTTCGCGCGGCGGAACGACTGCGCGACCCGGAGAAGAGAGGGAAGGCCGCATGAGTTCGCTCCCCGCATATCTGCCAGCACGCGCACCGCGCGAAGCGCAGCCGACCCGGCACGTCGAGCCGAACCGACACATCGAGCCAAACCGACACATCGAGATCGTCGCGACCCGCGTCCAGCGTCGTCGCAGGCCGCGGATCGTCTATGCGATCGTCGCGGTCGTCGGCCTGTTCGTGATCCTCATGGCGCAACTCCTCCTGAGCATCGCGCTCTCCGATGGCGCGTACCAGATCTCGTCGCTGCAGTCCCAGCAGAAGAACCTCGCCCGCGACAAGCAGACACTCACCGAGTCGCTCAACGTACTGCAGTCGCCGCAAAACCTGGCCGCCCAGGCGACCACGCTCGGAATGGTGATGAACAACAGTGGTTCGGGCTGGCTGCGCCTTTCCGACGGCTCGGTGCTGAAGAGCCCGACAGCCGCCGGCACCAGCAGCGCGACCGATCCGAACGGCCAGGCGCTGGTGACGAATGTGCTGCTCACCCCCGCTGTGACCGCCCAGCAGGATGCTCGCATGTCGACACCGGCTGCGGGAAACCCCGCGACCGCTACCGCGGGTTCCGGCAATGCTGACGTAGCGTCGGGTTCGATACCGGCTCCCAATACGCACTAGCCGACCCGTCGAGACCTCAGGAAGCAGGCGAGTGGATCACCCGAAGCGGAGCCGCAGGCGACTGGCCATCGCCATCGTGCTGGTCTTCGCCGTGGTCTCGGTATTCGTGGGCAAGCTCGTCGACATACAGATCGTGCGCGCGGACGAACTCGACAAGCAGTCCTATGACAAACGCGCGATTGCCGTCACGACCTATGCGCCGCGCGGCAGCATCACGGACTCCAACGGCACGGTTCTGGCGGATTCCGTCACCCGCTACGACATCACCGCATCGCCCCGGAACATCAACACCGATCGCGCCGCGACGACGGTGCAGGGATTCGCGGACAAGATCGCGGCCATCTCCAAGCAGGATCCGTCGGTGGTATTCACCGCGCTGACGCAGCATCCCGATGCCGACTACTCGCTGGTCAGCTCGGCGGTCACCACCGCGCAGATGCGGGCCATCGTCAAATTGGACCTTCCCGGCATCTACTACGTGAGTCACCCGGTGCGCACCTACCCCGACGGATCGGTGGCTGGCAACCTTGTCGGATTCGTGGGCACGGACGGGCCGCAGGCCGGCATCGAGAACATGTACAACTCGTGCCTGGCGTCCACCGACGGAACGACCAGCTATGAGCAGGGCGCTGACGGGGTGCAGATTCCCGGGTCGAGCGTGACCAAGAAGGCCGCGGTGGCCGGCGGCACGATCAAACTCACCATTGACGCAGACCTCCAGTGGTTCGCCCAGCAGGCCATCGCCGAGCAGGGCACGGCGATCGGCGCCCAGTCCGCGACAGCGGTCATCCTCGAGGTGAAGACCGGCAAGATCCTCGCGGACGCCGACTGGCCCTCCGTCGACCCGAACGATGTGAGTGCGACCCCGGCAGCGAACCGCCAGGCGCTCTCATTCAGCGCGCAGTACGAGCCCGGATCGGTGTTCAAGGGCATGTCCGCGGCCATGCTCATCGACACCGGCATCGGCTCACCCACGATGGAGGCCACAGTGCCGTGGTCGTGGAAGACGCCAGAGGGCGGCCGCGTCAACGACGCTGGGGAGCATGCGGTCGAGCGACTCACGCTCACCGGTGTGCTTCAGCAGTCCTCCAACGTCGGCATCTCGATGATGGGCATCAAAGTGCCGGAGAAGACCCGCTACGACTACATGAAGGCGTTCGGGCTCGGCCAGAAGTCCGCGGTGAACTTCCAGGGCGAGGCGAGCGGAAGCATCCAGCCCCTGCCGTGGGACGACCAGACCAAATACAACGTGCTGTATGGCCAGGGCGTATCGGCGACGGCGCTCCAGGTCGCCGGCATCTACCAGACGCTCGGCAACAACGGCGTGCGGCTGCCCCTCACGCTGGTGGACAGCTGTACCAAGCCTGACGGCACGGTGACGGACACCCCGTCGACCTCGGGCACGCAGGTCATCGCGTCGAGCACGGCGAAAACCGTCGTCAACATGCTCGAGAGCGTCGTCGACAGTGGCGAGCTCGCCTCCGTCACGAAGATTCCCGGCTACCGCGTCGCGGGCAAGAGTGGTACTGCCGAAGTGGCATCCCACGGCGTCTATACGAACGACCGAATCGTCTCGTTCGTCGGTCTCGCACCGGCGACAGACCCGCAATACGAGGTGCTGGTCACCTACACGAAGCCCACTACTATGAAGACTTCGGCTGCTGCGGCACCGACCTTCAAGAAGATCATGACCCAGGTGCTCACAAAGTACCGAGTCCCCCCGTCGACGACACCATCCACGTATCCGGCGACGACCTGGTAGAAAGAGGCAGCTTTGACCGCTCGGATTCCCCCGGTTCTCAGACCGGAGCATCCGCTGGCCAGGCCCCTCGCCGGTCTCGTCTCAGAGTTCGGGCTGGAGTCGGTCGGCTCGCTCGACGGCGTCGAGATCACCGGCGTGACCCTGCGCTCGACCGAAGTGCAGGACGGTGACCTGTTCGTCGGGGTGCGCGGCGTTGCTGGCCATGGAGCCAGCTATGCGGCGGATGCCGCCGCGAGCGGAGCTGTCGCGGTACTGACGGATGTCGAGGGGGCCGAACTCGCCGCGTCGAGCGGATTGCCGGTCGTCATCGTCGATTCGCCGCGTGCCGCCCTCGGTGGCGTCTCGGCATGGGTCTACCGAACCAATGAGCACCCGCCGCTCCTGCTCGGAGTGACGGGCACCAATGGCAAGACGTCCACCTCCTACATCGTCGAGGCGATCCTCAAGCAGCTCGGGCTGGTCACCGGGCTTTCGTCGACCGCGGAACGCCACATCGGCGATCTCAACGTGGTCAGCCGACTCACGACGCCGGAGGCGAGCGAGATGCACGCCCTGCTGGCGCGGATGCGGGAGAGCGAGGTGCGCGCTGTCGCCATCGAGGTGAGCGCGCAGGCCCTCAGCCGCAACCGTGTCGACGGGCTCCTGTTCGACGTCGTCGCCTTCACGAACCTCAGCCACGATCACCTCGATGACTATGCCGACATGGACGAGTATTTCGAGGCGAAGGTCGTGTTCTTCGAACCGGACCGCGGCAAGCGCGGCGTGGTGTCCCTCGATTCCCCGTGGGGCCAGAAGGTGGTCGAGCGGTCGCGCATCCCGGTGACCACGATCTCCGCGACGCCCGGCGTCGTGGGCGAGTGGAACGTCGAGATTCTCGAAGAGAAGGCTGAGTTCACCCGCTTTCGCCTGACCGGCCCCGAGGGCCGTTCCGTCGAGAGCAGCGTTCCCCTGATCGGCTGGCACATGGCCGCGAACGCCGGTCTCGCCATCGTGATGCTGGTGGAGGCGGGATTCGAGCTGGAGGCCATCGGCCAGGCGATCGACGGCGGAATCACGGCATATCTGCCGGGCCGTACGGAGCGGGTCTCGGGCGAACGTGCCCCATCGGTGTTCGTCGACTTCGGGCACAGCCCTGATGCATTCCTCAACACGCTGGGAGCGGTGCGCAACGTCACCAAGGGCAAGGTCATCATGCTGTTCGGCGCCGATGGCGACCGTGACAAGACGAAACGCTCCGAAATGGGCCGTGTCGCCTCGGAAAATTCGGACATTCTCGTGATCACCGACCATCACCCCCGGTTCGAAGATCCCGACTCGATCAGGGCGATGCTGGTGGAGGGCGCGAACCTCGCCGAACACCAGGCCGAACTGTACGAGGTGAGTCCGCCCGAGGACGCCATCCGAAAGGCCGTGTCGCTCGCGAAAGAGGGCGACTCCATTCTCTGGGCCGGCCCCGGTCACCAGGACTACCGCGACATTAGCGGTGTGCGCACCGAGTACTCGGCCAGGCAGCTCGCCCGCGACGCCCTGCGGGAGGCCGGCTGGGATGTCGCTCCCACTGCGAGTGCCGGAACAGACCCGCGGTGATCGCCCTCAGTCTGGCCGAGATCGCTGCGGCGCTCGGCGGCACGGTCACCGGCGCCGACGATTCGATCATCGTGTCGGGCTCGGTCGAGACCGATTCGCGACTCGTGACGCCCGGCTCGATCTTTTTCGCGCTGCGCGGCGAGACGACGGACGGCAGCCTGTTCGCGCCCGCCGCCGTCGACAACGGCGCGGCCCTGATCGTCTCGGCCGAAGCGCTCGATCTCCCGGTGGCGCAGATCGTGGTGGCCGACCCTCTGGCGGCGCTCGGCATCCTGGCGCACTACGTCGTCGCCCGCGTGCGTGCCCTCGGCACGCTCAGGGTCGTCGGCATCACCGGCTCCAATGGCAAGACCACCACCAAGAACATGCTGCGGGCGATTCTCTCCGCCCAGGGCCCAACTGTGGCCCCACAGGGCTCATACAACAACCAGGTCGGCGCGCCGTACACGATGCTGCTGATCGACGAGCAGACCCGATTCCTCGTCGTCGAGATGGGCGCGAGCGCCGTGGGCGATATCGCGAGGATGGTCGCCATGGTGGTGCCGGACATCTCCGTGGTGCTCAAGGTCGGCATGGCGCACGCCGGAGAGTTCGGTGGCATCGACGAGACGCAGAAGGCCAAGTCGGAGATCGTCACCAGCCTTCCCGCCACGGCGACCGCAGTGCTCAACCACGACGATCATCGGGTGGCCGCCATGGCCGCGATGACCGCGGCGCGCCCGGTCTGGTTCGGGCTGGATGCCGAGGCCTCGATCCGCGCAGAAGAGCTGCGCGCGACGAGCGCCGGAACCGTCTTCACGCTCGTAGCCGGGCAGCAGCGTCGCGAGGTCACCCTGCGCATCCTCGGCGAGCACCACGTGATGAACGCACTCGCGGCCATCACGGTCGCCCTCGAGCTCGGAGTGCCACTCGATGATGCCGTCGAGGCGCTTGGCACGATCGAGCGCGCCGAGCGCTGGCGCATGGAGGTACTCCACCCTGGCGGCGGAATAACCGTCATCAACGACGCATATAACGCCAGCCCCGACTCCACCGCGGCAGCGCTGAAAACGCTCGCCCAGATCGTGACTCCCGGCGAGCGGTCGGTCGCGGTGCTCGGCGAAATGAACGCGCTCGGCGAATACGCCGATGAGGAGCACGACCGTATCGGTCGGCTGATCGTGCGGCTCAACATCCAGAAGCTCGTCGTGATCGGCCACCGCGCGCGTCACATCCACAATGCCGCGGGGCTCGAGGGTTCGTGGGACGGGGAGTCGGTGCTCGTGGAGACCGACGACGAGGCATACGATTTGTTGCGTGATGAACTCCGGGCGGGCGATGTCGTGCTCGTGAAGTCATCAAACGCCGCAGGGCTGCGTCACCTGGGCGATCGGCTCGGCGGGCTGACTTCATGAGCGGCCTGCATTCATCGAACGGCGCGACCCCGTGATCGGTCTCCTCACCGCCGGCGGCATCTCGATGGTCTTCACGCTCATCCTGACCCCGCTGTTTGCGCGCGCTTTCAAGCGACTGAAACTCGGCCAGTTCTATCGGGCCGACACGCCGACGACGCACATCGTCAAGCGCGGAACACCGTCGATGGGCGGCATCGTCTTCATCTCCGCAGCGATCGTCGGCTATTTCGTCGGCCACTGGGTCGGCAAAGATCCGATCTCGGGCTCCGGCCTGCTCGTCATCGGCATGATGGTCGGCCTCGCTCTCATCGGTTTCATCGACGACTTCATGAAGGTGCGCAGGCAGAACAGCCTCGGGTTGTCCGGTTCGTTCAAGATCGCCGGCACCGTCGTGGTCGCGGTGATCTTCGGAATCCTGTCGCTCACCTATCACGACGCATTCGGGCACACGCCGGCCTCGACCGCGATCTCCTTCGTACGTAACCTCAATTTCGATTTCGTCGCCGTCTTCGGCGCCACCGCCGGGATCATGATCTTCATCGCCTGGGTGGTGTTCATCACCACGAGCGTCTCGAACGCCGTCAATCTCACGGACGGCCTCGACGGTCTCGCGACGGGCGCGTCGATATTCGCGATCGGTTCGTATGTCGTTATCGGCTTCTGGCAGTCGAACCAGTCGTGTTACTCGACCACCATCGATCCCGACAACCTGTTCAAGTGTTATGACGTGTCACGCCCGCTCGACCTGGCGGTGGTCGCGGCGTCGATCGTCGGTGCGCTGATCGGCTTCCTCTGGTGGAACACCTCACCGGCACAGATCCACATGGGCGACACCGGCTCCTTCGGGCTCGGCGGCGCGCTTGCCGCACTGGCGATCCTGTCCCGCACGGAGCTGCTGCTCATCCTGATCGGCGGACTGTTCCTGGTGGTCACCGGCCAGGTGATCGTGCAGCGCATCTATTTCAAAGCCACCGGTGGCAGACGCATCTGGCGCGCGAGCCCCCTCCATCACCACTTCGAGATGAAGGGATGGGGTGAGGTGACCATCGTTGTGCGGTTCTGGATCATCTCCGGGCTGTTCGTCGCTATCGGCGTCGGGTTGTTCTATCTGGAATGGCTGTCGCGAACAGCATGAGCAGAAGTCCCTCGGATGTCGCGGCGCTGTCCGGCTGGACGGCCGAGTGGGCGGGCCTTCGCGTGGTCGTCCTCGGACTCGGGGTCACCGGCTTCTCGGTCGCTGACACTCTCGCCGAACTCGGCACGGAGCAGCTGGTGCTCTCGTCGACTGCGGACCCCGAGACCGCGGACCTTCTCGACGTTATCGGCGTGAGGCACGAGACAACCGATCTGGAGCGCCGGTTCGCCGACTTCGCGCCCGACCTGGTCGTGGCCTCTCCCGGGTTTCGGCCGACGCATCCGCTCGTGCGCGCGGCGACCGGCGCGGGAATCCCGGTCTGGGGCGACGTGGAACTGGCCTGGCGCCTGCGCGACAAGGTGCGGCCGGTCGCCGAGTGGATAGCCATCACGGGCACGAACGGCAAGACCACGACGACCATGCTCACCACCGCGATGATCGCCGAAAGCGGTCACCGAGTGATCGCCTGTGGCAACGTCGGCGTGCCGGTGCTCGACGCCATTCGCGACCCCACCGGCTTCGACGTGCTGGTGGTCGAACTCTCCAGCTTCCAGCTCCACTACCTCGACAGCATGTCGGCCTTCTCGGCCGCCTGCCTGAACGTGGCAGATGACCATCTGGACTGGCATGGCGGCGTTGACGCCTACCGTGCGGCCAAGGGAAAGGTCTACGAGAACGCGAAGGTCGCCTGCGTCTACAACCTCGAAGACGAGACCACTCGAACCCTGGTGGAGCAGGCCGACGTGGTGGAGGGCTGCCGCGCGATCGGCTTCGGGCTCGGGCTTCCCGGCCCGAGCGATCTCGGACTCGTCGACGAGATCCTCGTCGACCGCGCCTTCCTCGCCGATCGGCAGCGGGCCGCACTCGAGATCACGACGGTCGCCGAGCTCGAGGCCGCGGGCCTCGGGTCGCCGCACATGATCGCGAATGTGCTGGCCGCCGCGGCCCTGGCCAGGTCGTTCGGGATCGGCGTCGACGACATCCGCACCGCGGTGCGCGACTTCCGGCTCGATCACCACCGCACCGAGACGATCGGCGTGAAAGACGGCGTGCGCTGGGTCGACGATTCCAAGGCGACGAACCCGCACGCGGCACAGGCCGCTCTCGACTCGTTCGACCCGGTGGTGTGGATCGTCGGGGGGCTGTTCAAGGGTGTGGATGTCGACGACCTGGTGAAACGCAACGTCGCCCGCCTGCGCGGCGCCGTCGTCATCGGCACGGACCGTAAACCTCTGGTTGAAGCTTTTACGCGACACGCGCCCGAACTCCCGGTGTTCGAGGTCGCCGCCGCCGAGACTGAACAGGTGATGCCGGTCGCCGTGAGGCTGTCGGCGTCGGTCGCGCTCGACGGTGACACCGTGTTGCTGGCGCCCGCGGCCGCGTCGATGGACCAGTTCACCGACTATGCGGACCGGGGAGACCGGTTCGCCAGGGCCGTACACGATCACCTGGGAGGGGCAGAGAATGACCAGCATTCCGCGCTCCCGCCCGTTCCCTGAGGCCAGGCCCCAGCAGCAGCCCTCGCGCGGCCCCGCCGCCATCGTCGCGGTCAAGCGCATCTTCGCGGCCGAGACCGGCAACTACTTTCTCCTGCTCGGCGCGACCCTCTTCCTCGTGGTCCTCGGGCTTGTGATGGTGCTGTCGTCCTCCGCGGTCGAGTCGTACAAGGCGAGCGGTGACTTCTTCAACGGGTTCGTGCGCCAGGTACTGTTCGCGGCGCTCGGTCTTCCGCTCATGCTGGTGGCCGCCCGCATGCCGGCCACGTTCTGGAAGAAGTGGGCCGGTGTTTTCGTGATCGTGGCCATCGGACTCCAGGCCGCGGTCATCCTCACCCCACTCGGCACCTCTGTCGGCGGTAACCGCAACTGGATCACGTTCGGCACCTTCACCGCGCAGCCGTCCGAACTGGTGAAGGTCGCACTTGTTCTCTGGCTCGGCCTGACCCTGGCCAAAAAACTTCCCGTGATCGACGACTGGCGCGAGCTGCTGATTCCCCTCGTGCCGATCGTGGGTGTCGCGATCGTGCTGGTGCTCATCGGCGGCGACCTCGGAACCACGATCATCCTGTCGCTCATCGTGCTCGGAGCACTGTTCTTCGCCGGAGTGAAGCTTCGATACCTGGCGGTTCCCGTCGTGCTCGGCGGCATCATCGGGCTGGTCGCCGCGTTCGGCACCAGTTCCCGACGCGACCGCATGGACGCCTTCATCAGCGGCTGCAAGTCGATCGACCAGGCCGGCGGCATCTGCTACCAGACCGTGCAGGGCTGGTGGGCTCTCGCCTCCGGCGGCCCGTTCGGGGTGGGGCTCGGCAATTCGACGGCCAAGTGGTCGTGGCTGCCGGAGGCCGACAACGACTTCATCTTCGCGATCATCGGCGAAGAGCTCGGCCTCATCGGCGCCGTCGTGGTGCTTCTGCTGTTCGTCGTGATCGCGATCGCCATGGTGCGCATAATCCGCGCCAACCGCGACCCGTTCGCACGCATCACCATCAGCGCGATCATGGTCTGGATCATCGGCCAGGCGTTCGTCAATATCGGGGTGGTGCTGGGGGTCTTGCCGGTGCTGGGCGTGCCGCTGCCGCTCATCTCCGCGGGCGGCTCGGCACTCATCACGTCGATGGCGGCAATCGGAATCGTCCTGTCGTTCGCGCGGCACGCACCCGCGAGCGACGCTGCTGGGCGAGAATTGGACGCATGACCCGATACCTCCTCGCTGGCGGTGGAACGGCCGGGCACGTCAATCCGCTGCTCGCCGTCGCCGACCGCCTCCGCGACAACGACCCGACGGCGGAGGTGCTGGTGCTCGGTACCGCGGAGGGGCTGGAAGCCCGTCTCGTGCCCGAGCGCGGATACCGCCTGCTGACCGTTCCGAAGATCGTGTTCCCGCGCCGGCCGAACGCGGCGGCGCTGCGCTTTCCGCGCGCGTTCTCCGCGAGCGTCGCGAGCATCCGTTCCCTCATCCGTGAACACGGCATCGACGTGGTGGTCGGGTTCGGCGGCTACGTCTCGGCGCCGGCGTACGTCGCCGCGCACCGGGAGAAGAAGCCGATCGTCGTGCACGAGGCGAATGCGAAGCCAGGGATCGCCAACCGGCTCGGCGCTCGATACACCAAACAGGTCGGGGTGACGTTCCATCAGACGCGCTTGCACAACGCCGTGTTCGTCGGCATGCCGCTCCGGCGGGAGATCGAGACGCTCGACCGCGCGGCCACCCGCGCGGAGGCGATCCGATTCTTCGGCCTCGACCCGAAGAAGCCCGTGCTGCTGGTCACCGGGGGATCCCAGGGCGCCCTGGCGATCAACCAGACCATCTGGGATGCCGCGGCATCGATTCTCGGCGCCGGGTGGCAGCTGCTGCACATCGCCGGTGCCCGCTGGGAGCGGCTGGCCAGCGAACTTCCCGGCTACGTGATCGTGCAGTACTGCGACCGGATGGATCTCGCGATCGCGGCCGCCGACCTCGCGGTCGCCCGCGGCGGCTCTGCCACGGTGAGCGAGTTCAGCGCCCTGGGGGTGCCTTCCGTCTACGTTCCGCTCCCCATGGGCAATGGCGAGCAGGCGCTCAATGCGAAGGACCAGGTCGACGCCGGCGGCGCCATCCTGGTGCCGAACGCCGAGTTCACGCCCGCCTGGGTGGACTCGACCCTGGTACCGCTTCTCGAAGACCGCGCCCGTGTCGCCGAGATGGCCGCCCGCGCGAAGTCGATCGGGATGCTCGACGGCAGCGACCGCATGGTCGAGCTGATCGGTGCCGCCCTGAGCGCCGAGGCGGTGGCCGCATCATGATCAAGTCCGACTTCAGCCAGTCCATGCCGGACGACCACGGCACCGTGCACTTCGTCGGCATCGGCGGGGCGGGAATGAGCGGCATCGCGCACCTCTTCGTGACCGCCGGCGTTCCGATCAGCGGATCGGACATCCGCGCCACCGAGACGGTGGAGGGCCTCCGCGCCCGCGGCGTCAGCGTCGCGATCGGACACGACGCCGCGAATCTCGGGTCTGCCGAGACCGTGGTGGTGACCGGCGCCATCGCCGAGGACAACCCCGAGTTCGTCGCCGCGCGGGAACGTGGGCTGCCTATCGTGCACAGGGCGCAGGCCCTCGCCTGGCTCACCAGGAATCATCGCCTGGTCGCGATCGCCGGTGCTCACGGCAAGACCACGTCCACCGCCATGATCATCACCGCACTGCTGCAGCTGGGCAACGATCCGAGTTTTGTCAACGGGGGAGTGATCCGCTCCCTCGGGGTGAGTGCGGCCCCCGGCAGCAGCGACGTGTTCGTCGTCGAGGCCGACGAGTCCGACGGCTCGTTCCTGCTCTACGACACCGCCATCTCGCTCATCACCAATGTCGACCCCGACCACCTCGACCACTTCGGGTCGGAGGAGGCCTTCGAGGACGCCTTTGTGACATTCGCCCGAACCGCGAAGGAGCGCGTCGTGATCTCCAGCGACGATCCTCGCTCGGTCGCCGTGACCGGACGGCTGGGCGATCGCGCCGTAACGACGTTCGGCCAGGCGGAAACCGCGGACGTCCGTCTCCTCGACGTGGAGTCGGGCTCCACCGTGTCGTTCACGCTGCGCTATCGCGGTGCGGACTATTCGACCCGCTTGCGCGTCGCGGGCCTGCACAACGCGATCAATGCCGCCGGAGCCTTCGGGGTGCTCGTCGCTCTTGACTACGAGCCCCAGGCGGCGCTGGATACGATCTCGGCGTTCGAGGGCACCGAGCGCCGGTTCGAGCTCCGCGGCACTGTCGGCGGGGTGAGCGTGTACGACGACTTCGCCCATCACCCCACCGAGATCCGAGCGGCGCTCAGCGGCGCGCGGGGAGTGGTGGGCACGGGGCGGCTCATCCCGATCTTCCAGCCGCACCTGTACACCCGCACGCGCGACATGGCCGGGCAATTCAGGGACGTGCTCGAGACCCTCGCCGACCACACGATCATCGTGCCCGTGTACGGGGCGCGCCAGGATCCCATCCCCGGCGTAACAGGCGCGTTGATCGCGGACCTCTACGCGGACTCGTCGCGCGTGAGCGTGATCGACGACTGGCAGGAGGCGGCGGACTACGCGGCGTCGATCGCCGAACCCGGAGACTTCGTGATCCCGATGGGCGGCGGCGACATCTATCGGATCATCCCACAGCTGCTGGATGCCCTGGGAAAAAGGCACGAGGCGTAAGTGAAGCGGCCCGAAGGTTTCGATCGGAAGGCGCCGGCCACCCCGCCCGCTCCTGCACGCAAGAAACCGGCAGCGCCGGCGCAGCGCCAGGCATCGAAGGCACAGGCTCCGCTGCTGAAAAGGCCGCAGAGCCCCGCACCGCAACAGAAACCGGCGCCCAAGGAACCAGCGGCCAGGGAACGAGCCCCGAAGGAGCGCGCGCCGAAGCCCGTCGCCGGACGCGAGCTCCGCAGGGCCGAGTCCGCGCGCCGACGGTACGAGCGGAGCGAGGTGCGCCGGTTCACCCGGCGTTCACGACGCCGTCGTGTCACCTGGCTGGTCGCGATCATCTGTGTCCTGCTTCTCGGCGGACTGACGGTGGGCGCGATCTACTCACCGCTGCTGTCACTGAAGAAGATCGAGGTGACCGGAACCAGCCGGGTGGACAAAGGCAAGGTGCTCACGGCCCTGGACAGTCAGTTGGGCACCCCGTTGGCGCTGGTCGACTTCGGCCGAATCCGGTCTGAACTCGCCGCCTTTCCGTTGATCAGGAGCTACGTCACCGAGTCGGTCCCGCCCGACACGCTCGTGGTGAGAATCTCCGAGCGCACGCCCATCGCGCTGCTTCCGACGGCCCAGGGCTTTTCCGTGATCGACGCGGCCGGGGTGGAGCTGCAGGAGTCGACGACCCGGCCCGCCGGGCTTCCGGAGCTCACCGGGAGCGCGGCTCTCACGAAGAGCGCGGCGTTCCGCGCGGCGATCGATGTTCTGCTCTCACTCAGCCCCGAGATCCTGGCCAAAGTCGACAGCATCACGGCGGCCACCGCAGACAATGTCACTCTCACCCTCGGCGGCGGCGCGACGGTGCTCTGGGGCAGCGATGAGCAGTCCGCGCTGAAAGGCAGAGTGCTGGCAACCCTCATCGCCAACCAGCCGGGCGCCAGCCGGTACGACGTCACAGCGCCGACCTCGGCTGTGTATGTGCCGGGATAACCCTGCTGATAACCGCACACTTTCCGACACGCTGACCAACCTGACCGGGCGTTCGAGCGGGGCGGCTTACCGTGAAGCCACAAAACCTATACTGCGCATAACTTTAATGTTCAGGTAGAGGTTGAAAGTTTCTAGCGGAGGCCGGACGTGACATCGAACCAGAACTACCTAGCCGTGATCAAGGTCGTCGGCATAGGCGGCGGCGGGGTCAACGCGGTCAACCGCATGATCGAGCTCGGCCTGCGCGGTGTCGAATTCATCGCGATTAACACCGACGCGCAGGCGCTGCTCATGAGCGATGCCGACGTGAAGCTCGATGTCGGGCGCGAGATCACGCGTGGCCTCGGCGCCGGCGCGGACCCCGAAGTGGGCCGCCGCGCCGCAGAAGACCACGCCGAAGAGATCGAAGAGGCACTGGCCGGCGCTGACATGGTCTTCGTCACCGCGGGCGAGGGCGGCGGAACCGGCACCGGCGGCGCTCCCGTTGTGGCTCGTATCGCCAAGTCGATCGGCGCGCTCACCATCGGCGTCGTCACGCGCCCCTTCGGCTTCGAGGGAAAGCGGCGCGCGGCGCAGGCGGATGTCGGCGTCGCCGCCCTGAAGAGCGAGGTCGACACGCTCATCGTCGTTCCGAACGATCGGCTGCTCGAGATCAGCGACCGGGGTATCAGCTTCCTGGAAGCATTCGCCACCGCCGACCAGGTGCTCCTGGCGGGTGTGCAGGGCATCACCGACCTGATCACGACCCCCGGCCTGATCAACCTCGACTTCGCCGACGTTAAATCGGTCATGCAGGGCGCGGGTTCCGCGCTGATGGGCATCGGCTCAAGCCGTGGCGCGGACCGCGCGATCAAAGCCGCGGAACTCGCCGTGGCGAGCCCGCTGCTCGAGGCGAGCATCGATGGCGCGCACGGCGTTCTGCTCTCCATCCAGGGCGGATCGAACCTCGGCATCTTCGAGATCAACGACGCCGCGCGTCTGGTGCAGGAGGCGGTGCACCCCGAGGCGAACATCATCTTCGGTGCGGTCATCGACGACACGCTGGGCGACGAGGTGCGGGTCACCGTCATCGCCGCGGGGTTCGACGGTGGTGAGCCGATCACCAAGAAGAGCGGGCACCGGTCGAACTTCGTGGATGCCGTTGCACCCGCCGGTGGAGGAGCGGCCGCGGCGTCAGAAAGCGGCGACGACGGCTGGAAGGGCGAGCCCGACTTCCCGGCCGTTCAGCGCGACCCGGTGTTCGAGGATGACGACGACGATCTGAACATCCCCGACTTCCTGAGGTAATCGTGGCTGAACCGGCCGAGCTGGCCGAGCGGCTCGCTGCTGTGCAGGCGGGCATTGCTGATGCCGCTGCCCGCTCCGGCAGGAACGCCGGCGACATCACGACCATCGTCGTCACCAAGTTCCACCCGGCATCGCTGGTGCGGCAGCTCTACGACCTCGGTGTGCGCGACTTCGGTGAAAACCGCCACCAGGAAGCACAGGCGAAGGCCGAGGAGTTGCGCGACCTGCAGCTACGCTGGCACTTCATCGGGCAGCTGCAGAGCAAGAAAGCACGGCAGGTGCGTGAGTACGCGAGTGCGATCCACTCGCTGGATCGCGACTCTGTCATCGACGCGCTTGCCTCGGACACCGGGACGCTCGACGCGTTCGTGCAGCTCAATCTCACCGACGACCCGGCGAGGGGCGGCGCGAACGACGGGGATCTTGAGGCCGTCGTGGAGCGTGTGCTCGCGACATCCGGACTGAGGCTGCTCGGCGTGATGGCCGTCGCTCCGGTCGGCGAGGAGCCGCGACGTGCCTTCGAGCGGGTGCGCGCCGCGTCGGAACGGGTGCGCCGTATCGAGCCGGCGGCGGACAAGATCTCCGCCGGTATGTCGGGCGACTACGCCGCGGCGATCGCGGAGGGCGCGACACACCTTCGCATTGGCTCGGCAATCACGGGAAACCGTCCGGCTGCCGGTTAATCTGACCTCAGGAGTTTGATCACTGGAGGCACCAAATGGCTAACCCGCTGCGCAAGACGATGGTCTACCTGGGCCTTGCCGATGAGGAATTCGACTACGAAGACGCCGCGCCCACCGCACCGGCTGCCCCCGTCGAACGTCATACCGAGCGCCGCGCAGAGCGGCCTGTCGCGACGACTCGTGCGCAGGTGACCCCACTCCGTCGTGCACCCGCGCCGCG
>JAODAT010000147.1 GCA_025463565.1 Microbacteriaceae bacterium
TGCCGCTCCGCGTCGCCGTCATGGGCTGCGTCGTCAACGGTCCGGGGGAGGCTCGTGAGGCCGACCTCGGCGTCGCCAGCGGTAACGGCCGCGGCCAGATCTTCGTCAAGGGCGAGGTCATCAAGACGGTACCGGAGTCGGAGATCGTCGCCACCCTCATCGAGGAGGCGAACCGCCTCGCCGCAGACATGCCCGCTTCGGCTACCGGCAGCCCAGTAGTGGTAACCGCCTAACCCCCCCCTGCCCGGTAGAGGTGGGACGTGCTCAACCAGCAGGGATTGGGAGGTCCGCGCTCGGAGGCTTGCGAAGCCCGTAGGGCGTAGCTCCGCCTCGGAGCGCGGGCCTCCCCATCCCGGCCCCCCGCTACAGTTGACGAGTGGTAACTCGACTCTCCCAGCTTTTCGTCCGCACCCTTCGCGATGACCCCGCCGACGCCGAGGCAGAAAGCCACCGCCTGCTCGTGCGGGCCGGCTACATCCGTCGCCAGGCTCCGGGTGTGTTCGCCTGGCTGCCACTCGGACTGAAGGTTCGGCGCAAGATCGAGGCCATCATTCGCGAAGAGATGACCAACGCCGGCGCTCAGGAAGTTCATTTCCCCGCGCTGCTGCCCCGCGAGCCTTATGAGGTGACCGGCCGCTGGACGGAGTACGGCGACGGCATCTTCCGGCTCAAGGACCGCAAGGGCGCCGACTACCTGCTCGCCCCGACCCACGAGGAGGTCTTCACCCTTCTCGTGAAGGACCTGTACTCGAGCTACAAAGACCTGCCGCTGTCGATCTACCAGATCCAGGACAAGTACCGCGACGAGGCGCGCCCCCGGGCCGGCCTCCTGCGCGGCCGCGAGTTCTCCATGAAAGACGCGTACTCGTTCGACTACACGGATGCCGGTCTCGACATCTCCTACCAGGCGCAGCGCGACGCCTATGAGCGCATCTTCGCGCGCCTCGGCCTCGACTACGTGATCGTGCAGGCCGACGCCGGCGCGATGGGCGGCTCCCGCAGCGAGGAATTCCTGCATCCCACCCCGATCGGCGAGGACACTTTCGTGCGCAGCGCCGGCGGGTACGCCGCGAACGTCGAGGCCTTCCATACCGAGCCCCCCACGGCCCGTTCGTACGAGAAGCTGACGCCGGCCGAGGTGCTCGACACACCGGACACCCCGACCATCCAGACGCTGGTGGATGTCGCCAACGAGAAGCACCCGCGGCCCGACGGCCGCGCGTGGACGGCGGCCGACACCCTCAAGAACATCGTGCTCACCCTCACCCACCTCGACGGCTCGAAAGAGCTCGTCGTCGTCGGGCTGCCCGGCGACCGCGAGGTCGACCTCAAGCGCGCCGAGGTCGCCTTCGCGCCCGCCGGCGTCGAGCCGGCGACGGCCGAGGAGCTCGCTGCCAACAAGGGTCTCGTGAAGGGCTACATCGGGCCGTGGTCGGCATCCGGCCCCGTGCTCGGGCTGGAGGGCTCGACGAAGATCCGCTACGTCACCGACCCGCGGGTCTCCGACGGCTCCGGCTGGATCACGGGCGCCAACATCCACGGCAAGCACGTCTTCGGCCTCGTTGCCGGGCGCGATTTCGTCGCGGACGGCACCGTCGAGACCGCGGACGTGCTCGCGGGTGACCCCGCTCCCGACGGCTCCGGCCCGGTCGAGCTCGCCCGCGGCATGGAGATCGGTCACGTGTTCCAGCTCGGTCGCAAGTATGCGGAAGCGCTCGGGCTGAAGGTGCTCGACGAGAACGGCAAGCTGGTCACCGTCACCATGGGGTCCTACGGAATCGGGGTGACCCGCATCCTCGCGGTGATCGCCGAGAGCAACAACGACGCCAAGGGCCTCATCTGGCCGAAGAATGTGGCGCCGTTCGACATCCACGTGATCGCGGCCACCAAAGAACCCGAGGTGTACGAGGCCGCCGAGAAGCTGGTCGCACAGCTGGAGTCCGAACGGTACGACGTGCTGTTCGACGACCGGCTGAAGGTGAGCCCCGGGGTCAAGTTTGGCGATGCCGAGCTGATCGGCGTGCCGGTCATCGTCATCGTCGGCAAGGGCGTCGCGGACGGCAACGTCGAACTCTGGGACCGCCGCACGAACGAGCGCACCCCCCTGCCCCTGGATTCCCTGCTCACCCACCTGAGCACCCTGTAACTCACGGTCCTGCGCGTGAGACCGCAGATTTCGATCCATACGTGTCTGGTTGGCGCGAATCTTGCGGTCTCGCGATGCTTGTTGAGAAAATTCTCGCCCGGCGGGGTGCCTGTGACAGTGTCACGGCGTGCCGAAGAAAGTCCCGCTGCCTGGCGAACTGCGGGGGACTGCGTTCCGATCCAGCGATGCGCCCGCCCACGGGCTGGGTCGCGGGCGCCTGAGAGGCGCGGATGTCGGACATCCGTTCCACGGCGTCAGCTCTGTGGACTTTCCGATCGCCTCGGTCGTCGCCGCGTGCGCGGCGTTAGTGCCGGTGCTGCGGCCCTCGAACTACTTCAGCCACTCGACTGCGGCTGCGCTTTACGGGGCGCCTCTTCCGCGACATCTGCAAGGGTCGCCGCTTCACGTCAGCGCGGTGGGAGTTCGCACTCAGCCGAGACGACGCGGTGTCATCGGTCATGTGCTGGGCCCGGTACCGGTGCAACTCCGACTCGGACTTCGAGTAACAGCAGCCGCAGTGACGTGGTTCCTGCTCGCATCCGAGTTGAGTCATCGCGACCTGGTCGCCGCCGGCGACTTCTTCGTCACCGGTCGCCGATTGCCGAGCGGCAAGCGGGCCGCGCCACTCTGCACGCCCAATGACCTCGCGGACGTCGTGCGCGAGAACGCGGGCAAACGAGGGGCGACCGGTGCGGCAGCAGCGCTGAGGCGGGTCCGGGTGGGAGTCGACTCGGCGATGGAGACTTTCACCCGCATTCTCATCGTGGATGCGGGGTTTGCCGAGCCAGTCGTCGGATTCGAAGTGCCTGTTGACGGCCGGACGCTTCACCCGGACCTGGCATACCCGGAGCTTCGACTGGCGATCGAGTACGAGGGGGAAGAGCATCGCGTCGATCCGCGTCGCTTTCGCAGCGACATCACACGCCGAGAGCTGTTCGAGGGGGTCGACTGGCGCGTTACGCGCGTGACGTCGGACGATGTATTCGTGGATCCCCAGGCATTTCTCCGAAGACTTCGCCGGATCATCGACCGACGAACCAGCGAAATCGCATAATTCGCGCCAACGAGCCGAACTTGGGACGAATTCTGCGGTTTCGCGAGGATTGGAGGGTAGGCGTCGAGACGAGAGCACCCCCGCGCGACCCTGCTACCGTAGAGGGCATACTTCCCGCCCGAACCGGCGGATCTAAATGAATATCGGAGGCCCACTGTGGATATCGATCTGAGTGTGCTGCGCCTCATGGAGCGCGAGCGCGAGATCCCGTTCGACGAACTCGTCACTATCATCGAGCAGGCCATTCTGACGGCCTACGTCAAGCACACCGGCATCCTCGAGGTGAAAGACGGCAACCCTGCCGCGCGGGTCGAACTCGACCGCAAGACCGGCGCTGTGCACATCTTCGTGCCCGAGCTGAACGACGACGACGAGGTGATCGGCGAAGCCGAGGACGTTCCGGATGACTTCGGCCGTATCGGGGCGTTCGCCGCCAAACAGGTCATCAACCAGCGACTGCGCGATATCGGCGACGACAAGGTGCTGGGCGAGTTCAAGGGGCGCGAGGGCGACATCGTGGCCGGCGTCATCCAGCAGGGTCCGAACCCGCGAATGATCCACGTGGACCTCGGCAGCGTCGAAGCGATTCTGCCGCCCGAGGAGCAGGTGCCAGGCGAGGACTACGCCCATGGCTCCCGCATTCGCGTGTACGTGACCGGTGTTGCCAAGGGACTGAAGGGTCCGCAAATCACGGTGTCGCGCACGCATCCTTCGCTGGTGCGCAAACTGTTCGCACTCGAGGTTCCGGAGATCGCGAGCGGCGCCGTCGAGATTGTCTCGCTCGCTCGCGAGGCGGGTCACCGCACGAAGATCGCGGTCAAGGCGAACGAGCCCGGCGTGAACGCCAAGGGCGCGTGCATCGGCGAGCTGGGCCAGCGGGTCCGCGCGGTCACCTCGGAGCTCAACAACGAGAAGATCGACATCGTCGACTACAACGAAGACCTGGCGAAATTCGTCGCCAACGCGCTGTCGCCCGCAAAGGTGACATCGTCGTACGTCATCGATGCTGCGACGAAGGCCGTGCGCGCGCTCGTTCCCGACTACCAGCTGTCGCTGGCGATCGGCAAAGAGGGGCAGAACGCCCGCCTGGCGGCGAAGCTCACGGGCGCGAGAATCGACATCCAACCGGACTCGATCCTCGAGGACGACTGAGTCGGCGTTACGGGATACAATGGTTCCTGTAAGAACCTGTCTCGGCTGCCGTGAACGCGCCGTCGCATCCTCGCTCCTGAGGGTCGTCGCGCGGGATGGCGAGGTGGTTGCGGATCCGTCCGCCACACTTCCTGGTCGAGGCGCGTGGGTGCATCCGACCCTCCACTGCGTCGACACGGCCATCGCTCGAAAAGCTTTCGGCCGCGCGCTTCGCTCGGAGAAAATGCTCGACGCGTCCGGTTTGCGCACAACTGTCGGCGGCTCATCCCCAATGGATGAACACAGTCGCCCCAACCAAAAGGCTGATTGACCTATGGACAACTAATGAGCGGCTCGAAATGAGTTCCGTCAACAACTAAGGCCTGCCCCTCTCGGGTGTCGGCCCGAGAAGGAGAATCACTGTGGCTACCAAACCACGCGTGCACGAGATCGCAGCAGAACTCGGCATCGACAGCAAGAAAGCCCTTGAGAAGCTCAAGGAGATGGGCGAGTTCGTCAAAGGACCGTCCTCCAGCATCGAACCCCCGGTCGCGCGCAAGCTGAAGGCTGCGCTCGAGGCCGAGGGCATCACCGCCCCGGTCAAGCCCGCGGCGGCACCCGTCGC
>JAODAT010000017.1 GCA_025463565.1 Microbacteriaceae bacterium
TTCCGTCCGACCCACTTCGGCGGCACCGCAAAGTGCGAGATCCAGTACGGCCACATCGAGCGGGTCACCACCGAAAACGACGCCGTCGAGACGGCCCAGTTCGAGGTCTGCGCCCACAAGTGGCTCAGCACCCAGGACGCCACCGGCGGCTTCGCACTGCTCAACGACAGCAAGTACGGTCATCGCGCCAAGAACGGACTGCTCAGTCTCAACCTGCTGCGCTCGCCCACGTTCCCCGACAAGACCGCCGACCGCGGGGTACATAACTTCAGCTACGCCTTCCGGCTGTTCGAGACGGATGACCTGGCCGCCGTCATCCGCGACGCCTACCGCTTCAACAATCCTCTGGGAATCACCCAGGGCGTCGAGTTCGCGAGCGTCATCTCCTTGAGCGACCCCGGCGTGATCGTCGAGACGCTGAAGTCCGCGGATGACGGCGATGGTGTGGTGCTGCGCCTGTACGAGAGCCTCGGCCGCGCCACCACCACCGCCCTCAGCACGACCCTGCCGCACAGCTCGGCTGTGCTCACCGACCTGCTCGAACGACCGCTCGGGAGCGCCGACCTCGGCCGACTTGAGCTGGGGCCGTTCGAGATCGTGACGATCCGTTTGGAGAATCGATGACCACCACCCTCGAGCGGGTCCCGTCGACGAAGGTGCAGAGTCGCGCCATCGTCACGGCCGCCTTCGGCCAGAACGCCGTGCTCACCACCGTGACGACGTTCATCCTCGTCTACCTGGTGCAGTACGCCCATATCAGCGTGGCCGGTATCGCGGTGGTGACCGCGATACTGACCGCGGCGAAGGTGCTCGACGCCGTCACCGACCCGATCGTCGGCAGCATCATCGACAGAACTCACACCCGCTGGGGCAAACTGCGGCCGTTCGTGCTGTTTTCGGCTGTTCCCGTCGCCGTGCTGACGACCCTGCTGTTCACCGTGCCGAACACGACCGAGCCCGCCAAGCTCGTCTTTTTCGGCATCTGCTACCTGCTCTGGGGCATCGCGTACTCGGCCTGCGACGTACCGCTCTGGGGACTCATCGGGTCGGCGTTCGGCGACCAGAAGGCACGCACCCGGGTGGTCTCGAACGTCCGTGCGTTCGGCGCCATCGCGCTCGGTCTCGCGACCCTCGGCATGCCGTGGCTGGCCCTCGGCTTGAGCTTCTCTGCCAAGGCGACCGCCGGCGGCTGGTCCCGAGCCGTGCTCATTCTGTCGGTCATCGGCATGGGCCTTTACCTGCTGGCCTTCTTCTTCGTGCGGGAGCGGAAAATTCCGGAGGAACACGCTCGGCTGACCATGCGACAGCTGTTCGGCACCCTGTTCAGGAACACGCCGCTGCTCATGGTGCTCATCGGCTCAATTCTCGGTTTCGGCCGCAACATCGTGCAGGCCGGGGGCGCCCTGTTCGCAGTGATCGCCTACAAGAACGAGGGCTACTTCACTCTCATCGGCGCCGCGATCATCGCCGGAATCGTGATCGCCGCGTTCCTCACCCCCCAGCTGCTGAAGCTCACGACGAGTCGCCTGCTCGCCATCTGGAGCTCCGTCGCCGGCGCGGTGCTCTACCTGATCATGTACTTCACGGGGTTCGGCAACCTCATCTCGGTGATGGTATTCATCTTCCTCACCGGCCTTACGCTGGGCATCTTCCTCGTAGTGCAGACCACGATGATCGCGGATGCCGTGGACGACGTCGAGGCACGCACCGGAGTGCGCAACGACGGCATCTCGTTCGCGACCCTCACCTTCGTCTCCAAACTGATGGCGGCCGGAGCCGTGCTCGTCTTCGGGCTGTTCATCGTGATCGCCGGCTACCACGACGGCGTGCACGTCACCGCGGCCATGCAGCAGACCGTCTGGTTCTCGATCACGATCGTGCCCGCGATCAGCTGCCTGCTCTCCATCGTGCCGTTCGTGTTCTATCGACTGGGTGGTCCACGGCAGAATTGAGGCAGGGCAGAATTGAACACGTGCTCACCGTGAACGCGTACGCCGCGACCTCCCCCACCGATCCGCTCGTCAAGACCACAATCGAGCGCCGTGATGTCGGCCCGAACGACGTGCTCATCGAGATCCAGTACGCCGGCATCTGCCACTCCGACATCCACACGGTGCGCGGGGAGTGGGGCGCGATCACCTACCCGCAGGTGGTCGGCCACGAGATCGTCGGCTTCGTCACCGAGGTGGGATCGGACGTGACACTGCACAGGGTCGGCGACCGGGTGGGCGTCGGCTGCATGGTGAACTCCTGCCGCGAGTGCGAGAACTGCCTCGCCGGCGAGGAACAGTACTGTCTCAAGGGCATGACCGGCACCTACGCCGCCACCGATCGCGACGGAACGATCACCCAGGGCGGCTACTCGACGCACGTCGTGGTGGACGAGGCCTTCGTGCTGCGAGTTCCGGAATCGATCCCGTTCGAGGCCGCGGCGCCGCTGCTCTGCGCTGGCATCACGACCTACTCGCCGCTCGCGCACTGGCACGCCGGGCCGGGCACGAAGGTCGCGGTGGTCGGCATGGGTGGCCTCGGGCACATGGCAGTGAAGATCGCTCACGCGATGGGCGCCGAGGTGACGGTGCTCTCGCAGACGCTCAGCAAGAAGGAGGACGGCCTGAGGCTCGGGGCCGACCATTACTACGCCACCAGTGACCCGACGACGTTCAGGGACCTGCGCCACAGTTTCGACCTCATCATCAACACGGTGAGTGCGTCGATCGACATCAACGCGTACCTGGCGCTGCTCTCGCTCGACGGCACCCTCGTGAACGTTGGGGCGCCATCCGAGCCGCTCGCGGTCAAGGTGTTCTCGCTCATCGGCTCCCGGCGTTCGTTCGCCGGGTCGAACATCGGCGGCATCCGCGAGACGCAGGAGATGCTCGACTTCTGCGCCGAGCACGGCATCGCGCCTGAGACCGAACTCATCGCGGCCGACTACATCAACGAGGCGTACGAGCGGGTGCTGGCATCGGATGTGCGCTACCGGTTCGTGATCGACATCGCGACGCTCGCGTAGCGGCTAGCGGTGCTCCGTCGCCAGGAGCGCCCAGATCTGCGTGTTGTGGAAGGTGTCGCCGATCTTCCAGGACTCGCGCAGCACAGCCTCCAACGTCATCCCGAGCCGTTCGGCCACGGCGGCACTGCGCACGTTGTCCGCACGGCAGTGCCACTCCGCCCGATGGATGCCGCGATCGTCGAAGGCCCAGTCGAGCAGCGCACTGCACGCGGCGGTGATCAGCCCACGGCCCTCGGCGGCCGGCTCCAGCCAGCAGCCCAGTTCGCAGGTACCGGCGGCGTCGTCGAACTCGACGAACATCGCGCCGCCGACGAGTACACCGTCATCCCAGATGCCGAAGATGCGGGCACCGTCCCGCGCGGTCTGCTCCCCGTAGCGGGCGAGAGTCGCGCGCGCGGCCGGTACCCCTTCGGTGACGAAGCTCGGTCCGACCCACGGCCGGATGTGCTCACGGGCGCGATCCATGTTCGCGGCGAACTCGACGTCGTTCCACACCTCTAGGGGTCGGAGCTCGGCGGACGGTGAAAGGGTGACGGCGAACATGACTGCCAGCCTGGCACAGGGGTGAGTCAGGAAGCTCGGGCAGAAATCACTCGCCAGGCGCCCCAGATCAGGCCGGCGCCGATCGCGGCCTTTACTATCCCGCCGATGATGAACGGGTAGAGCCCGAAGGCGAGCGTCTGTGCCAGGTCGAGGTGCAGGGCGACGGCCAGCCACGGCAGGCCGACCAGGAAGACCACGACCGAGCCGGCAACGAAAGACAGGGCAGCACCCAGCACTCGCTTGTCCCACGACCTCTGTGCAAGCAGCCCGGTGAGGGCTGCAGCCGCGATGAACCCCACGATGTAGCCACCGGTGGGCCCGGCGATCACGGCCCAGCCATGTGTTGCATCGCTGAACCACGGCACTCCGGCGACACCGAGCAGAAGGTAGGCGATCATCGAGAACGCTCCCCGCAGCGCACCGAGACTCGTGCCGACGAGCAGCACGGCGAGGGTCTGCCCGGTGATGGGAACCGGCCAGATCGGCACGGCGAGCTGCGCCATGATGCCGGTGAGCGCGGCACCGGCGAGAACGAGTACGAGATCGCTCGCCAGCGTTCGCGACACGAGTCGGTCGGCCAGGGTCACACGCGGGATGGCGGGAGTGAGAGTCGTCATGGTGGCGACGATAGTTGGCCTAACGTGAATTTGCAATCACATTTTTTCCCACCGGTCTTGCGCATTGTCGCGACATGTAGAGAATGGGCATTCACATTTGCTACAGTCGCACACATGACCGTTATCACCAGTCACATCGATCCGACGAGCGAGGAATACCTCGCCAATCGTCGAGCTTTGCTCGAACAGATCGACAGTCTCAACGCCCAGTACGCGATCGCGCTGGCGGGCGGCGGCGAAAAGGCGGTCCACAGGCATCACTCGCGCGGCCGCCTTACGGCGCGTGAACGCATCGAACTGCTCGTCGACCCCGACTCGGCATTTCTCGAGCTCTCGACCCTCGCCGCCTGGGGCACCGAATTCGGGCTGGGGGCGGCAATCGTCACGGGAGTCGGCGTGGTCGTTGGCGTCGAGTGCATGATCATCGCGCACGACCCCACCATGCGCGGGGGAGCGATGAACCCGTACACGCTCAAGAAGAACCTGCGGGCGCTCGAGATCGCGAAGGAGAATCGCCTGCCGGTGCTGTACCTGGTGGAGTCGGGCGGCGCCGATCTTCCCACCCAGGCCGACCTGTTCATCCCAGCCGGCCAGATCTTCCACGACCTGACCGCGCTCTCGGCCGCGGGCATCCCGAGCATCTCGCTCGTCTTCGGCAACTCGACCGCCGGTGGCGCCTACGTACCCGGCATGAGCGACTACTCGGTGCTCGTCGACAAACAGGCGCAGGTCTTTCTCGGCGGTCCGCCGCTCGTGAAGATGGCGACAGGGGAGGATGCCGACGGCGAGTCCCTGGGCGGGGCTGCCATGCACTCCCGCGTCTCCGGCGTCAGCGATTTCTTCGCGACCGACGAGCGCGACGCGATCCGCATCGGCAGGCAGATCGTCTCCCGGTTGAACTGGACGAAGGCGGGCCCGGCGCCGCGGTCGGCAGCGAGACCGCCGCGCTACCCCGGGGAGCAACTGCTCGGCATCATCTCCGCCGACCAGCGCATCCCCTTCGATCCGCGCGAGGTCATCGCCCGGATCGTCGACGACTCGGACTTCGACGAATACAAGGAGCTCTACGCGACCTCGCTGGTCACCGGCTGGGCGAGCCTGCACGGCTACCCGATCGGAATCCTCGCGAACCACCGCGGCGTGCTGTTCGGCGAAGAGGCCAAGAAGGCGACCGAGTTCATCCTGCTGGCGAACCAGACCGACACCCCGCTCATCTTCCTTCAGAACACCACCGGATACATGGTGGGCACGTCGTACGAGCAGGGCGGCATCATCAAAGACGGCGCGAAAATGATCAACGCCGTCACCAACAGCACCGTGCCGCACATCACCGTGAACATGGCGGCCTCGTTCGGCGCGGGCAACTACGGGATGTCGGGTCGCGCCTACGACCCGCGCTTTTTGTTCAGCTGGCCGAACATGCGGCAGGCGGTGATGGGCGCAGCGCAGCTCGCCGGTGTGATGTCGATCGTCGGAAAGGCGTCAGCCGAAAGAACGGGCAGGCCGTTCGACGAAGAGGCCGACGCGAAACAGCGACTCCAGGTCGAGAAGCAGATCGAAGCCGAATCGAACTCGTTCTTCATGTCGGGCAAGATCTACGACGACGGGATCATCGATCCGCGCGACACCCGCGACGCCCTCGGCATCGCACTCTCAGCAACCCACTCCGCTCCCGTTGCCGGCCGTGCCGGTTTCGGCGTCTTCAGAATGTGAGCCGGCCATGACGACCAGCACTCATCGCCAGATCCGCACGCTCCTCATTGCCAACCGCGGGGAGATCGCGGTGCGCATCATGCGCACGGCTCGCACCATGGGCATCGGCACCGTCGCCGTATTCTCGGATGCCGACGCCGACGCGCCGTTCGTGGCACAGTCCGACCGGGCCGTGCGATTGCCAGGGGTCACACCCGCGCAGACCTACCTGCGCGGTGACCTCATCATCGAGGCGGCCCTCCGCACCGGCGCCGACGCCATCCACCCCGGCTATGGGTTCCTCTCGGAGAACGCGGAGTTCGCCCAGAAGGTGGCCGATGCCGGCCTCATCTTCGTGGGGCCGACTCCGGCCGCGATCACTGCCATGGGCTCCAAGATCCGCGCCAAGGAGATGATGGCCGCCTCCGGCGTGCCGATCCTGCCCGGCGTGACCGTGAATGGGGACCCCGGAGACCTCGCCGCCCAGGTGTCGTCGATCGGCTACCCGCTGCTGGTGAAGGCGTCCGCGGGCGGCGGCGGGCGCGGAATGCGCATCGTCGAATCCGAGTCGGAGCTGCTCGAAGCGGTGGCCTCGGCCAGACGCGAGGCCGGGTCGGCCTTCGGAGACGACACCGTGTTCGTGGAGAAGTACGTGAGGGCACCTCGTCACGTCGAGGTGCAGATCTTCGGAGACACCCACGGCAACGTCGTGCACCTCTTCGAGCGCGATTGCTCGATCCAGCGCCGGTACCAGAAAGTCGTCGAGGAATCCCCGTCGCCCGCCGTGACGCCGGAACTGCGCGAACGGCTCGGCAGCGCCGCCGTGGCCGCCGGCAAAGCGCTCGACTACGTGGGCGCGGGAACCGTCGAATTCATTCTCGACCCGCAGGGCGAGTTCCACTTCCTGGAGGTGAACACGCGGCTGCAGGTAGAACACCCGGTCACAGAAATGGTGACCGGTCTCGACCTGGTGCGGGTACAGCTTCTCGTCGCACAGGGCGAAGAACTCCCCCAGGAAGTACTCACCGCAACCATGACCGGCCACGCCATCGAGGTGCGGCTGTACGCCGAGGATCCGGGAGCCGGCTTCCTGCCCACCTCGGGAACCCTGCGTGACTTCACGATCCCGTCGACCGTACGCGTCGACTCCGGCTTCGTCGCCGGTGACACCGTGAGCATCCACTACGACCCGATGCTTGCCAAGGTCATTGCGTGGGCGCCGACCCGAACCGAGGCGGCGCTCGCGCTCGCCGACGCGCTGCGAAAGAGCCGCATCCACGGCGTGCGCACCAACCGCGACCTGCTGGTCGGCATTCTCGGTGAAGCCGAGTTCCTCGAGGCGAAGACCGACACCGCGTACCTCGACCGGCATCCGCTCTCCGAACTGGATTCGTCGCCGTCTGCCGACGACATCCGGCTGGCGTCGGCGGCCGCCACATTCGCGCTCCGTGACGGTCACCGCAGCCGGGCTGCCGTGCAGGCTCCGGTCAGGGCGGGATTTCGGAACGTCTCGTCACAGCCGGCCCTCGTCACGCTCGTCGAGTCCGACGGGCAGGAGCATGCGGTTCACTACGCGGCGGCCGGCGATGGCCTGGCCATCACCGTGGACGACGAAGCGCCCGAAACGATGATCGCGTCGATCACCGCCGCCGGTGACGGGCTGCGCCGCGTGACCATCGAGAGCACGGGCCTGCGACAGGATCTCTTCGTCACGATCATCGACGACCTGGTCGACATCGACGGGCCGTTCGGAGGGGTGGAGTTCACGGTGGCCAACCCGTTGCCGCTGCCCGGATCGACGCAGGCGGCGGGGTCGCTCTCCGCGCCCATGCCCGGCACTGTCGTGCGTGTGGAGGTCGAGGTCGGCAGCGCCGTCACCTCCGGCCAGGCGATCGTGGTACTGGAGGCAATGAAGATGGAGCACGCGGTGCGCGCGCCGCAGGACGGAATCGCCGAGTCCATCCTGGTCGCGGTGGGCGACCAGGTCGAGGTCGGCCAGGTGCTGGCCGTGGTGACCGACGGCGCGACGGACGTCGTGACGGACACCGAATGACCGAGCAGACCACCCGGGGGCAGCATCGCCGCGAGCGAATCCTGCAGTCCGCCGCCGACCTGATGGCGGAGCGCGGCTATCCGGCGGTCAGCATGTCGAGCATCGGCAGCGCGGCCGGAATCGTGGGCTCGGGCGTCTACCGTCACTTCGATTCCAAGTCGACGATTCTCTCCACGCTTCTCGAACGGGTCATGGCGAGGATGCGCGACGGCACACACGAGATCGTGGCCTCGTCGCTCACCGGCGTCGAACTGCTCGACGCCATGATCCGGCAGCAGGCCGCCATCGCGATCGCGAACCGGTCGCTCATGGCTGTCTACCTGAGGGATGCCGGCAATCTCGAACCGACCGCCCTTCGCGACCTGAGGCGACAGCAGCGACAGCTCGTCGAGGAGTGGATCTACCAGTGCGAAGCGCTGTCGCCGTTCACCGATGAGAACATCGTTCGCACGGTCGTGCAGGCCGTGCTCGCCCTGATCAACTCCGCCTGCAGCTACAACAATCCGCTGGTCGACGACGAACTGCTCGAGGTCGTTTCCCATATGGCCGGTGCCACGCTCAGGGCCGGTCTCGCGCTGTCCTAGAACGCGGTCCTAGAGCGCGGGTCCAGAGCTCGTCTTCCACCGGGTACGGCGCGTACAGCAGAACGCGATCGAGCACGGCATCGAAGCGCTCGTGCAGCGCGGCGGCGAGCGCGTCAATCGGGCTTTCGACGCTGAAAACCTGCATCAGCTCGTCCGTCACGAGTCCGGTCATCGCGTCCCACTCGCCCCGGCGCGACAGGGCACGCAGGGCGTCCGCGATCCCCTCCTGGCCGTGGAGTTCGAGAACGGATCGATAGGCAGGAGTCGACGCGTAGAAGGCGATCTGTTTGCGGACCGCCCGACGCGCCACGTCCAGCTCGGCCGCCGTCTCCCCGGTCACGACGAGAACCGGACACACCACCTCGAACCCGTCATCCTGCCTGCTCGAGATGCGAGGAGCGATGACCTCACGCGCGTACTTCACCGAGGTGAGCGGGTGGGCGACCAGTCCGTCCGCCACCTCGCAGGCCACCTCGGTCATCCGCGGTCCGACTGCCGACAGCAGCACGCGGGGCGATGCGAAGCCGCTCGGCCCGGGATTGAAGACCGGCGTCATCAGGGTGTGCCGGTAGAACCGGCCGGTGAAATCGAGCGGTGCCCCGTCGTTCCAGCACGCCCAGATCGCTCGCAGCGCGAGCACGAACTCCCTCATCCTCGCGGCGGGATGCTCGAACTCCTCCCCATAGCGCCGCTCGATATGGGCGCTCACCTGCGATCCGAGCCCGAGGTCGAGCCGACCGCGCGAGAAGCGCTGCAGCTCGTGGGCCAGATGAGCGACCACCATCGGGTTGCGGGCCAGTGCCACGGCGACCGCCGTGCCCAGCCGAAGCATGTCGGTGTGCTCCGCGGCGATGGCGAGGGGCAGGAACGGTTCGGTGTGCGCTTCGAGAGTCCAGAGACCGCCGAAACCCGCTCGCTGCGCCTCTACGGCCGTGGCGCGCGCATCCTCGAGCCGGAGACCGTTGCCCGTGTAGAGGTCGATGCCGACGCTCGCCCTCATCGTGCGAACACCGCGTGCCGATTCTCGACGAAGGCCGAGACACCCTCGGTCATGTCCGCGCTGCCCCACTCGGCCCTGAATTCGGCCAGGTCGCGTTCGAGCGTCTGCTCCAGCGTCGGGCTCTGCTGGTAGCCCGCCGCGCGTTTCATGGTGGCGATGCTCCGTGGACTCCGGCGCGCGAGGGTCGTCGTCAGCTCGCCGATCCGCCGATCGAACTCCTGCGGCTCGCACAACTCTGTGACGACGCCGTAGTCGAACATCGCCTGCGCCGGCACGCGCTCGGACAGCGCCAGAATCTGCAACGCACGCTGGTGGCCGACGGCGTGGACCAGGGCTGCCGCACCGCCGATCGCAGGCCCGAGGCCGCGGCGGGAATGCGCATCCATGAACACGGCGGTCGAGCTGGCCACGACGAGGTCGCAGCGAAGCGCGAGCTCGAATCCCCCTGCGGCGCAGACGCCGTTGATCGCCGCGATCACGGGAAGCGGGCTCGCGGCGATCGCGCGCACGAGGTCCCGGAGCGGCTGCAGAAGCTCGGCGATGAACCGCTCGCAGCCGTCGGGCTCTGCAAGCCGCTCACGGAAGTATGTAAGCTCCGCGCCCGCGCAGAACGCCGAGCCGCTGCCGGTGATCACGATCGATCGCACCGCGGTGTCGGCTTCAGCGAGTCGTATCGCCGCGAGCAGTTCGCGTGCCATCACCGGGGTGAGCGCGTTGAGGTGCTCCGGCCGGTCGAGCACGATGCGTGCGGAATCCTGGGAGACCTCGTAGCGGATTTCGCTGAAGTCCGTCATCAGAACTCACTCATCAGTGGCTCGCTAATCAGTACGAGCGCGGGAGGCCGAGCGAGTGCTGGGCCACATAGTTGAGCACCATCTCGCGACTCACCGGCGCGATCCGCAGCAGCCGCGAGATCCCCCACAGGGGAACGAGCCCGTACTCCGTGCTGAGACCGTTGCCGCCGTGGGTCTGGATGGCCGCGTCGACGGCCGCGATAGCCGCCTCGGCCGCCGCATACTTCGCCATGTTGGATGCCTCGCCCGCAGGCAGGTCGTTGTCATGCAACCATGCGGCTTTGCTGGTCATGAGGGCGGCCAGCTCCACCTCGATCTTGGCTTTGGCGAGCGCGTGGGAAACCCCCTGGTGCGTGCCGATCGGCACTCCCCAGACTTCGCGCCGCTTCGCATAGTCGGATGCCTTCTCCAGCGCGTACCGCCCGACGCCGACGCAGATGGCGGCGCCGGTGATGCGCTCCGGGTTCAGCCCGTGGAACACCTGCGCGAAACCCTCGCCCTCGACCCCCACCAGCTGCTGCCTCTCAACGCGCACGCTGTCGAAGAACAGGGTGAATTGCCGCTCCGGCAGCGACGCCGAGACCGGGAGCGGTTGCGCAACGAACCCCGGCGCATCCGTGGGAATGATGAAGAGCGACAGCTGCGCTCGGCCCGACGCACCGTCGGTGCCGGTGCGGGCGACGACGAGAATGGCGTCGGCCTCGTTCACCCCGGAGATGTAGTACTTGGTGCCGTTCAGCACCCAGCCATCGCCGTCGCGCGTCGCGGTGGTCGACATGCTCAGGGTGTTGGATCCGGCATCCGGCTCTGTGATCGCGAAGACGACTTTGCTCTCGCCCGACGCCATCCGCGGCAGCCAGGTGGACTTCTGCTCATCGCTGCCGTAGCGCGCGATCACTTCGCCGGAAATCGCACTCGACACGAGCAGAAGCAGGAGGGGCACCCCGTTTGCGGCGGTCTCCTCGCACACGAGGGCGAGCTCCGCCAGTCCGGCTCCGCCACCGCCGAACTCCTCGGGCATATTGATGCCGATGAACCCCTGCTCGCCGAGCGAGTTCCAGAGCTCGTCGGTCGGCTCGTGCCGCTCGGCATGCTCGGCGTAATAGGAGTCACCGAACGAACGGGTCACTTTCGCGATCGCCTTGCGGAGTTCCGCGTGGTCTTCGTCCTGGTCGAAATTCATGACGTCCTTGTCTTGTTTCGCGGGGTCAGCTGGTGAGAGTAACGTAGAGTGCCGCCTCTGCCATTGAGGCCGTCAGGGCCCCGAGCTCTTCCGGAGGGAGTCCGCTCTGGTAGTTGAGAACCGACTGGATGGCGCCGATCGCCGCATGCACGCGTGCACGGAGCACGCCATCGTTGTCATCGGGTCGCAGCACACCGAGCACGTGCACCCACTCTTCGATGTAGAGACGCTGCTTGCGGCGAAGTCGATGACGATCGTCGTCCGGCAGGTTGTGGATCTCCGTGAAATAGACCTGGGCGAGTGTGCGGTCGCCGATGGCGAAGCTCACCTGCGACGCGATCAGGCCGCGCAGGATGTCGATCGGTTCTGTCGTGGTCTCGATGATCTCGCTCGCCTCCCGCGTGAGGTTGTCGATCACCCGGTCGAAGAGAGCGGTGAGCACCGCCGACTTGCCGTCGAAGTGGCGATAGATCGCCGATCCGGTCACTCCCGCAGCAGCACCGATCTCCGACATGCCCACGTCGTGGTATCCACGGGCGGCGACGAGCTCCGCGGCCACGCTGAGGATGCGGCGCTTGCGGTCCGCGCCTCGCCCACCTGAGACGTCATCGAGCTCGGTCGCCAGTGTCATGATCGCTCCACCATTCGTCGGGGTATCTCGGTCATCCGTGAACGGAGATATTCGCCGAAGCCTTTGGCCTGGGCGTCCGGGCGCGTGGATGACGCGACCCCCTCCCCGAGCAGGCCGACGACGACGAAATTGAGGGCTCCGAGATTCGGAAGCTCGAACCGTCGCACCTCGAGTGCAGCCGCCTCGGGCACCAGCTCCCGAAACCGGTCGATCGTGAGATGGGATCTGAGCCACGGGTAGTCCAGGGCATCACGCGTCCAGATTCCCACGTTGGCATTTCCGCCCTTGTCGCCCGACCGCGCCGCGCAGGCCCGACCGAGCGGCGCGAACACGGGATCGGTGAAATCGCGTTCGCCCGACGCGGCCGGAAGCGGTGCGACGAACGGCCCATCGTTGACATCCGTACGGTGGCTGTTCTCGATCCGCCTGACCTCGCCGTCGGGGAGCGTGACGACCTGGTGCACGAACTCGTTCGGAACCAGCGTCGGCCAGTAGATGCCGTAGGCACTCTCGCCCGACGGGGGCGTCGTGGTGTGGAATCCGGCGTAGCCGCCGCAGGCGAGCTCGATCGTCGCGTTGGAGAAACGGCGACCGACCTTTGCAGGATCGGAGTCCTTCACCGTGATGCGGAGGTGAGCCGTGGCCTCCTCGTTGGTACTGGCATCCGGGCTGTCGAAGCGGAGAAGCCGTACGTTGCAATCGTCGAACTGGTCTGCACCG
This sequence comes from Microbacteriaceae bacterium, assembly GCA_025463565.1. Lineage (GTDB taxonomy): Bacteria > Actinomycetota > Actinomycetes > Actinomycetales > Microbacteriaceae > Lacisediminihabitans. The sequence goes on from JAODAT010000017.1 coordinate 12,834, forward strand.
CCGAGGATGCCGAACAGCTCATCGACGGCCCACTCTGCTTTCTGCTCGATGTCGAGGCCCGTCAGCACGAGGGTCATCGTGTTGCGGTAGCCGCCCGCGAAGTTGATCGCCACTTTCGTGGTCGCGGGGGGCGGGGTTCCGCGCGTTCCCGAGATGCCGACGCGATCCTCTCCGACCTGGCGAAGCGCGACGGTGTCGAAGTGGGCGACGACATCCGGATTCGCGTACGCGGGGTCGGCGATCTCGTAGACGAGCTGCGAGGTCACCGTGCCGATCGAGACGAGCCCGCCCGTGTCGGGGTGCTTGGTGATGACGCTGCTGCCGTCCGACGCCACCTCGGCGATCGGAAAGCCCGGGTAACGCCGGTCGACGATCTCGTCGATGAACGAGTAGTTGCCGCCGGTGGCTTGCGGCCCGCACTCGATGACATGGCCGGCGACGACAGCCCCGGCAAGCTCGTCGAAGTCGGTGCGCTCCCAGCCGTGCCACCATGCTGCCGGCCCGACCACGAGCGACGCGTCGGTCACGCGTGGGCAGACGACGATGTCCGCACCCGCGTCGAGCGCCTCGACGATTCCCCACGCACCGAGGTAGGCGTTCGCGGTCACCGGGGTGTGGCCGGAGTCGGCCAGCGACCGACCCGTATCGAGGTTGGACAGCGGATGCCCGGCGGCGATGATGTCGTCGATCTGCGGAAGCAGGTCGTCACCGGCGATCCAGGCGATCTTCGGATGCAGCCCCAGCCGCTCGGACAGCTCGCCGAACTGCGCCGCGAGTCCGCTCGGGTTCAGGCCGCCCGCGTTGTTCACGATCCTGATACCGCGATCGAGGCAGGTTCCAAGAACGCGCTCGAGCTGGCCGAGCACCGAGCGGGCGTATCCCTCTTCCGGGTTTTTCTGCCGTGCCTTCCAGAGGATGAGCATGGTGAGTTCGGCGAGGTAGTCGCCCGTCAGTACGTCGATCGGGCCGCCCTCGACCATCTCGAACGCCGCCTCGGCGCGATCACCCCAGAAGCCCGACGAGTTACCGATCAGTACCGGACGTTTCGTGTTCATTCGCCGGCGCCGATCGTGGCTTCCATCGGCGCGCGGCCGGTGCCTGCCGGGCCGGCGAAGGTCTGGGCGATGCCCATCCACTCGATCGCCGTCGGCCCCTCAACCTGGAGTGCGAGGTCGTCGAGGTGCCTGCGCTGGGTGACGGCGAGGCAGAAGTCCAGCGCCGGGCCGCTCACACGGTCGCGCGCGTCATCGGGACCCCAGGCCCAGACCTCGCCGTTCGGAGCGTCGAGTTCTACCCGGATCGCGTTCGACGGAAGCTCCAGTTCGTTGACCGCGTAGCTGTACGGCAGTCCGGCCACGCCGAGATGCGCCACATGGCGCAGCCTGGCTGTCGGTTCACGGGTCACGCCGAGGGCATCCGCGATGTCCTGGCCGTGCGCCCAGGTCTCCATGAGCCGAGCAGTGACGGAGGAGGCGACGCCCATGTCGGGTCCATACCAGGGCAGTCGCGCACGCGGATCCACCGCGAGATAGCTGTCGATCAGTTCTGCGCGGGCGGCGCGGAACCAGCGCAGCATCTCCACGGGGTCCGTCTCGTGGAACCGCTCGGCGACCCGATCGGCGAAGTCATCGCCACCCTCCACGAGCACCGCGGCTTCAGCCCGGAAGGCTTCGGCATCGCGCAGCGACATCACGGTCGTCTCGTCGAAGTACGCGAGGTGGCTGGCCTGGTCCGTGATGTTCCAGCCGATGGACGGGGTGGGCAGTCGCCAGTCGGCGGGTTCCATGCCCGCGAGGAGCCCGTCGACCACCGCGGATTCGGCCGCGAGGTCGGCCACCAATGCAGGGATATCGACGGCCATCAGGCGCCCGTCCAGGCCGGTTTGCGCTTATCCCGGAAGGAGGCTGGGCCCTCCTGTGCATCATTACTCAGGTAGACCGGTGCCCAGAGCTCCTCCGCGAGGTCATACGCGTCCGCGAGGGAGTGCTGTGCCGAGAGGTATACCGTCTTCTTCGCCGCCATGACCGAGAGCGGCGCATTGGAGGCTATCGACTCCGCCAGCTGCTGCACCGTCGCGACGAGTTGGCCGTCCGGGACCACTCGGTTGACCAGCCCGACCTCGTAGGCCCGCTGGGCGGACACCGGGTCGCCGGTGAGCAGGATCTCCATCGCGACGCGCGGAGGCACCAGCCAGGAGAGCGGGGCAGCCCACGGCGAACCCCGACCGATCTTCACCTCGGAGACGGCGAATCGCGCGGACTCGGCGGCGATGCACAGGTCGCACTGCTGGGCGAGCAGGAAGCCCCCGCCATAGGCGATGCCGTTGACCGCGGCGATGGTCGGCTTGTCGATTTGGATGTTCCTGCCGAACTGCGGCAGGAAGTCCGGCGGTGGCACGGTGAGAGCGGTGTCGGCCATTTCCTTCAGGTCGCCGCCGGCGCAGAACGCGCGATCGCCGGCGCCGGTCAGCACCAGCACCCTGGCCGAATCGTCGGCGTTGAAATGCTCGGCGCCCGCGAAGAGCCCGGACCTCACGGCCGCGCTCAGCGCGTTTCTCGCCTCGGGCCGATCGATGGTCAGCCAGGCGACACCGTTGACGACCTCGTAGCGTACGGGGCCTGCCTCGTCGGGGGCTGTCATCCGATCTCCTTCGGTCAGGTCCAGCGTAGTCGATGTTAATGACCGTTCACAGTGAGTGTCAATCCGATGCTTCCCAAACAAGCAATCTGGGACCTACTATTACCCAAACGGTGAACGGCGAGTAACTTTCTCGCCGATCGCGTTCTCACCACTCAGCCACTCAACGAAGAGAAGAGCATGACGACCATAGAGAACGACTTCGATGTGACCACTCTGCATGGGCGCCGGGCGACCCGGCGCTGGGAACGCACCAGCGTGGGCGACCTGTTCGAACGCCTCACCTGGAGCACGCCCGAAAAGCAGGCCCTGGTCGGCGTCGCCGGTGCGTACAGCAGCGACACGTTCGCCAGCGTCACCTATCGCCAAGCCGATGAGTTCGCCAACCAGGTCGCCAACGCATTCATCGCGCAAGGTCTCGGCCAGGGCGACATCGTGATGATGTTCTGCGAGAACTCGGTCGAGTCATTCCTCGTGAAGATCGGTGCTGCCAAGGCGGGCCTGGTCATCGCCCCCATCAACCCGGCGATGGCGCCCGACATGATCACGGCCATGATCGGCCTCGTCGACGCGAAGGCGGCGATCGTGGATGCCGAGATCTGGCCGAAGGTGGCGGGCCCGGTGACCGAGAGCGGACTGCGGGTCGCCGCGACGATCACCATCGGCGGCGACGCCGTCGCGGGCAGCCCGTCATTCGCCGATTTCCTGGCCGGCCAACCGACCACCGAACCGGAGGTCGAGATCCACGGCGACGACGTCTGGGAGATCCTGTTCACTTCCGGCACCACCGCGCTGCCCAAGGGCGTCATGATCACCCACAGTGGTACGTACCTGGCCGCCTACGGTTTCGCGCTCTCGCTGACCAGGGGTCTTCGTTTCGAGTCCGAGTTGAAGACCGGCACCTTCCTGCCTCTCGTCTACCACGTCGGTGACCAGCCGTTCGCATACTCGAACTTCCTGTCCGGCGGAACGCTGGTGGTCGGGCGTCGGCCCGATCCGGTGAAGATCGCCGAGATGATCAACGACGAGCGCATCACCGCCCTGTGGAGCGGCGCCCCCGCCATGGTCACCGCGCTCGACGCCGTGCTCAACGAACGCACGGATCTCGACGCTCACAGCCTCACCGTCGTGGTCTACGGCTGGGCCGCGCTGCACCCGAAGGTGCTCGCGTCGATGAAGAAGCACACGAGCGACGACCTCGTGGTCTTCGAGATCTTCGGCCAGACCGAGTCGATCTCGTGCCACCGCTTCTGGCCAGACAAGTGGCCCGAGCTGTACGCGGCCACCGCTCCACAGGACAACTACGTCGGACTGCCGAGCCCCATCCTCGCGTCCAAAGTCATCGACGAGGAGGGTAACGACCTCATCGGGTCGCCCGGAGTCGCCGGCGAAGCCGTGTACCGGTCCCCCGCAGTCATGGCCGGTTACTACCGCAACGAGCAGGCCACCCGCGACGCCTTCACGTACGGCTGGTTCCACTCGGGTGACAGCTGCGCCTACGACGAAAACGGCTTCCGGGTGATGATCGACCGATACAAGGACATCATCAAGTCCGGTGGCGAGAACGTCTCCAGCCAGCGCGTGGAGGCCATTCTCAACCTTCACCCCGGCGTCACGAAGGCCGTGGTCATCGCGATCCCGCACGAGCACTGGGGTGAGGCCGTGTCTGCCGTGGTCATCCGCGCGGAGGGCGATCTCACTACGGAAGAAGAATTGATCGCCTATTCGCGGTCGGCACTGGCCGGCTACGAGACCCCCAAGACGGTCATCTTCGTCGACGAGTTGCCCGAGACGATCGGCGGCAAGGTGCTCAAGTACAAGCTGCGCACCACGTACGCGCGTCACTTCGATGACGTGAACGCCGTGCCGTGAGTTCGGACTATCGGGACTCGTATACGCGGAGCATCCACTCGCCGGAGGAGTTCTGGCTGGATGCCGCGCGCCTGGTCTCCTGGGATGTCGAGCCGACCCGTGCACTCGATGACTCTCGCGCGCCGATCTACCGGTGGTTCCCCGACGGCATGCTCAACACCTGTTACAACGCACTGGATCGTCACGTGCTCGCCGGACGCGGCGACTCGACCGCGGTGATCTTCCACTCGGCGTACGGCGAGCGCGAGCGTTTCAGCTACGCGGAGTTCACCGACCTGGTCGCGGTGTTCGCCGGAGCGCTCCGCGCCCAGGGGGTCGGCAAGGGCGACACCGTGCTCATCTACATGCCGATGATCCCGCAGGCTCTCGTCGCGATGCTCGCCTGCGCGCGTCTCGGCGCCGTGCACTCGGTCGTGTTCGGGGGCTTCGCGGCTCCCGAACTCGCGACCAGGATCGACGACGCGACCCCGAAGGTCATCGTCATGGCGTCCTGCGGCATCGAGCCGAGCCGCATCGTCGAATACGCGCCGATAGTCGGGCAGGCGCTCGCGCTCAGTTCGCACCAACCAGATCGAGTCATCGTCTACCAGCGGGAGCAGCACCGCGCCGAACTCGGGCCGCTCGACATCGACTGGCAGGATGCCGTCGACGGGGTCGAGCCCGCCGAGTGCGTGAGCGTGAAGGCGACCGATCCGCTCTACATCCTGTACACCTCCGGGACCACAGGGCGTCCGAAGGGCGTCGTGCGCGACAACGGCGGCCACGCCGTCGCGCTCAGCTGGTCGATCTCGAGCGTCTACGACATCAGGGCCGGCGACGTCTTCTGGACTGCATCCGACATCGGCTGGGTCGTCGGCCACTCCTACATCGTGTACGCGCCGCTGTTCGCGGGCGCGACGACAGTGCTCTACGAGGGCAAGCCGGTGGGCACGCCGGATGCCGGCGCCTTCTGGCGCATCGCCGCCGAGTACGGAGTGAAGGCCCTGTTCACCGCCCCCACCGCACTCCGCGCCGTGCGCAAGGTCGACCCGGAGGGCCGGCTCGTCGCGGGGAACGACCTCGCCACCCTGCAGACGGTTTTCCTGGCCGGCGAGCGCCTCGACCCCGAGACCTATCACTGGGCATCGGAGTTGCTCACAATCCCGATCGTCGACCACTGGTGGCAGACGGAGTCCGGCTGGCCGATCTGCGCCAACCCGCGCGGGTTCGACCCGATGACCATCAAAGCCGGCTCGCCCTCCCTGCCGATGCCCGGCTATGACGTGCACGTACTCGATGAGAACGGCGACGCACTGCCGGCCGGCATCGACGGCGCGCTCGCCATCCGGCTGCCCCTTCCGCCGGGAACGATGGCATCTCTCTGGCGCGACGACGATCGGTTCGTCGAGTCATATCTGACGAAGTTTCCGGGTTTCTACGAAAGCGGCGACGGCGGCTACATCGACGAGGACGGCTACGTGTTCGTGATGGGACGCATCGACGACGTGATCAACGTGGCGGGGCATCGCCTGTCGACCGGGTCGATGGAGGCGGTCGTCGCCACGCATCCCGCGGTCGCCGAGTGCGCCGTGATCGGTGTGGATGACGCGGTGAAGGGACAGGTACCCCGGGCGTTCGTGGTGCTGAAAGCCGGAGCGGAGATCGATCCCGACGTGCTCGAGGCGGAGATCATTGCGAGCATGCGCGCGTCCATCGGAGCGGTGGCGTCGCTCAGGGACGTGACGATAGTGATCGCGCTTCCGAAGACGCGCTCGGGAAAGGTGCTGCGCAAGACGATGCGGGACATCGCCGCCCAGCGCGACACCGTCATCCCGTCGACCATCGAGGATGCCTCCGTGCTGGACGCGCTTCGGCCGGCCCTCCTCGCCCTGTAAATCTTCGGCCCGAAGAGGTATGGTTCACGCAGTGAATCACAAATCACATTTGGAGTCAGTGTGGACCTTTCAAATGACGTCAGGACGCTGCCCGTCGGCGGCGCGCTGAGCGACAACCTCATTCATCGAGTGAACGTGGGTGACAGCCTCACCCGCTCAGCGGCGCGAACACCAGACGCCGAGGCCCTGGTGCAGGGCAGTCGGCGGCTCACCTACCGCGAATTCAATTCCGCCGTGAACCGCATGGCGGATGCCCTCGCCGCGGCAGGCATGACCAGCGGCGCTGCTCTCGCGCTCGTCTCTGGCAACAGCATCGAGTTCCTCATCACCTACTACGCCTGCGCGAAGCTCGGGCTGGTGTGCGTGCCGATGAACCTCGGCTGGCGGCCCGACGAGGTCGCACACGTGCTGAAGGATTCCGGCGCGCGCATGATCGTCGTGCAGGACACCCTCCTCGAGAAGAACCGGCCGGCGATCGACGGCGAACCGAGCCTCGAGCGCACCATCGTCTTCGGGGAGTCGACCAGCGAGTTCGACGACTTCGTGGCGTCGGGTGCTGACGTCGAGCCCGAGGTGCTGGTCGACGACCGCGCCGCTCTCACCTACCTCTACACCAGCGGCACGACCGCCCTGCCGAAGGGGGTCGTCGGCAACCACACCGCCGTCTATCTCGAGTCGATGACGATGGCCCTCGAGGGCCAGTTCCGTGGCGACGACCGGTTCGTGGCCATGATGCCGATGTTCCACACGGCGCAGCTCAACTGCCACTGCACGGCCGCGATCATGGTGGGGGCGGCCATCCACATCATTCCTGGCTTCGACGCGACCGTGCTGCTCGACCTGATCGAGAAGGAGCGGATCACCCAGATCTTCGGCCTGCCGATGATGTACCGGGCGATGCTCGACCACCCGACAATCGGCGACCGCGACTTCAGCAGCCTCCGCCGCGCGCTCTACGCGATGGCGCCCATGCCGCAGGACACCCTGGTGCGCTGCCTCGAGGTCTTCGACTGCGGCTTCTACCTGCTGTTCGGCCAGACGGAGATGAGTCCGACGGCCACGATCTTCCGGCCAGAGAACCAGCTGTCGCATCCCGGTGCGGCCGGCACACCAGTGGTGAACGTGCAGGTGGCGATCATGGACGAGGATGGCGCGCTGCTGCCCCAGGGCGAGACAGGCGAGATCGTCTACCGCGGCCCGCACACCATGACCGAGTACCTGCACAACCCGGCCGCCACCGAGGCCGCCTTCGCGCACGGCTGGTTCCACTCGGGCGACGTAGGACACCTGGGCCCGGACGGCATCCTCTGGTTCACCGACCGTCGCAAGGATGTCATCAAGACCGGGGGCGAGAACGTCTCGTCGATCGAGGTGGAGAAGGCGATCTATGCGGCCGAGCCCGGCGTCGCCGACGCCGTGGTCGTGGGCCTGCCCCATCCGCACTGGAGCGAGGCGCTCACGGCCTTCGTCACCGCGCGCGAAGGCGCGAAGCTGTCACCCGATGAGATCCGCACCAGGATGCGCGATCACATCGACGCATACAAGATCCCCAAGGCCATCGTCGTCGTCGAAACGGTGCCTCGAACCTCGACCGGCAAGATCCAGAAGAACCTGATCCGTGACGCCTACGCGTCGTACTACAGCGAGAACCCGACCTCGAACTAGACGGCGGCGCAGACTAAACCGCGGTCCAGCCGCCATCCACCATCAGCGTCGAGCCGTTGGCCATCTCGGCGACATCACTGGCCAGGTAGTGGACGGCGCCCGCGATATCGCGGATGTCGGCGAATCGACCCCTGGGAATCTTCGACAGCACGGCGTCGCGAAAGCTCGGCGTATCCAGCCTCTCGGCGGTGCCGGGCGTATACGCGAAGGTTGGCGCGACGCCGGTGACGATGACACCCTGCGAACCCCACTCGACGGCGAGCACCCTGGTGATCTGGTTGAGTGCGCCCTTCGACGCGGCGTAGACGACCTCGTCCCGGTTCGCCACGAAGCCCAGTTGCGAGCTCATGTTGATGATGCGGCCTTTGCCGCGAGGAAGCATCTTTCGCGCGGCGGCCTGCGCGCAGAAGAATGCACCCCTCAGGTTGAGGTCCATCATGCCGTCCCAGTCGTCGACGGTGACGTCGATCGCCGGGATCGGATTGCCCATACCGGCGTTGTTCACGAGCACATCGATGGGGCCGACCTCGCTCTCGATCCGGTCGAACAGCGGCCCGATCCCCGCCGGATCGCGCAGGTCGACATGGAACGCGAACGCCTGGCCGCGATGCGGCTCGAGCTCGCCGCGCAGTCGGGCGGCGGACTCGGCCGAACCACCCACGGCGGCCACGCGGGTGCCCTGCTCGAGGAAGTAGTCGACCAGCCCACGGCCGATGCCACTCGTGGCTCCTGTGATCACGAAGATCGTGCCGGCGATGTCGAACTCGTTCACGTGGTGGTCCGCTCTGCTAGAAACTGACGCTGCTAGAAACTGACGACCCCGCGCATGCGGTGGCCCACCGCGATCGACTCGCCAGACACCGCCGCGATCGGCGACACCAGGAAGGCCACCAGGTCGGCGATCTGCGCCGGAGAGGATTCGCCAGGCTTGCCCGGCTCGACGGTCGTCGACGGATTCTCGGCGACGATGCCGGGGCTCACGGTCGTGACGTTCACGCCGGAACCGGCCAGCTCGTCCGCCAGATTCTTGGCCGCGACGATGAGCGCCGCGTTGCGGATGGACCCGGCGATGTTGCCGGTCATGAAGGCGTTCTGTCCGCTGATGCCGACGATTCGTCCGAATCCAGCGGCGCGCATTGCCGGTACGACGGCATTCGCCACCCGCAGGAACGACATCGCCTTGCCCTCGAAAGCCTGCTCGACTTGCGCGGGGTCGCCGTTCCGGGACGGATCCAGCGTTCGTGCGCTCGGCGCCGCAGTGATGACGACCGCGTCGAGCCGGCCGTACCGCTCGATCACCGTCGAGATGCCCGCGGTGACGGAGTCGTCGTCACTCGCGTCCATGCTCAGGTCGCCCGACCCGCTGCGAGAGGCAGTGATGACCGTCGCACCCTCGCCGCGAAGGCGTGCCGCGATTTCGGAACCGATGAACCCGGTGCCGCCCACGACGAGCACAACGCGATCTTTCAGCTGAAGATCCATGCGGAGGGCTAGGGATTCGAACCCTAGAGACATTTCTGCCCACCAGTTTTCAAGACTGGCTCCATCGGCCGCTCGGACAGCCCTCCAGAACGGGATCGAGTCTACTGGAGCCCGTCCAATACGGCGGCGACCCCGTTGGCGATATCGCTCGCCGTGGTCTCATTCGCGGCCTCGATCACCTCGTCGGGTGCCTGGCCCATCGCGATGCCGCGACCCTCGGCGGATGCCCACTGAAGCATGTCGATGTCGTTGCGTCCGTCGCCGATCGCCACGACATCCGACAGCGGGGTGCCGAGCAGGGCCCGTACCCGCTCGAGGGCGGTGGCCTTGTTTACACCGTCGGGTGCGATGTCGAGCCACGAGGTCCAGCCGACGTTGTAGCTCACCTGGTGGAGGCCCATCTGCTCGACGATGCGCAGGAAGTCCTCGACCGCGTGTTCGGGAGAGATCACCACGACGCGAGTCGCCTGCACCTCGAGCAGCTCGTCGAAGGTGACCCGTTCGCCGTTTGCCTCGATGCCCGCCTCGGGAAAGTCGCCGCCGGAGAAGCGGAACCGGCCATCCTCGTCCTCCACCGCGTAGCGCGCACCCGAGAGGTGCTCGCTGATGGTGGTAAGAACGTCGCGCGGCTGGAAGGTGTCGACGAAGGCGCGGGTGTAGCCGGTGGGTGCGGCGGCGTCCCGCTGCAGGGTGATCGCGCCGTTCGCGCACACCACGTACTGCGGGGTGATCGACAGGCGGTCGAGCACCGGAAGCGTCATCGACACGGATCGGCCCGTGGCGAGCATTACTTCGTGACCGAGATCGCGGGCGCGGTGGACGGCCTCGATCACCTCGTCGGTGATCACGCCGTCTTCGCGCATCACCGTGCCGTCGACGTCGAGAGCGATCAGCGTCACTGGACGGGCTCGAGCAGCTCGAGACCGCCAAGGTACTTCTGCAGCGCCTTCGGAACGCGTACCGATCCGTCGGCCTGCTGGTGCGTCTCGAGTATGGCGACCATCCAACGGGTGGTCGCGAGCGTGCCGTTGAGGGTGGCCACCGGCGCGGTCTTGCCCGACTCCGTGCGGTAGCGGATGTCGAGCCGGCGCGCCTGGTACGTCGTGCAATTGCTGGTGCTGGTGAGCTCGCGATAGGTGCCCTGGGTCGGAACCCAGGCCTCGATGTCGAACTTGCGGGCGGCGCTCGAGCCGAGATCGCCGGCGGCCACATCGATCACCCGGTAGCTGAGCTCGCAGGCCTGCAGCATCGACTCCTGGAACGACACCAGGTTCTCGTGCTCCGCCTCGGCGTTCTCCGGCAGCACGTAGCTGAACATCTCGAGCTTGTTGAACTGGTGCACGCGCAGGATGCCGCGGGTGTCTTTGCCGCCCGACCCCGCCTCGCGCCGGTAACAGGTGGACCAGCCCGCATAGCGGATGGGGCCGTCCGACGGGTCGACGATCTCGTCGGAGTGGAAGCCGGCGAGCGCGACCTCACTGGTGCCGGTGAGATAGAGGTCATCGGCCGGCAGGTAGTAGATCTCATCGGAGTGCTCACCGAGGAAGCCGGTGCCTGCCATAATCTCGGGGCGCACCAGCGTCGGGGTGATGAGGGGTTCGAAGCCCTCGGACAATGCCTTGTCGAGCGCGAGGTTCATCAGCGCGATTTCCAGCCGCGCGCCGATGCCACGCAGAAAGTAGAAGCGGCTGCCCGAGACCTTGGCGCCCCGGGTCATGTCGATGGCGCGCAGCTTCTCGCCGAGCTCCAGGTGGTCGCGCGGCTCGAAATCGAATACCGGGCGTGTGCCGACTTCACGGAGCGTGACGAAGTTCTCTTCACCACCGGCAGGTACGCCGGCGATGATGGGATTGGCGATGCTTCCGGCGGTTCGGGTGAACTCGGCCTCGGCATCCGTCGCCACCTGGGCGAGCTCCTTCACCCGCGCCGCCAGCTGCTGCGCCTCGGCGAGCAGGGCCGCCTTGGCGTCGCCGGTCGCCTGCGCGACCTCCTTGCCGAGAGTCTTCTGGGTGGCGCGCAGCTGCTCCGACTCGGTGATCGCGGCACGTCGGGCGGCATCGGCCGCGAGCGCTGCGTCGACCAGCTCGACGGAGTCGCCCCGGGCCGCCTGCGAGTCCCGGAACAGATCAGGGGTTTCACGCAGTAGCTGGGGGTCGATCACCGGAACAGTCTATTGAGCTATGCCGTACCGTTGGACACGTGACAGACCCGGCGACAGCCAGCATCGAGCGCGCGGCCGTCATCTACAACCCGGTCAAGGGTCACCTCAAGAAGCTGAAGTCCGCCATTCGCGCCGCCGAGGAAGCGGCCGGCTGGAAGAAGACCATCTGGCTCGAGACCAGTGAAGAGGATGCCGGCCAGGCCGTCACCCGCGAAGCCCTGAAGAGGGGCGCGACCGTGGTTCTCGCCGCCGGCGGCGACGGCACCGTGCGCGCGGTCGCCGAGGCGTTGCGCAGCACCAACGTGCCCATCGCGCTCATCCCGGTCGGCACAGGGAACCTGCTCGCCCGCAATCTCGGACTCACACTCACCAACATCGACGAAGCTGTGCAGACCGCGTTCACCGGCATCGACCGGCGCATCGACCTCGGGATGGCGGAGATCACCCGCGTCAACGGTGACAGCGAGCAGCACGTCTTTCTCGTGATGGCCGGGGTGGGGCTGGATGCGAAGATGATCGCCCTGACGAACCCCCGCCTCAAGAAGGCGGTCGGCTGGCTCGCCTACGTCGATGCCATCGGCCGTTCGCTGCCGGAGCTGAAGCCGATCAAGCTGAAGTTCAGCCGAGACGGCTCACCGGAACGCTCATCGAGCGCGCACACCGTGATCATCGGCAACTGCGGGCTGCTGCCCGGCAATCTGCTACTGATGCCCGACGCAAAGCCGGATGACGGCCTGCTCGACATCGCCGTGCTGAGACCGCAAGGGCCGTTCGGCTGGTTGAAGGTGTGGAACAAGCTCGCCTGGGAGAACGGCGTGCTGCGCAAGAGCGCGCTCGGTCGCCAGATCATCGACCTCTCCCGCGATGTGAAGGATGTCACCTACCTGACCGGCCGCGACCTACGCCTGACCGTCGACGAGCCGGAAGACTTCCAACTCGACGGCGACGAGTTCGGCGAGGCCAAGTCGGTGCACGCCTGGGTCGATCCCGGCGCGCTGGATGTGCGGGTGCCGGGTTAGGCACAGCTTGTGAATAACTCGCGCGCCGATCGCAGCGCAACGGCAGCCTGTACGAATGCAGCCGCCGGATGCCGACCTTCACCCCGCACCGCTCTCGCGACGTCGACAGATTCTGTTCTGGTGCATCGGAAGTGTGGTCGTTTTGCTGATGCTTTCCAGCGTCGTGGCGTTCACGTTCCGGGATTGGCTCCCCGGATGTGCGCTTCTCGCGGCAGCACTCCTCGTTGAAGTCGTGACGATATGGATGACGCGGCCCGCGATCGCGCGACGCGCGCGTCGGGGTAGATCGTTTTACCAGGGCTCGTAATCCACGTCGCCACGACGCCGGCGATCGGATTCTGTCACCGAGCCGTAACCCGATCTCCCCGGCTGCAACGTGAACTCGACCTCTTCACGGGCGAGCTCGCTGTCGCCCTCCATCACTATCGTCGCGAACCCGTTTCGAAAGACTCGCTCCCGCACGTCGCCACGTGAAGCAGCTGCAAGGAACCGCTCTAGCTCCACTACACCCTGCACGGTTCCAGCCAGCGACCAGGTGCCGTCGCCGACGAGAAGGGAAATCCCGTTCGGGGAGTGCATCCACATCACGGCACAGCGGTTCGCGCCCAACGGCTGAATCGTCACCCCGGTTCGTTCGGATCGCACATCGACGCGCCCGGAGAACTCATCGGCGATTCGATTGCACAACTGGGCCAGCCGGCGACCCACGTCGCTATCGCGGTAGGCGGCCGCCTCCGCGACTGCACTTCGTTCGCGATCTCGATGCTCAGCCTTCCAAGGCGGCTCAACGTACTCAGGCAGCTCGGTCGTCCGATCAATCTCCAGGATGACCCGAAAACCCATCGAAACGAAACCGCCGGGCGCGGAGTGGAAACGTTCTGCCTTCTCGATGCGCTCTTCATTGACGGTCGATTGATCGTTGATCATGTGGGGCGAGCCAGGCACAGGCACGAGCCGATTCGAAACCGCAAAAATCTCAGCGACCCGACCGCTGACGTCCCGAGAAGTGCTTTCTTCGACTAGTTCATGGTGATCCTCGACAAAGCGAGGGACGTCACTGGCGCTATCCGGCTCG
>JAODAT010000025.1 GCA_025463565.1 Microbacteriaceae bacterium
ACTGCAGCGCGCAGAACCTCACCCTCAACCAGCCGGGCGTGCACTACAGCCTCACCGGCAACTGTGGCGAGGTGAGCATCCAGGGCCAGGACATCACCGTCACCATGGTCTCCGCCAAATCGCTCACCATCAACGGCGATCGCAATACGGTCACCGCGAAATCGCTCGGCGCGGTCAGCGTCCAGGGCCAGGACAACACGATGTCCGCGACCGTCATAGGGGCACTGACGATCAACGGCGATCGCAACACCGTCACCGCTCCCGCCGTCGGACCGAAATCCGTGAACGGCCAGTCGAACAGCGTGGGCGGTTAGCCCTGCGCTTGCTAGCGAACCGTCTTGCGGGCGGTGATGACGCCGGTGTCGAAACCGAGCAGGTGCAGGCCGCCGTGGAAGCGCGCGTGCTCGATCTTGATGCAGCGGTCCATCACCACGGTGAGGCCCTTCGACTCCGCATAGCGGGCCGCGTCTTCGTTCCAGATGCCCAACTGCATCCAGATTGTCTTGGCACCGACGGCGAGAACCTCGTCGACGACCGACGGGATGTCGCTCGGCTTGCGGAAGACATCCACGATGTCGGGCACGATCGGCAGGTCAGCGAGCGACTTGTAGACCGGGTGGCCGAGGATCTCGGTTGCATTCGGGTTGATGAAGTACACGTCGAAATCGCTCGACGAGAGCAGGTAGGTGCTGACGAAGTAGCTCGACCTGGCCGGGTTGTCCGACGCGCCCACGATGGCGATGCTCTTCGCCCTGCGAAGGATGCCGAGCCGTTCCTTCGCGGTCGGCCCCACCCAGGTGCGCTGGGACTTCAGCAGCTTCGCCAGCGGGGAGTCCGATGGCACCTCGCAGCTGAGCCCGTTAGCGAGCGTGACTTCTTCGGTCGCTAAGCTTGTCGAAGCGTCTGTAGCGATACTCATGGGTCAGCCCTTCGTCGCGGCGGTCAACGCCTGGTCGAGGTCATAAACAATGTCTTCGGGGTCTTCTATTCCGACACTGATGCGAACGAGGCCGGGGAGCACGCCGGCGTCGAGCAGCTGCTGCTCGGTGAGCTGCGCGTGCGTGGTGGACGCGGGATGGATCACCAGCGTCTTCGCGTCGCCGATGTTGGCGAGGTGGCTGGCCAGGTCGACCGACTCGATGAACTTCTGGCCGACCTCGCGGCCACCCTTGACCCCGAAGCTGAACACTGCGCCGGGGCCCTTCGGCAGGTATTTTGCGGCCCGCTCATGGTGCGGATGCTGCGGCAGCCCCGCCCAGTTGACGAACTCGATGCGCGGGTCGGCATCCAGCCATTCGGCGACGATTCGCGCGTTGTCGACATGCGCCTGCAGTCGGAACGGCAGGGTTTCGACGCCCTGTGCGAGCAACCAGGCGGAGTGCGGCGACAGGGCGGGCCCGATGTCGCGCAGCTGCTCGGCACGAAGGCGGGTGAGGAACGCGTACTCGCCGAAGTTGCCGTGCCAGTTGAGTCCGCCGTAGGAGGGCACCGGCTGGTCGAACAGCGGGAAGTGTTCGTTTGCCCAGTGGAATCGGCCAGACTCGACGACGACACCGCCGAGGGTGGTGCCGTGTCCGCCGAGGAACTTGGTGGCCGAGTGGATGACGACATCCGCGCCCCACTCGATCGGCCGGTTGAGGTACGGGGTGGCGATCGTCGAGTCGATGATCAGCGGGATGTGGTGCGAGTGTGCGACCGCGGCCAGACCTTCGAGGTCGGCGACCTCGCCCGACGGGTTCGCCACGATTTCGGCGAAGATGAGTTTCGTCTTGTCGGTGACCGCGGCGTCGTAATCCTTGGGGTCCGAGCCCTGCACGAAGGTCGTCTCAACGCCGAACCGGCGAAGGGTCACGTCGAGCTGGGTGATCGATCCGCCGTACAGGCTCGCGGAGGCGACGATATGGTCGCCGGCCCCGGCGAGCGAGGCGAACGTGATGAACTGCGCGCTCAGACCGCTCGCGGTCGCGACCGCGCCGATGCCGCCCTCGAGCGACGCGATGCGCTCTTCGAAGGAGGCGACAGTCGGGTTGCCCAGCCGACTGTAAATGTTGCCGTACTTCTGCAGGGCGAAGCGGGCCGCGGCATCCGTAGTGTCGTCGAAGACGAACGCGCTGGTCTGGTAGATGGGCAGCGCGCGCGCACCGGTCACCTGGTCGGGGATATTGCCGGCGTGGATTGCCCGCGTGCGAAAGCCGTACTCACGATCTGCCATGCTTTCACGCTACTGGAATCGGCGTAACGCGACGTCACCGCGCGACACGGGAAGTAACTACCCGCCTGCGCCGATATCGACCGGTTCGTGATCCTCCTGCTCCTCCGCCGACTCGTGGAACGGATTCCTGAAACGGAAGAAGAGGTAGATCGCGAGGCAGATGGCTGCGAAGGCGGCCACCACGCCGATCCAAATCCAGAGCGACGAACCGAGAGCCTCCCAGTTGCCCTCCCACGGCACCACGGCGATGACGAACGCAGCGATGATGAAGAAGTAGAGCACGGCCCAGAGGATGCGCGATCTGTGCCAGATACGCTCGCCCTCGAGCAGCCGGAACGGCAGCAGCTCGACCAGGATCGCGACGATTCCCTCCGTGGTGATCGCGACGAGGGCTTCGACGAACAGCTCGTTCCAGAACGTCTCGGTTCCGCCCTCGCCGGTGGTGAGCGCGCTGTAGCCGAGCCAGGCGATGAGGCCGAAGCCGAGCACGACGCTCGAGCGCACGAGCACCGCCTTCCAGGCATCCTCTTCCGCCTTCTTGCCGGTGAGCACGAGCCCCAGTACCAGGCCGATCAGGAAGCCGGGGGAGAAGTGCAACAGGCGCGATGCGATCACACCGATGATGGTGAGCACGATTCCGAGCGGCCGGATGTTGAGCTGCACCGTGAGCGACCAGGCCCGGTGGATGATGCGCCCGGTCACGGCATTCGCGAGGTACTCGACGATGAACAGGGCGATCGCGAGACCCAGAATGAGGCGCAGCGAGGCGAGAGTGAACCCGAAGTTCGGGTCGGCGAAACCGAACAGGAAGGCGGTGACCGCGCTCAGGATGATGCCGCTTGCGACTGGGGTGCGCTTCAGCCAGCCGCTCAGGTTGTCGAACCACTTCGGGCGGCGCCCGAGTCGCGGCATGCGCTTGACGAGGTTCTCGTAGTTCTCCGCGATGGTCGCGTTGAGCAGGCGGGCCGGCAGGGTCGCGAAGATGAGCAGCACGAGGCCAATCGCGACGGCCGCGCCGATCTTGGCGGGGTGCGCGATCACGTCCTGGATCGGGTTGATGGAGCGGGTGAGGATGTTCGGCGCGGTCGGGTCGGCCGGGTTGATGTGACCGATGTGGCCGGTCGGTGTCTTCGCGCTGTCGGCCGCCTTCGAGGGATCGGTCGTGATGATCTGGCCGCCCGCAGCAGGGGCGACCGCGACGATGGTGACGGGCTGTACCGACGTGGTGTCGGTGAGTCCGGTGCCGGCCATGGTCAGCTGGATCTCGTGGGCACCGACAGGAATATCGGCCGGAATCGTGTAGGTGCCGGTCAGCGTTCCGTCGCTGGCGACGGTGGCGGTTCCGAGCGTGACCGGGGTCGAGTGCAGCACGACGGTGACCGTCGCGCCGGCAGGCAGGCCGCTCGCGTTGATGGTGAAGGTGTCACCGGGGTGAACGTTGGTGAGGTCGATGCCGGTGAGCGTGAACGTCCAGGCGGGTGGCGTGACCGTGGTGCTGCCGGGCTTCGTGGTGCCGATCGCGGGAAGGATGACCGCGCTGCCGTCAGAGACGGCGGAGAGGCCGCCGCTCTGGTACCCGACGATCTCTACCGTGCTCGCGTCCTGGTCGTAGGCACGGAAGGTGTGCGCGCCACCGAACGTCGCGCTCGTTGTGCATGACCAGGTGCTGTCGCCAGCGACGGACGCGCTGCAGATGGTGCCCGAGACCCCGTCGACGACCGCGAAGGCGTTGTCACCCGGCGTTCCGGTGCCCGCGATCGTGACGGTCGAGTTGGTGTTGTGGGTTACCGAAGAGACAGCCGGTGTGTTCGGCACCGTGAACGCGATGTCGACCCCGACATAGGAGGGACTGATGTCCTGGGAACTGAAAACATCCCACAGGCCGGGCTGGATCGAACCGCCGGCGAGTGGGAAGCTGCAGGTCTTCGCGCCCGGGTCGTTGGAGTCAGCCGTGACGTCCTGGTACAGGTAGCCGTCGCCTTCGAGCAGGGCCGGGCAGCCCTCGGTGGCGTCGTACTCCCAGCCTTCGCCGGACTGCACGCTGTTCAGTTCGATGCCGACTTTTGCGGAGCTGCCGGTCGGTGCGGCGTGCACTGTGATGCCTGCCGGAGTGAACGCGTAGCTGGTGTCCGGCGCGTAGTCGGCCACGTTGATGGTCGTGCCGGACGCCGCTGACTCGGTGCCGTACAGGGGCGTCCCGCCGCTGTAGTCGATGTCGGTGTCTGCGGTACTGACCTCCACCGCGGAATAGTCGTTGGAGCTTCCACTGGCGAGCGGGCCGAGATAGCAGGTCCAGTAGCTGCCGCCTTCGCCCTCGCTCTCGTAGACGTATGCCGTGTCGCAGGTCGTGGGACCAGTGACCGTGATCTCGTCGCCGACGATGCTGCCGTCCTGCCCGGACAGGTAGGGGTACTCAGGATCGTAATTTTCGCTGTCCTCGGGATTTTCGCCGGAAACACCGAACGATGGCGCATCAGGGATGTTGAAGACATAGGTCGTGTACTGGTTCGGGCCACCCTGGTCGGTCCAGCCCTGGCCGAGCGTGATGTCCCACAGGCCAGGCGCGAGGTCGGTCAGCGTGCATGCCGTGGAGACCGTCTGGTTCTCGCACTGGTTGGGAGCCTCGCTGTTCGAGGGCGCGACCGAAATCGAGCCCGTGTCGGCGCCACCGGTGAGGGCTTCCGTGAACGAGAGCGCGGCCGGTCCGATCACGATGTTGGTGATGCCGGGAATCGCGGAGTAGGTGTCGGTGTACGAGCCGACCTTGTAGTCGACGTTCGCGGTGAACGGCACGATCGGCGAACCGGACTGGCCCGGCTCTTCGACGTTGATAGTGAACGTGTATGTGCCGAGGGGACCGGTGTTAATGGTGTCCGAGAACGGCACGTTGCAGGTGAAGTCGAGCCCAGCGGGGTCGTTCGTGCCGACGCTCGCCGCATCTGTACAGGAGGTGAGGTCGAAGGGCTGAACGCTTCCGCCTTCGCCCTGGAATTCGTACGTGCCGCTGGTGATGAAGTCACCGGTGTCGAGGTGCCCGGTGAAATCGATGGTGTGCTGGTTGTTGAAGACATCGGTGTTCACCGGAGTGAAGCTGTCGTTGGCGGTCGCCGCCGTCGCGCCGAGCAGCACGACACCGAAGGCGAGTACGAGTGCGGCGGTTGCCGAAAGAATCCTGCGCATAGGGGGTACGTCCAGGCTGTGTAATTCAGAGGGTTGCACCCTCGGGCGGGTACGTGAGCCTAATTTACGTGCCGCGACGATATACCGCTACACCCGTAACAACACGGTTACAAGCCGCGAATGAACCCGATCACCGCGGAGTTGAAGGTTTTCGGCTGCTCGATGTTGGTCGCGTGGCCCGCATTGGGGATGATCACGGACGATGCTTTCGGGTTCAGCGCGGCGGATGCGGCGGCGTGACTCGACGGCCAGACCTCGCTTTCGTCGCCGGCCACGAACAGCACGGGCAGCGTGGATGTCGCGATCGTGTCGCGCCAGTCCGCGCGCGCGTGGTCGAGCAGCAGGGTGAGCTCGCCCTCCGTGTAACTGGGCGACGGCGCCCCGCCCGCCTTGCGAATGGTGTTCATGAGACGCACCAGCCTGATCCCGCGCTTAGCCAATGGCGTGCCGTGGCCGGTCTGCGGCACGCCCGCCTCGAACATCGTGAGCTCGTTGGACGCGTCGTATTTGTAGAACCCGTGCGGCCAGCTCTCATCGTTCAGCATCTTCGGCGTCTGGTCGATGACGACGATTCCTGCGACGCGAGTCGGCGCGAACCGGCTGAGCCAGGCCCAGATGGTGTTGCCGCCCATCGAGCCGCCGACGAGAACGGCGTCGTGAAGGTCGAGGTGCTCGAGAAAGTCGTTGAGGTCGATCCCGCGCCGTTGCATCGAGTGGCCGAAGTCCGGCTTCTCCGAGGTGCCGTGCCCCCTGGTGTCGAGCGCGATCACGCGGAAGCCGGCCTTCTCGAGATCCTTCAGCTGGTACAGCCAGCTGGTGGCGGCGGCCTTGAACCCGGCGATGAGCACGATCGGCCGGCCCTGCGGATCACCGCTCTCGGTGTAGTCGAGGCGGACTTCATCGCTCGTCGTCATCGAAGGCATGAGGTTTACAGTACTGCCGCGTTGTCCTCGTCGACCTTCTCCTGCACGGTCTCCTCATCCGATCGGAAGCGCGCGCGGAAGAACACGTAGAGGCCGAGGGTCACGATGGCGAACCCGACCACGACGGCGATCCAGACGCCGATCGTCGACCCGAAGTATTTCCAGTGTTCGTCGGAGGGGAGAACGATCAGGCAAAACGCGAGCAGGGCGACGAGGTAGCTGAGCGCCCAGACCGCTTTTGACCGGCGGAAGATGACCGCGCCGTCGAGATAGCGGAACGGCAGCAGGCCGACGACGAGCGCCGTCAGGCCCTCCGTCACGATCCCGGCGAGCGTGTCGTGCACGAGGGCGGCGACGAAACCGTCCGGCTCGCCGAGCGCGCTCATCACGAGCCAGGCGGCCACGGCCATCCCGAGCATGATGCTCGAACGAACCAGAACCGCGTTCGAGCGTTGCTTCACCGTGGTCGTGCCGGTGAGCGACAGGCCGAGGATGAGCCCGATTAAGAACCCGGGGGAGAACCCGATGATGCGGGACAGCACCACGCCGACGATGGTCAGGACGAGGCCGAGAGGCTTCAGCTCCATTTCGGTCTTCACGCCCCAGCGGCGTCGCTCGATGAGGCCGGTGAGCGAGTTCGCGAGGTAGCCGATGATGAACAGGGCGATTGCGCACGCCAGCACCAGGCGAACCGACACGAGGTCGAACCCGAATCGGGGATCGGCGAACCCAAAGATGATCGCGGCGATCACCGTGATCACGAGCCCGCCGATGACGGGTGCCCTGGCCGCGAACGCCTTCAGTCGCTGGTTCCAGGGCAGGCGCACCTTCGGAATACGTCCGAAGATGCGGTCGTAGTTCTCCGAGAGGGTGGAGTTGAGCAGCTCGGCGGGGAACGCGACGAACAGCAGCAGCGCTAGGCCGGCGGCGGCCGCGGCGCCGATGACGATCGGATTCCGGATGAGGGTCTGCAGCGTCGGCAGCGAGTTGGTGAGCGCGCTCGGTGCTCCAGGATCGTTGCGGTTCACGATCGCCGCGCCCCGGTGCGGGGTGTCGAGAAGACCGCTGTGGTCAGGATTCGTCG
>JAODAT010000054.1 GCA_025463565.1 Microbacteriaceae bacterium
AGGATGATCATGTCGTCGTTGCGCCCGGTGATCTTCGCCATGCGGCGCATCGAGGGCCGCGCCGTGCCGGGAAGGAGTGTGCTCAGGTCGCGGGTGCGGTAGCGCAGGACGGGGAACGCCCGCTTGGTCAGCGAGGTGAACACCAGTTCGCCCTCGGAGCCGTCGGCGAGCCGGACGCCCGTGGCGCTGTCGATGATCTCGGGCAGGAAGTGGTCCTCCCAGATGTGCGGACCATCCTTCGTCTCGATGCACTCATTCGCTACGCCGGGTCCCATCACCTCGCTGAGCCCGTAGATGTCGAGGGCGTCGATGTCGAGCCGCTGCTCGATCTCGAGACGCATGCTGTTCGTCCACGGCTCGGCGCCCAGTACGCCGCCACGCAGGCTGGTGCTGCGGGGGTCGATCCCCTGCTCGACCATGCAATCCGCGATGGTGAGCAGGTAGGAGGGGGTCGACATGATGACATCCGGCTCGAAATCCTGGATCAGCTGGACCTGCTTGGTGGTCTGCCCGCCGGACATCGGGATGACGGTCGCACCGAGAGCCTCGATGCCGGCGTGAGCGCCGAGACCACCGGTGAACAGGCCGTAACCGTAGGCGTTGTGCACGCGCATTCCCGGTCGAACGCCGGATGCCCGCAGCGACCGGGCGACAAGGCCGGCCCAGTCGGCCAGGTCGTCCTTCGTGTAGCCGACGACGGTCGGCCGACCGGTCGTGCCCGACGAAGCATGAATGCGGGCGATCTGCTCCTGCGGAACCGCGAACATGCCGAACGGATAGTTCTGGCGAAGGTCTTCCTTCGTCGTGAACGGGATCTTCTCTATGTCGTCCAGGCTGCGGATGTCATCGGGGTGCACACCCGCTCCGTCGAGTTTGCCGCGATAGTGCTGAACGTTGTCGTAGGCGTGGCGCACGGTCTGCTGGAGCCGACTCAGCTGGAGGGCCTCGAGCTCGTCCCTCGACATCCGCTCAGCAGCATCGAGCTCATCGGCTGCCGGGGGGCGAAGCCGTGACTTTGTGGTGTTCGTCATCGTCGACATGGGTGCTCCTTCTGGTCGGGCGGGAATCTGCTCAGGCGTGAATATGCTCAGGCGGGAATGGGGGTGTTGGTGCGTCGACTGTGACCGCGGAACTCCGCGACGACCTGGCCATCCGCGTCGGTCACCTGCACGTCGTAGATACCGGAGCGACCGGAGCGCGAGCGAAGCACGGCGGTTGCGGTCAGCAGCTGGCCGAGTTCCGTGGGCTTCAGAAACGTGATCTCTGCGCCCGCGGCGACGGTCACCTGGTCGCTGTCGTTGCAGGCGATCGCGAAGGCGGTGTCGGCCAGTGCAAAGACCAGGCCGCCGTGAGTAATGGCGTAGCCGTTCAGCATGTCGTCCCGCACGATCATCGTGACGACGGAATGCCCGGGCTCACTCGTGACGACCGTCATGCCGAGCGCCTCCGACGCACGATCACGCCGCATCATCTGCTCCGCCGACTGCGCTGGTGGTGCCATGACCGAACTCCTCGCTGAGTGATGATCCTTGCCGGAGAACCGGCTCGAACATATACTAACTGAACGACCGGTCGATAATACAAAGTAAATCGGAGAGAACCATGCCAGAAGCGCAGACGACCTCAGCGGAGGAGCGTGAGTTCCAGCGCCTGATCGATGACGACCAGCGCGTCGAGCCGAGAGACTGGATGCCGGAGGCGTACCGCAAGACGCTCGTGCGCCAGATCTCCCAGCACGCGCACTCGGAGATCATCGGCATGCAGCCGGAGGGTAACTGGATCACCCGGGCCCCCAGCCTGAAGCGCAAGGCCATCCTGATGGCCAAGGTGCAGGATGAAGCGGGCCATGGCCTCTACCTCTATTCGGCGGCGCAGACCCTCGGCACCGACCGCGACACCATGTTCGAGCAGTTGATCACCGGCAAGGCCAAGTACTCGTCGATCTTCAACTACCTCACCCCCACCTGGGCCGACATGGGATCGATCGGATGGCTCGTCGACGGCGCCGCAATCTGCAACCAGGTTCCGCTCTGCCGTGCGTCGTACGGTCCGTACGGGCGCGCGATGACCCGCATCTGCAAAGAGGAATCGTTCCACCAGCGCCAGGGCTTTGAGATCCTGCTGCAGCTCATGCGTGGCAGTGAGGCGCAGCAACGGATGGCCCAGGAGTCGGTCGATCGCTGGTACGCGCCAGCACTCATGATGTTCGGGCCGCCCGATGAGGACTCGCCGAACTCGCGCCAGAGCATGGACTGGAAGATCAAGCGCTTCAGCAACGACGACCTGCGCCAGCGGTTCGTCGACATGCTGGTGCCGCAGGCTGAGGCTCTTGGGGTCACACTGCCCGACGCCGACCTGAAGTGGAACGAGGAGCGAGGCCACTACGACTTCGGCGAGCTCGACTGGTCAGAGTTCCACGAGGTGCTCGCCGGCCGTGGGCAGGCGAACACCGTTCGGGTGGCTCGTCGCCGTCGCGCCCACGAAGAGGGCGCCTGGGTTCGTGAGGCCGCCCGCGCCTACGCCGATGCGCAGGTCGCGACGGAACGGATCGCGTCATGACCAGCCCTGGCGACTCGGAGAAGCGCGAGGTCTGGCCGCTCTGGGAGGTCTTCATCCGTTCGTCCCGCGGGCTGTCCCACGTGCACGCGGGGTCCCTGCACGCCCCGGACGAGACGATGGCCGTTCGCAACGCCCGCGATCTCTACACTCGCCGCGCCGAGGGCGTCTCGATCTGGGTGGTTCCGTCCTCGGCGATCACCGCCTCGGACCCCGACGCGAAGGGCTCGTATTTCGAGTCCCCGCAGGGCAAGGATTTTCGTCATGCCACCTACTACACCGAGTCTGAATCGGTGCCGCACCTGTGATTCCGAAAACGAAGAACCTCACTACGGGCACCGTTACCGCCGAGTCGATCGCCGAGTCCGCCGTCATCGCTTCGCCCGACGTCGCGCTCTACGCGCTGGGGCTCGGTGACGATGCGCTCATCCTGGCCCAGCGGCTGGGCGAGTGGATCGCGAACGCTCCTGAGCTCGAAGAAGACGTGGCCCTCGGCAACATCGCGCTCGACCTGCTCGGGCACGCCCGAAGCCTGCTGACCTACGCGGGCACGGCGTCCGGCAGAACCGAAGACGATCTGGCCTACTTCAGGGACGAGCCGGAGTTTCTCAACCGGCAGCTGTTCGAGCAGCCGAACGGTGATTTCGCCCAGACCATCGCGCGCCAGCTCGTGGTGTCCGTCTACTTCGACGAGCTGTATCGTGCGCTGTCCGAGTCGATCGATTCGACGCTCGCGGCGATCGCCGCAAAGGCGACGAAAGAGGTCGACTATCACCTCGACCACAGCTACCAGTGGTTGCTACGGCTCGGGCTCGGCACCGAGCTGTCGCACGAGCGGATGCAGCGCGGCCTCGACGCGGTATGGCCGTTCGTCGATGAGCTGTTCCGGGATGACGGCGCACCCGCGGGCGTCGGAGTCGATCCCGCCCGGCTGCGTGCGCACTTCGAAACGACCGTGCCGCGGCTGATCGACGAGGCCGGCCTTATCGTGCCGACCATCCAGCCGGCACGCGGCGGCGGCCGGCAGGGCGTGCACTCCGAGGTCCTCGGTCCCTTGCTCGCCGAAATGCAGGTGCTCGCGCGCGCCCATCCGGGTGCGGAGTGGTGACCGCCGATCTCGAACTCATCGCGCGCCCCCGTCCGGCGGGTGCGGCAGAGCGACGTGCCTGGGACCTCGCGGCACAGGTCGTCGACCCCGAAGTCCCGGTTCTGACTATCGAAGACCTGGGCGTACTGCGCAGGGTTCGAGTCGAGGGATCAGCGGTCGCGGTGGAGATCACCCCCACCTATTCCGGCTGCCCGGCCGTCGATGCCATGCGCGACGACATCTCCGCGGTCCTGCTCGCGAACGGCTTCGATGATGTCGTGGTCGACGTCGTGCTGTCACCCGCGTGGACAACCGACTGGATGAGCGACGCGGGCAGGGCGAAGCTCGAGGAATACGGGATCGCCGCTCCGGCCCCGCGCAGGACGGACGGGGTGGTGAGTCTCGGGCTCGGCATCCGGTGTCCACACTGCGGCTCGCTTCACACCCGCGAGATGGCTCATTTCGGCTCGACCTCGTGCAAGGCGCTCTATGTCTGCCAGCGCTGTCTCGAGCCCTTCGACTACTTCAAGGAACATTGAATGCCAAAGCAGGCCGAAATGACAGAGCAGGCGCCAACGGCGACGCGGCGGAGAGCACGCTTCCATACCCTCGACATTGCTGCGGTGCGACGGTTGACCGATGCCGCCATCGAGGTGACCTTCACGATCCCCGACGACCTGTCCGACGCCTACTCGTATGAGCCCGGCCAGTACATCGCCATCCGCACCACGGTGGCCGGCGAAGACGTGCGGCGCAGCTATTCGATCTGCCAGGCGCCGGTCGACGGCCAGTTGAAGGTCGCGATCAAGCGCGACCTCGGCGGCCTCTTCTCGACCTGGGCGATCGACACCCTCGAGCCGGGAATGCAGCTGGAGGTGATGAGCCCGGAGGGGCGCTTCACGTCGCAGATCGAATCGACCGGCACCGCGCACTACGTCGCGATCGCGGCCGGGTCCGGCATCACGCCCGTGCTGGCGTTGATCGAGAGCTTTCTGTCGGCGTCACCGCACAATCGGTTCTCGCTCGTCTATTCGAACCGCACGGCAATGGACACGATGTTCGTCGACGAGCTCGCCGACCTCAAGGATCGTTACCCTTCTCGACTGGCGCTCTATCACGTGCTGACGCGGGAGCGGCGAAGCTCCGACCTGCTCTCCGGCAGGCTCGACGCGGCCAAGTTCCGCGAGATCCTCGGATCCCTCATCTCGCCGACGGATGTCGATGAGTGGTTCATCTGCGGGCCGTTCGACCTGGTGCAGCTCTGCCGTGACACTCTCGAAGAACTCGGTGTCGATGCAAGCGGAATCCGCTACGAGTTGTTCACCACCGGCAGGCCCGACCGTCCCGAAGGACAGGCCGGTCGCCCGATCGACCCGACGGCGTCCGACGACGTGCACACGATCACGTTCAGGCTCGACGGCACCACAGCCACCGTCACCAGTCCCGTGCACAGCAACGAGAGCATCCTCAACGCCGCGCTGCGCGTGCGGGGAGACGTTCCCTTCGCCTGCGCCGGCGGCGTCTGCGGAACCTGCCGCGCGACACTGACCTCCGGCACCGTCGAGATGGTCGAGAACTACGCGCTCGAGCCCGACGAGCTGGCCAGGGGGTACGTGCTCACCTGCCAGGCCGTGCCGACCAGCGAGTCGGTCTCGGTGAACTACGACTCATAACCGAATGACACCTGACCCGACCCAAGGAGAACAATGACTGTTCGCATCGAGATCGCGGATTCCATCGCGGAGATCGTGCTCGACGATCCCAGCAAGCTGAACGCGCTCGACGAGAAGGCGATCGGCGAACTGTCGGCGGCATTCACGGATGCCGAAACCGCCGGCGTGCGAGCCCTCCTGTTGAGGGGTGAGGGCAGGGCGTTCTGCGCGGGCCGCGATATCTCGAATGTCGACCCAGCGACCGATGACGCACGCGGTTACCTCGACGAGGTGGTCACACCACTGCTGCACCAGATCGCCGACTTTCCGGCGCCGACGTTCGCCATGGCGACCGGTGCCTGCCTCGGTGTGGGTCTCGGTCTGCTCGTCGCCACGGACGTGGTCTACGTCGCAGACAACGCCAGGATCGGGTCTCCGTTCGCGAACCTCGGTGCAACCCTCGACTCGGGCGGGCACGCGCTGTTCTTCGAGCGCCTCGGGGCCCACCGCACCCTGGACCTCATCTATACGGGCGAGCTGATGTCGGGAACGGAAGCGGTCGCGCTGGGACTCTTCAGCCGGGTCGTACCGGCCGACGAGTTGCTCGAGTTCACCCTCGCGCGCGTGCGCAAGGCGGCGTCGGGAGCAACCATCGCCTACCTCGCGAGCAAGCAGCTCGTCCGTCGCCTTCGCGATGACCGGGTCGGCCTGTGGGAGTCTCTCGC
>JAODAT010000128.1 GCA_025463565.1 Microbacteriaceae bacterium
TACCTGTCGTTCTTCGGGGCATCCGCGGACTGCACGTTCACCTTCGGACGCGACCACTTCCACACCGAACAGCGCATCCGCGAGACCGGGCTCGACTTCGTCTTTCTGCGGGACAACTTCTACCAGAAGATCGTTCCGCACTTCGCCGGTGCCGACGGAATCATTCGTGGGCCTGCCGCTTCGGGAAAGCTGAGCGCCGTCGCCGACAAGGACATCGTGGATGTCGCGGTCGCGGCGCTGACCGACGCGAAGCACAATGGCGCGACCTACGACCTCACGGGGCCCGAGGCGCTCACCATGGACGAGTTCGCTCTTTCTTTGAGCCGCGTCTCCGGCCGAGCGGTGCGCTTCGAGAACGAAACGATCGACGAGGCGTACGCCTCGCGCGCCGTCTACAACGCGCCGAAGTTCGAGGTGGACGGCTGGGTCTCCACCTACGAGGCCGTGGCCACGGGCGAGGTCGCCGGGATATCTGGCGACATCCTCGAGGTCACCGGCCACGAACCGCAGCGGTTCGACGACTTCCTCGTCGAGAACCCGGCGAGCTGGGCGCACCTACTCGCGTAGGCGGGTCGAGCTCATTCCCCGAGAAGCTCGCTCAGTTCCAGCCAGCGCAGCTCGAGCTCGTCTTTCGCGGCCTCCAGCGCGCCGAGTTCCTTCTGCAACTCGGCAAGCCCGGCGTAGTCGCCCTGGTCGTGAGAGGCGAACCGGTCGTGCACGCCCTGGATGTTCGCGGTCGCCTTCTCGATGCGGCGCCCAATCGATCCGTACTCCTTCTGGGCGTTGCGCAGCTCGGCGCCGGCGAGGCCCGCGCCCTTCGGAGTCTCGGTCGCTGAGTTCGCCCGGTGCGACTCCGTCACCGTCTGCCCGCGCGTACCCTGCTTCTTTCGCAGCTCGAGGTACTGCTCGACACCGCCCGGCAGGTGACGCATGTGCTTATCGAGGATGCCGTACTGGTTGTCGGTGACCCGCTCCAGCAGGTATCGATCGTGGCTGACCACGATCAGCGTGCCGGGCCACGAGTCGAGCAGGTCTTCGATAGCGGCGAGAATGTCGGTGTCCAGGTCGTTCGTCGGCTCGTCGAGAATCAGCACGTTCGGTTCGCCGAGCAGGATGAGCAGCAGCTGCAACCGGCGTTTCTGGCCGCCGGAGAGATCCTTCACCGGGGTCGAGAGCTGCGCGGTCATGAAGCCCATGCGCTCCAGCAGCTGGCCGGGGGTGAGCTCCTTGCCGCCGGTCACGTACGAGCTCTTCTGGCGGGCGATGACATCCATCACGCGGTCGTCGAGGATGTCTTTCAGCTCGCCGAGCTGCTGGCTGAGGATCGCCACGCGGATGGTCTTGCCGCGCTTGACGCGACCCGTCGTCGGCTGGAGCGTTCCCGCGATCAGGGCGAGCAGCGTCGACTTGCCCGCTCCGTTCACCCCGAGGATGCCGGTGCGCTCGCCCGGCGCGATGCGCCATTCGATGTCTTTCAAAATCTCGCGGTCACCGTAGCTCACCCCGACATCCAGCAGGTCGACCACGTCCTTGCCGAGCCGCGCGGTGGCCAGCTGCGAGAGCGCCACCGTGTCTCTCGGCGGCGGTTCGTTTGCGATCAGCTCGTATGCGGCATCCATCCGGAATTTCGGCTTGGTGCTGCGCGCGGGCGCACCGCGCCGAAGCCAGGCCAGCTCTTTGCGGGCCAGGTTCTGGCGCTTCGACTCCATCGTCGCCGCCATCGTGTCGCGCTCCACCCGCTGCAGGATGTACGCCGCGTAGCCGCCCTCGAAGGGTTCGATGATGCGGTCGTGCACCTCCCAGGTGTCGGTCGACACCTCATCGAGGAACCACCGGTCGTGGGTCACGACCACGAGTCCACCGGAGTTGGCAGACCAGCGCTTCTTCAGGTGGCCGGCCAGCCAGGCGATGCCCTCGACGTCCAGGTGGTTGGTGGGCTCGTCAAGGAAGATGACATCCCAGTCGCCGACGAGCAGCTTCGCCAACGCGACGCGGCGGCGCTGGCCACCGGACAGCTGGCCGATCGTCGCCTCCCACGGCACATCGAGCAGCAGGCCATCGATGACATCGCGGATGCGCGCGTCGCCTGCCCACTCGTGCTCGTCACGCCCGTCGGTGATGGCGTCGCTCACGACGAGGTCTTCGGGCAGCAGGTCGGCCTGGTCCAGCATCCCGAGTGTGACGCCGTTGCGGCGCGTCACCCGGCCGGAGTCGGGTTCGATGCGCCCGCTCAGCAGGCGCAGCAGCGTGGACTTGCCGTCGCCGTTGCGGCCGACGACGCCGATACGGTCACCCTCGTTGATGCCGATCGTGACCTTGTCGAAGATGACGCGCGTCGGATATTCGAGATGGAGCGATTCGCCGCCCAGGAGGTGTGCCATTCCTTCGAGCCTAGTTGCCCGCGAGTGGTCACCCCTCCGCTACCGAGAGTCGCCCGTTTCTCCCTCGAGAGTGCAGTTGTGGTGACTTCCGCGCGGTGCAGGTCACCACTACTGCGCTCTCGGCGCGCGTTTCTGCAGCGCTGCAGAGACACGCGAGACGATCCAGGTGGGGCGATCGCTCACGTGATGCTTGTAGACCGGAATGACCTGCCATCCGGCCTCCTCGAACTGTTCGCGCCTGACGACGTCATCCGCGTACGTCTGCGGATCGGTCTGGTGCACCTGGCCCTGGTACTCGATCGCGATCTTCTCGTCCACATAGGCAAGGTCGGGCGTGCCGATGAATTCGCCGTCACGGTTGTACACGGTGTGGCCGATCACCGGCTCCGGCAGACCGCCGCGCGTGATGATCAGCCGAAGTCGTGTCTCCATGGCGGAATCGGTGCCTGGCCGGAGTTGCTCCAGAGCGGCGCGGGCCGCCGCGATGTAGCGCCGACCGACGGCATTCGCGACTTCCGCGCGCAGGCGGTCGATTGTCGATTGAGGGCGCTTTCGTCTAACCAGATGGTCGCCCGCGACCACCAAACGATCCGCGTCAAGGATGCCGGCGAGCTGGAGCCAGAGACCTTCCGGCGCGCACACCGGCATGCCACGCCATATCCTTACCGTCACGCCCGCGGCTGCGCGATGGCCGACCACAAACGTGGCCCGCGGAGGTTGCACGCCTTTGGCTGCGGAAACGTGCAGGATCGATTCGGTCTCGATGGACCGTGGAAGTGGGATGCCGTACAAGCGTGCTGCAGTGGTATGGCTGAAGTGTTGGCCAGGTAACAGGCGGGGCAGATACGCGCGGCAGAGATCTACAACGTCGCGCTGCGTCATCGAACTCACTCGGATGCCGCGCCACGGCGCCTCAAGGTCTGCTGCTCGCGAGCGCGAGCGAGACATCCCCGCATCCCAGGCCTGGCCGACCGAGAACCCATGCGGATCGAGTTGCTCCGGCAGAGGGTTGCGACGCGTCATAGACACATGGTTCCGAATGGCTCGCCCACGATGGATTTCTCTCCACAACCAGCCTCGAGAGTGCAGTTGTGGCGACTTCCTCGCGGTGCAGGTCACCACTACTGCGCTTTCGGCGCGCGAACGGGAAAGAGCGAGACGAGCTAGTTGGCCTGGACGGTCACGCTGTCCCAGCCCTCGGCACCGTTCGGCGCGGGAGACATGTAGGCCTGCCCCTGGCGATTCCCGTGGGCGTCCGTCGCGCGCACCGTGAGGGTGTGGTTGCCCTTCGTGGGCTTCCACTGGTAGACCCACTGCACCCAGGTGTCGGGCGAGATCGATTCGGCCAGGGTCGCCACCTGCCACGGGCCCTTGTCGACCTGCACCTCCACCTTGCTGACGCCCACGTGCTGGCACCAGGCGACGCCGGCGATCGGCACGGTCTTGCCCGCGCTGATCGCCGATCCGTCGCGCGGGGTGTCGATGCGGGACTCGAGCTTCGCGGGACCGAGCGCATCCCAGCCGCGAGGCGTCCAGTAGCCCTGGGCCTTCGAGAACTGGGTCACCTCGAGGTTGACCACCCATTTCGTCGCGGACACGTAGCCGTAGAGCCCCGGCACCACCATCCGCACCGGGAAGCCGTGCTCGATCGGCAGGGGCGAACCGTTCATGCCCACCGCGAGCAGGGCATCCGTGTTCACGTCCTGCAGGATCGTGAGCGGCGTGCCCGCCGTAAACCCGTCGATGCTCGTGGAGAGCACCATGTCGGCGCCCGCCTTCGGCTTGGCCTGGGCGAGCAGTTCCCGAATCGGCCAGCCCAGCCAGAGCGCATTGCCGATCAGGTCGCCGCCGACATCGTTCGAGACACAGGTGAGGGTCGCGTAGTGGCTCTCGAGAGGCTTGGCCAGCAGCTGCTTGAAGTCGATCTCGACCTCGTTCTCGACCATGCCGGTCACCTTGAGTTTCCAGGTGTCGGAGTCGACCGACGGCACCTGCAGGGCCGTGTCGATGCGGTAGAAGACCGCGTTCGGTGTGACCAGCGGCGTGATTCCGGCGACATCGAGTTCAGCACCGGCAGGGATGGCGGGAGCCTCGGTCGTGGCGGCCGGAAGTTTGATCTTCTTCCGCACCTCGGCCACCGCGGTGGACCCGGCGTTGATGATGCGCGCACCGCCGCCGGCGATCAGGGCGACCGACCCGGCGATGATCGTGAAGCGAAGAAAACCTCTCCGCTCCATCGGCGTGCCGAGCACGACACGGCCGGGAACACGGCCGAGGTCGGCGACCTTCTCACGCCGCTCGACCGCGACCCGCCAGAGGGTGAGGCGGCGGATGCCCGCCCGCAACACGATGATGCCGACGACCGCGCCGATAACGGTCGGCACCCCGTCGATCCCGCTCGAGCCGGAACGGGTCAGCACCGCAATGATCGCCACCAGCGACGCCACGCCGAACACGACCACCCCGGCCGGCGGTTTGCGCAGTTCGAGCCAGCCGGCGAGCCCAGAGCCGAGGACGATGAGTATTCCGAGCAGGGTCAGCAGCGCCGCTTTGTCGCCGGTGCCGAACAGGGCGATCATGAAATCTTTGGCGCCGGGCGGCGCGAGATCGATCACCAGCGAACCGACGGCGAACAGCGGGCTGCCGGCGTTCCCGGTGAAGAGCGCGCAGAGCTCCGCAACGCCCAGGACGACTACGGCAGAAACGACACCAACGAGAGCCGCATACCAGCGCTGGGCGCGAGAGGTCATAGCGCAACACTATTGCGAACGCATGAATGCGGGCTGGTAGTGCTGTTCACCATGTCGGCCTAGCGTGAGCGATCGTGAAGGCACCCCTCCTCACCGGTTTCGCCGGCTTCGTGCTCGCCTTCGCGTTCTCCTGGGTGCCGTCGCTGTGGTTCGACGAGGCCGCGACAGTTTCGGCCACCGGGCGCAGCTGGAGTGAGCTCGCCGCGATGCTGCAGAACGTCGACCTGGTGCACGCCGTGTACTACTCGGCGATCAAGCTGTGGTTCGGGTTGGTCGGGTATTCCCCGCTGACGCTGCGGCTGCCCAGCGCGATCGCCGTGGGGGTGGCGACCGCGCTCGTCGTGGTGCTGGTGCGCATGCTGGCGGCCCCTCGGGTGGCGATCATCGCGGGCATCCTGTTCGCGCTGCTGCCGCGCGTGACCTGGGCCGGCACCGAGGGCCGGTCGTACGCGCTCACCACCGCGGTCGCGACGGCGCTGGTGATCGTGTTCGTGGTCGCACGGCGGCGGTCTGCCCGACGCTGGTGGGTGGTCTACTGCGCGGCCGGCATCCTCGCCTGCGTCGTCTTCCTCTACCTCGCGCTGCTCGTGCTGGCGCTCGCGATCTCGGCCCGGCGACTGCGACCCACCGTGGCGACGGCGGTCATCGCGATCGTCGTGTCGCCGTTCGCGGTGCTGGCCGGCGCGCAGAGCTCCCAGGTGCACTGGCTCGGGCCACTCGACCTGTCGACGCTGCACGACGTGTTCGTTGCACAGTGGTTCTACTTCGACGACGCGTTCGCTGTCTTCGCGTGGCTGCTCATCGTGGTCGGGGGTGTCGTCCTGTTCCGCCGACGCGGCGAACTCGCCCGCATCGCCCTGTGCTGGCTGGCTGTTCCGACTGCGGCCCTGATCGTCGCCTCGCTCATCGACCCCGTCTACGATTCTCGCTACCTCACCTTCTGTGCACCGGCGGTCGCGATCGTGATGGCCTTCGGCGTGGATGCGCTCGGCACCAACCGGCAGCGCGCCTTCGCGGTCGTCGTGTGCGCTGCGCTGCTCGGCCCCATCTACGTCTCGGACCGGATGCCGCGCGCCAAGCAGAACTCGAACTGGCCGGCGGTCGCGGCCCTCATCGACTCGAAGAAGCATCCGGGCGACGCCATCATCTGGGGGCAGCTGCTCACCCACAATGTGGCGACCAGCCGGGTGATCGCCTACGTGTATCCCGCCGCGTTCACCGGCCTGACGGATGTCACCCTCAAGCGGCCGGCGACGGTGACGAACCAGCTGTGGGAGTCCACCTACAAACTCGAGGACGTGCTCTACCGGCTAAAGGGCGCACAGCACGTCTGGTACGTGACCACCGGCACCACGACATCGGTCACTGCTGAACTAGCGCGAAACGGGTACCGGGTGGAGAGCCGCTGGAACTACGGCAACTCCGCGATCGTCGAGTACGACCGCTGACTAGTCGCCGACGATGCGCGCGCCGTGCACCGGACCGGTCGCGCGCACGACGGTGAGCCGGGCCGCGCTCAGCGCGATCTGCAGCTCCAGCGCGCCGTCCAGATCCGCTGCCAGGAAGGCGATCGTCGGGCCGGAGCCGGAGACCATTCCGGCGAGCGCGCCATTCTCCTCGCCCAGTTCGATCACTGCGGCCAGCTCGGGCTCGAGATGCAGCGCGGGCGCCTGCAGGTCGTTGTGCAACACTTCGGCGAGCATGTGCGCGTCACCGGCACGAAGCGCCTGCAGCACGGAGGTGTCGACCTGGGGCTGCATCTCGGCCGGGAAGATGTCCTGCGAGTGACGGTCCCGATGCTTGTCCAGCTCGCTGTAGACATCCGGCGTGCTCATGCCGAAGTCGGCGAGCGCCAGCACCCACTGGAAGGTTCCCTTGGCGAGGGCCGGGCTCAGCTGGTCGCCGCGACCGGTGCCGATCGCCGTGCCCCCGGTAAACGCGAAGGGCACGTCCGACCCGAGCTGGGCCGCGAGCTCGAGCAGTTCCTCGCGGGTGAGGTCGGTGCCCCAGAGGGTGTCACAGGCGAGGAGCGTCGCCGCGGCATCCGCCGACCCGCCGCCCATGCCACCTGCGATCGGAACGTTCTTGTCGATCTCCAGACGCACGCCCTTGCGGTAGCCGGCGCGACGAGCGAGCATGGTCGCCGCCTTGATCGCGAGGTTCGTTCCGTCGGTGGCCAGGCCTGCCGTGTCGACCGATCCACCGAAGGTGACCGAGAAGTCGTCGGCCGCCGTCGCGCGCACATCCTCGTAGAGCGAGACCGCCTGGTACGCGGTGGCCACGTCGTGGTAGCCGTCGTCGAGCAGGGCGCCGACCTTGAGGAAGACGTTGACCTTGCCGGGTGCCCGTGCGTGTACCACCTTTGGTGCGGCCGAGGAGGTCATGGCTCCAACCTACTCGACCACTCCAAACGCACCACTCGACTAGGCTCCCGCCACCGCGCCCTTCGAAAAGTCGACCACAACCTGGCTGGGATCGGAGCCGATCTTCGCGTACAGCTTCGATCCGGGATAGAGCAGGGGCAGCGACTCCGGCGGCACGGCGTTGCCCGCCTGCACCTGGTACGGCTGCGGCGCGCCGGTCGCGACGGTGAGCTGGAAGCCGTACATCTCGTAGCCGCGATAGTCCTGGTAACCGGCATCAGTCGACTCCACGAGCACCACGGTCGCGTCCGTGCCGTGTTCGAGGATGTCCTCGGCCGACCCGGGTCCGCTGTTGCGGGCGAGACGTACGGATGGCGCCGGCGTGTTGACGTCGAGGGCGATGCGCTGCGGCTGCGCCGGGTCCACCCGCACGGCGACCGCCGCGCCGGGCTGGAACTGGGTCGACAGGTACACCTCGGGCACCCGCTGCTGCACCGCGGCCTGGTACGGCAGCTGTCCGTCGAGCAGCACCCGCACCTGGAACGTGCAGGTGCGCTCGACCAGCCCGCCCATCACCTGCACGGTGCCGCCGCTCGGCGTCGCACTGATCACCAGCCCGCGACCGAGTGTGCCGTTCGCGAGCAACTCGGAGTCGACGCCACCGAATGCCTGATTGATGCTCTTGCCGAGGTTACCGAAGAATCCCACGATCCCAGCCAAGCACTAAGCCCGGGTGATCGCCAGAAAATCTCGCATCGTCAGCTCTTCACCACGGGCGGTCGGGGCGATGCCCGCCGCCTCGAGACGCGCGGATGCCGCGGCCGTGTCCCCGAGAACCACGCCGAGGGACTGTCGCAGCATTTTGCGCCGCTGCTGGAACGCCGCATCCACGAGCGCGAACGTCGCGACCCGCTCGGCCTCGGTGCCCGGCAGCTCGCCGCGCGCGTAGCGAACCAGGATCGAGTCGACGTTCGGCACCGGCCAGAACACCTGCCGACTCACCTGCCCGGCCGTCGACCACTTCCCGTACCACGCTGCCTTCACGCTCGGGCTGCCGTAGATCTTCGACCCGGGCCCGGCGGCGATCCGCTGGCCGACCTCCGCCTGCACCATCACCATCGCCTTATCGATGCCCGGGAAGTGCTCAAGAAAGTGCAGCAGCACGGGCACCGAGATGTTGTAGGGAAGATTCGCCACCAGCGCGGTCGGCGCTCCCGGCAGCTCTATCACGGTCATCGCGTCCTGCGTCACCACGGTGAGGTCGGCGCCCGGCTGCAGCTGCTCCACCGTCAGCGGCAACTGCGCGGCAAGCCGTCTATCGATCTCCACCGCGACGACGGATGCCCCCGCCTCCAGCAGCCCGAGCGTCAGCGACCCGAGACCGGGGCCCACCTCCACGACGGTCTCACCCTTCGACACCCCGCTCGCCGCGACGATCCGCCGCACCGTGTTGCCATCGATGACGAAATTCTGCCCCAGCTTCTTGGTCGGCTGGATGCCGAGAAGTTCGGCCAGGTCGCGGATCTCGGCCGGGCCCAGCAGCGAGCTCACGCGAGCCTTCGCGGCGGGAGTTGTGACCCCGTGGCGGGAGATACAACGGCCGCGGTCAGGCCCGAAATCTCTCGCGGCGGGTAAAAACCTTCGCGGAGGGACGCGTGCGCCCCTCCGCGAGAACATAACTCCGCCGCGAGCGCGCGCATCCCCCGCCACGACAGAATGAAGGTTGTCACGCGATGTCCGCGGGCTCGTCGGTGGGGTCATCCGAGGGCATCGCGAGCGAGACCGGCTCGGCGTCCCAGCGGCCGTAGACCAGCTCCGTGTTGGACGAGACCTGCGCGGCCAGCACGCCGACATCCGTGCCGAGCGTTTCGGCCATGAAGCGGAGCGTGTGCGGGATGAGGTACGGCGAGTTCGGCCGCCCGCGAAGCGGGGTCGGCGCGAGGTACGGTG
The DNA here is from genome assembly GCA_025463565.1 of Microbacteriaceae bacterium. Classification (GTDB taxonomy): domain Bacteria; phylum Actinomycetota; class Actinomycetes; order Actinomycetales; family Microbacteriaceae; genus Lacisediminihabitans. The sequence goes on from JAODAT010000128.1 coordinate 9,445, forward strand.
CATCCGTCTCAACCAGGATGCGGTCGCGCGGGATCGCGGCCAGGGCATCCCGAAGATTCTGCGCGTTCTTGAAGGTGACGGTGCCGGCGAAGGAGAGGTACCAGCCGTTGTCCGCGCACATGCGCGCGAAGTCGGCGTCGCCGGAGAAGCAGTGAAAGACGGTGCGCTCGGGTGCGCCCAGCCGGCGCAGCGTCGCAACGACCTCCATGTGGGCGTCCCGGTCGTGGATCTGCAGCGCCAGGTCGTGCTTTTTTGCGATGCCGATGTGCGCCTCGAACGAGCGGAACTGGGCGGCCCGCCCCTCGTCGCCAGTGCGGAAGAAGTCGAGACCCGTCTCGCCGATAGCCCTCACCCGTGGGCGCGAGGCCAGCTCGTCGATCTCCGCGAGCGCGGCATCCAGCGTTCCTGCCACCTCGAGTTCGGGCGCCTCGTTCGGGTGGATGGCCACGGCGGCGAGCACGCGCGGCTCGCGCGCCGCGATGTCGGCCCCCCACCTCGAGGTCGCCAGGTCCACACCCACCTGCACCACGCCGCGCACCCCAACACTCGACGCGCGGTCGAGTTGCTCCCGGTAGTCGAGCGGCTCGATGTCCCACGAGCCGACGCGCCCGTCGAGATGGTCGAGGTGCGTGTGATTGTCGTAGACCGGCACGACGAGTGGCACCGGGAGTGGCGGATACCCCGGTTCGTCGGACATTACGCCGACGCTTCCGTTTGCTCGATGCGCGGGAACAGCGAGGAGTCGAGCGGCGTGACCTTGCCGGTGCCGGTCCACTGCCAGGCCGCGCGGACATCCTGCGCCCGAAGCTCGCCCGCACCGCCGATGGCGGCCCACAGCCTCTCGGTCGCGGTCGGCATGAACGGGGAGAGCAGAACGGCGAGCGTGCCGAGGCCGTGTACGACGGTCGCCAGCACCGTGTCGAGCTCCCCGGCCTTCGCAGGATCTTTGGACAACGCCCACGGCTCCTGGATGGTGATGTAGCCGTTGAGTTCGTCGACCAGGGTCCAGATGGCGGCGAGCGCCTCGTGGATGGCGAACCGCTCGATGGCGGCGTCCGCCAGCTCCGTCACCCGCTGCTCGGTTGAGGCGATCGTCTCGTCGAGGGCCGCGACGGGTACGCTCCCGTCCCGGTAACGGCCGACCATCGCGATCACGCGCGACGCCAGGTTTCCGAAACCATTCGCGAGCTCGGCCTGGTAGCGGGCGCTCAAGTCCTCCCAGCTGAACGAACCGTCCTGGCCGAAACTGATCGCTCTCATGAAGTAGTAGCGGAACGCGTCAGCGCCGAAGGTCTCGGTGATCTGCTCCGGCGCGATACCGGTCAGCTTCGACTTCGACATCTTCTCGCCGCCCACCAGCAGCCACCCATGGCCGAACACCTTCTTCGACACGGGGAGCCCGGCGGCCATGAGCATCGCCGGCCAGATCACCGCGTGGAATCGCGCGATGTCTTTGCCGACCAGTTGCACGGCCGGCCAGCGGCGCTCGAAATTGGCGTCATCCACCCCGTAACCGATGGCGGTGATGTAGTTGAGCAGCGCGTCGAACCAGACATAGAGAACGTGGCTGTGATCCCAGGGGATCTGGATGCCCCAGTCGAAGCTGGAGCGCGAGATGGAGAGGTCGTCGAGGCCCTGCTTCACGAACTGGATGATCTCGTTGCGCACGCTCTCCGGCTGGATGAAGTCCGGCTGCGATTCATACAGGTCGAGCAGCGGCTTCTCGAACTGGCTCATCTTGAAGAAGTAATTCTTCTCCTTGAGGATCTCGACCGGCCGCCCGTGGATCTTGCAGACCTTCTGGCCGGCATAGTCGCCATCCGCGGTCTCCATCAGATCGTCGAGCTGCTTGTATTCCTCGCAGCCGACGCAGTAATAGCCCTCGTACTCGCCCGAGTAGATGAAACCGTCGTCGTGGAGCTTCTGCAGGAAGATGAGCACGGCCTTCTCGTGGCGCTCGTCGGTGGTGCGAATGAAGTCGTCATTGGAGATGGTGATCAGTTCGAGCAGCGGCTTCCAGGAGTCCGCAACGAGTGTGTCGGCCCACGCCTTCGGGCTCGAGTCGTTGGCGACCGCCGTGCGGAGGATCTTCTGGCCGTGCTCATCCGTACCGGTGAGCAACCAGGTGTCGTCGCCGGCCTGGCGGTGCCAGCGGGCCAGAACGTCGGCCGCGACCTCGGTGTAGGCGTGACCGATGTGCGGCACATCGTTCACGTAGAAGATGGGCGTCGCAATATAGAAGGGTTCGCGGGCGGCCATCCCTCCAGTCTATTCGGCTGGAGTTTGTGTTACCTCGGCTCGCCGCGGCCGGCGCAAGTCGCCCGCGCGTCCGCCGAAGTGCCCAAGAATGTCGTCAAATCGCGGTTTTCACGACATTCTTGGGCACCTCGTCGGCTTGTGGACAACGCAAGCGGCGGATCGAGCGCGGACGCAACGATGAAGCATGACGTCGGATCATGTATTCACCCTTCGCGACGCCGTTTCGGCCGGACACTCGCGCGGCGAACTTCGCGGCCCGAAGTGGAATTCTTCCGTGTACGGCATCCGCGTGCCCGCACACGATGTCGACTTCCAGGAGCGCTGCCGCATGTTTGCGACGAGGATGCCCCCGGACGCGATCTTCAGCCATGCGTCCGCAGCCCGGCTGCTTTCGATTCCGATCCCGCTCTACCTCGAAATCTCAGAAAACGTCGACATCGCCTCACACGCGCCGCATCGAGCACCCCATGCGACCGGCGTTCGCGGGCACAAGCTCGTCCTGCGCCCCGATGACATCGTGACGACATACGGGCTGAGGCACACGTCACCGGCGCGAACGTGGTTCGACCTGGCGTCAGACCTGACGCTGCTTCAGCTAGTAGCTGCGGGCGACTTCATCGTGCAACGCCGTCTCCCATCGGCCAGCAGTGTCGACCTTGCTCGCATCGTCGGGCGCAACGTGGGTAAGCGGGGTGCCGTTAGCGCGCGACAGTCGCTCCCTCTGTTGAGCGATCGGGCCGAGTCGCCACCGGAGTCGATGTTGCGCGTGATCCTCGAGCTCGGTGGCCTGCCGAAACCGAGGATCAACCACTCTCTTGTCGATACCGAAGAGGGCCAGACGCTTCGCCCGGACTTCACGTTCGACGAGCAGATGGCGATCCTCGAGTACCAGGGCGACTACCACCGCACGAAGTCCCAGTGGCGAAAAGATATGACGCGTCGCTCGAGGCTCGAAACGCTCGGGTGGCGAGTGATGGAACTCAACTGGGACGACCTCGCCGACCCCCACGAGCTCGTACGTCGCGTTCGCACCCTGCTCCTTCGTCGTCGATGACGGTCCCCGCCGCCGAGGTGCCCAAGAATGTCGTCAAATCGCGATTTTGACGACATTCTTGGGCACCTCGGCGGATTGCTGGGCGCGCACCGGGAGCTCGGCTCATGGAGGAGACTGGGGGCATGAAAACACGCAGGATTGGCGACATTGAAGTCAGCGCACTGGGACTCGGCGGGATGCCGATGTCGATCGACGGGCGGCCGGACCGCGAGCGCTCCATCGCCACCATTCATGCCGCGCTCGACGCCGGCATCACCCTCATCGACACCGCCGACTCGTACACGACCGAGCCGGACGGTCCCGGCCACAACGAGCGCCTCATCGCGGAGGCGTTGCGCGGTCGGTCGGAGAAGGTGCTGATCGCCACGAAGGGCGGCCACATCTACCGTAAGGGTGGCCCGTGGGACCGCAACGGCGACCCCGCCTACCTGAAGAAGGCCGCGCGCGAGTCGGTCGCCAGGCTCGGGGTGAAGGCGATCGGGCTGTACCAGTTCCACCGCCCCGACCCGACCGTTCCCTACGAGGACTCGATCGGCGCGCTGAGGGAGCTGCTGGACGAGGGCGTCATTCTCATGGCCGGAATCTCCAACGCGACGATCGAGCAGATCCGGATCGCGGACCGCGTGCTCGGCGGCCGTCTGGTCAGTGTGCAGAACCAGTTCTCGCCCAGCTACCGGTCGAGCCTGCCGGAGCTCGAGTACTGCGTCGAGAATGAGATCGCCTTCCTCGCGTACAGTCCGCTGGGCGGCATCGGACGACAGGATTTCAGCGGCTCCGCGTTCGAGACGGTCGGCACGGATCTCGGCGTGAGCCCGCAGCAGGTGGCGCTGGCCTGGGAGCTGTCCCTTGGCCACACCGTCATCCCGATCCCCGGCGCGAGCCGCCCGGAGAGCGTCACCGACTCGGCGAAGGCGGCTGAGCTGGTGCTGACGGAAGATCAGCTGCGCAGTTTGAGCGCGCCTTCGTAAAGCTCGCGGCGACTGAGCCCGGTCGCATCCGCGACCTCGGCCGACGCATCGCGCAGGCGGGATCCCGACTCGACGAGTGCCTGCACCTGGGCAATTCCTGACGCGAGGTCGTGGGTCGGGGGCGGTGAGCCAGCGACGACGATGCAGATCTCGCCCCTGACGCCCTCCGCGGCCCAGGCAGCGAGTTCGGCCGCGGTACCGCGCCGCACCTCCTCGTGCAGCTTGGTGAGCTCGCGGCAGACGACGACCCGCCTGTCGTCGCCGAGCGCCGTCGCCAGGTCGGCCAGCGATTCGGCCAGCCGGTTCGGCGACTCGAAGAACACCATGGTGCGCTGCTCGGCGGCGAGGGCGCCGAAGTAGGCGACCCTGCCCTTGCGCGGCAGGAAGCCCTCGAAGGTGAACCGGTCCGTCGGCAGGCCCGACAGCGCGAGGGCCGTCACCACAGCAGAGGGCCCCGGCAGCGCCGTGACGATGACTCCGGCGGATGCCGCGGCCGCAACGAGCGGAAACCCCGGGTCGCTGATAGCGGGCATGCCCGCATCCGTCAGCACCAGTACATCGGTGGATCGGGCCAGCTCGACGATCTCCGCCGCCTTCTCCACCTCGTTGTGCTCGTGCAGGGCGATGAGTCGTGGCCGGTTCTCGATGCCGAGCGCCCGCATCAGGTGGATCGCGGTGCGGGTGTCTTCGGCGGCGATGATCGTCACCGATCCGAGCGCGTCGATGAGACGGCGCGACGCATCCCCGAGGTTGCCGATCGGTGTCGCGGCAAGGATCAGCATGGGCTGGTACCGATCTGGATCGCCACACGGTTCATCATGGGTCAATCCTCTAGCATTGCGCTTGTGACCACCCCCGACGACGGCTTCGACACCCTCGTCAGCGTCGGCCGGTTCGACGACGATGAGCCGTCCCGGCTCGATCGCTGGTGGGGACGGATGCTTGCAACCCCCGCGCGGCACCGACTCTGGTACTGGGGCGGCCCGATCCTGGTCACGTTGCTCGCCGCGTTCCTTCGCCTCTGGCACCTGGGCACCCCGCACGCGCTCGTCTTCGACGAGACCTACTACGTGAAGGACGCGTGGACGCTGCTCCACCTCGGCTACGAGGGCTCGTGGCCCCCCAACGCCGATCCCGGGTTCGCTACCGGCCAGGTGCCGGCCTTCCTCACGCCGGGTGCCTTCGTCGCGCACCCGCCGCTCGGCAAATGGCTGATCTCGCTCGGCGAGGCGGCGTTCGGTATCGCGAGCGCGGACGGCTGGCGCATCAGCGCGGCGGTTGTCGGCATTCTCGCGGTGTTCGTGCTGATGATGGTCGCGCGAAAGCTCACCGGCTCGACCCTGCTGGCCGTGATCGGCGGCTTCCTGTTCGCCATCGACGGCCACGCGATCACGCTCTCCCGTACGGCGCTGCTCGATGGCTTCGTGATGTTCTTCGCCCTGCTCGGGTTCTGGGCGATCCTGCTCGACCGCGACCAGAGCAAACGCCGGCTGGACCGCTGGGTGACGCGGCGCACGGATGCCGGCCGCAACATCCACTGGGGTCCCGCCCTGTTCGCGCGGCCCTGGCTCATCGCCGCGGGCATCCTCTTCGGGGCGACCACTGCCGTCAAGTGGAGCGGCATCTACTTCCTCGCCGCCTTCGCCATCTACACGCTGGTGGTGGATGCCGTGGCCCGCCGCAAGGCGGGCGTCGAGTTCTGGGCTTCGGGCACGGTGTTCAAGCAGGGTCCGGTCACCTTCCTTCTCACGGTTCCGGTGGCGCTGGTCACCTACCTGGGCGCGTGGTCGGGTTGGTTCCTCACCAAGGGCGGCTACAACCGTGATTACGCCGACCAGCCGGGTCAGGCCGCGACGGGCTTCTGGTCGTGGGTGCCGCATTCGCTGCAGAGTTTCTGGAACTACCAAATCGCCGTCTACAACTTCAACATCAACGAGCACACGCCGCACTCGTACCAGGCGAACCCGTTCACCTGGCTGTTTTTGTTCCGCCCGACCGCGTTCTACTACCAGGCCATCGCGGTCGGAACCAACGGCTGCACCAGCCCCGACGGTTGCGCGTCGTATGTGACGTCGATCGCGAATCCGATCATCTGGTGGGCCGCAACCGCCGCGCTGGTCTACCTCGTCTACCGACTCATCCGCTATCGCGAGTGGCAAACGGGCCTGGTTCTCATGGGCATCGTCGCCGGCTACCTGCCCTGGCTGCTGTACGCGCAGCGCACCATTTTCCAGTTCTATGCGATCGCGTTCGAGCCGTACATGATCCTGGCCCTGGTGATCGTGATCGGGCACATCCTTGGGAAGCGGGATGACCCGGCCTGGAGACGAGTGAGTGGCATCCGTCTCGTGGTCGTCTTTCTCGTCGTCTGTGTCCTGGTGAGCGCGTTCTTCTACCCGGTCTGGACCGGGATGCAGATTCCCACCTGGTTCGCCCAATTGCACTATTGGTTCCCCGGTTGGCGATAATTACGCCTGTGAAGCATCGCCCGGTTCGTGTAGTTGCCGCCATCGGCGCGCTCGCGCTGATCGGGATGTCGGTGTTCGGGCTGGTGAGTTCGGCGAGCGC
>JAODAT010000133.1 GCA_025463565.1 Microbacteriaceae bacterium
AAGCTGCTCGACATCGTGGTCAGCGTCGGGCGCACCGGCCGGGTCACGCCGTTCGCCGTGATGGAGAAGGTGCGGGTCGCGGGCTCGGAGGTGCGGCAGGCCACCCTCCACAACCAGGACGTCGTGAAGGCGAAGGGCGTGCTGATCGGCGACACCGTGGTGCTGCGGAAGGCCGGCGACGTGATCCCCGAGGTGCTCGGACCGGTGGTCGAGCTGCGAGACGGCACCGAGCGCGAATTCGTGATGCCCACCCACTGTCCCGAGTGTGGAACGCTGCTGGCGCCCGCCAAAGAGGGCGACATCGACCTTCGCTGCCCCAACGCCAAGAGCTGTCCTGCGCAGGTGCGCGGACGGGTCGAACACGTCGGCAGCAGGGGAGCGCTCGACATAGAAGGGCTCGGCGAGGTCGGTGCTTCGGCGCTGACCGCACCCGACTATCCGCAGGTGCCGCCGCTCGTCACCGAGGCCGGACTCTTCGACCTCACCCTCGACGAGCTCGTTCCCATCGAGGTGGTTGTGCGTGACTACGAGACGGGCCTGGTCAAGGTCGACGAGGCGGGCATCGCCCATCGCGAGACCCCGTATCGTCGCAAGCGGCAGAAGAAAGATGGTAGCGGTGATTCGGAGTACGTGCCGTCGGTTGCGGCGCTGAAACTGATCTCAGAGCTCGAACTCGCGAAGACCAAGGAGCTCTGGCGCATTCTCGTCGCGCTCAGCATCCGTCACGTCGGCCCGGTCGCCGCCCGAGCCCTCGCCGGCTACTTCGGCTCGGTGCAGGCCATTCGTGAGGCGACTCGCGAAGAGCTCGCAGCGGTCGGCGGTGTCGGTGGAATCATCGCCGACGCGCTCATCGACTGGTTCGCCGTCGACTGGCATGCCGAAATCATCCAGCGCTGGGCGGATGCCGGCGTACAGTTCGCGACGCCCGGTCACCCGGGTCCCGGCGCGGCCACCGCGGTCGACGGACCGCTTGCAGGTCTCACCATCGTCGCCACCGGTTCGCTCGAGGGGTTCACCCGCGAGGGCGCTCTCGAGGCGATCATCGCCGCGGGCGGCAAAGCGGCATCCAGCGTCTCCAAGAAGACCGACTTCGTTGCGGCGGGTCCTGGCGCCGGATCGAAGCTCGGCAAGGCGGAGGAGCTCGGGCTCCGCATTATCGACGCAGCCCAGTTCGCACGTCTGCTCGAGGGCGGTCCAGAAGCGCTTGACGAGTGACCCTTTCGCGGGTACAGCCCCGTATTTCCGGGCATTTCCGGTCCGTCGGCGCTAGGTAGAAGCCTTCGTTGCCCCTACTATTGGGGGTGCGTGCAATTAGCGTGAGCTGATGTTCCCCCCGACATCAGCGGTACCGATTGGACTGGCCCGTGCTGTTTGTCGTCGCAGCCCTGACCTCTGGTGCCCTGGGTGGCGTGTCAGAGGCCTTCGGCGTGCACGAAAACAACACCTTCACGACCAACATCACGCAGCCGGTGAACCCATCCGGCCAGGAGATTTCCGGCGCGGTTCCCGTGGTACTTGCTCTGCCGGTGACGCCATACGCCAACCCGACCTCACACGATTTCAGCACGCTTACGGGCACCTCGCTTCTCGTCCAACTGTCCACGCTGCCGCAGACCGGCCTGACGCAGTTCGCGAAGGCGAACCCCGAGACCATCAAGAAGCTGATGACCTCGCCGCCGGCCGCCGCGTCGGTCACCTCCTGGTGGTCGAGCCTGAGCACAGCCGGCCAGGCACGGTTTTCGAAGTCACTGCCCCAGATGGTCGGCAATCTCGATGGTGTTCCGTTCACCGTGCGCGACTCGGTGAACCGCGAGTATCTTTCGACCGCCATCGCCAGCGCCCGAACCTCACTCTCCTCCGGCATCGGGCGCGCGAAGCTGGTTTCCGAAAAGCATCACCTCGAGATCCTCGAGCAGATCGCCCGCACCCTTGCGCCGTCGAAGAGCAAGAGCGCGCCGGTGCGGCAGCTGCTCACCTTCGACCCGACCGGCAACGCGCGGGCCGCCGTGTCCGTCGGCAACGTCGAGACGGCCGACTACGTCACCTACCTCGTGCCGGGCATGTTCTTCACTGTGCAGGGCCAGGTCTACGACTGGACCACGATCGCGCAGCAGTTGCACTCCCAGCAGGACAGCTGGCTGAAGACCCTCGCGAAGACCGACCCGAGCTACCGGGGCAAAACGGCGGCCACGGTCGCCTGGATCGGCTACTCGACGCCCGGCGTGCTCGACATCGCGTCGCTCAATGAAGCTGACCAGGGGGCTAACCTACTCGGTAGCGCCATCCACGGCGTACAGGCTGTGCGAGCGAACTCGATGCCCTACATCACGGTCGTCGCCCACTCCTACGGTTCGACGGCGGCGATGATCGAGTTGTCGAAGGGCGACGTCACCGTCAACGCGCTCGCAATGATCGGCTCGCCCGGTGCTGCGGCACAGACGGCAAGCTCCCTCTCGGTCAGCGACGACAACGTCTTCGTCGGCGAGGCGGCTTGGGACCCGGTGGTCAACACCGCCTTCTACGGCAGCGACCCGGGGTCGGCAGCATTCGGCGCGAAGACGATGGATGTCGCCGCCGCGACCGACCCGATCACCGGCAAGAAGCTGGCCGCATCCGTCGGTCACCTCGGGTACTTCGACTCGGGCACGACCGCGATGCGCAACCTGGCGCTGATCGGCCTCGGCCAGGGTTCGCTCGTGCTGAACGGTACGACACAGGACGCTTCTCGTACGCTGGGAACAACGCAACACGCATCGGCGCCGGCGAACTGAGCACGCCACCCGACGAGCCTGGTGCCGATAAACCAGGCGCTGAGAAACTAGGCGCCGATAAACTAGGCGCCGATAAACCAGGCGCTGACCAGTCACCAGCTGACCAGTCACCGACTCAGCAGTCACGAGCAAGGTCGCGTCGTTCGTTCCTGAAGGCCGCCGGTATCGGCGTCTCGGGGATCGCGGTCGGCGCGGCGGCCGGCGCCGCGATCGATGCGGCGGTGCGCTCGCACCCCACCGACGAGCAGCTCGGCTTCACCCCGGTCCAGCCGCGTACCGAACCCGGCTTCGACCACGTCGTCGTGCTCATGTACGAGAACCGCAGCTTCGACAACATCCTGGGCTGGCTCTACAAGTCGAGTCCACCGACTGGTGGTCAGGCCTTCGAGGGCCTGCAGCAGGGGCACTTCGTTAACGAAGCGTTCGACGGCACGGTGGTGGAGGCGCATCCGTACCAGGGCACGACCGACACCATCATGAGCGCGCCGGATCCCGACCCCGGTGAGACCTATCCGCACGTGAACACCCAGCTGTTCGGCACCATCGATCCGCCGTCGAACCAGAACATCTTCCGCAATGGCATGGCCGCGCCCTTCAATGCGCCCGCCGATGAGTCGAAGCCGTCGATGAGCGGTTTCGTGAAGGACTACATCATCAACTTCGCCAACGAGACGGATGGCACGGTGCCGGATGCCGGCCAGTACCGCCAGGCGATGGGCGGCTTCACGCCGGAGATGCTGCCGGTGATCTCCGCGCTGGCGCGGAACTTCGGGGTGTACGACCACTGGCACGCGGCGGTGCCGTCGCAGACGTTCTGCAACCGGTCCTTCTTCAATGCGGGCACATCCCACGGCTATGTCACCAATGTCGAGGGCGGCGGCTACAACAAGTGGCTGGACGCGACCAGTGGCACGACCATCTTCAATCGCCTCGAAGACGCAGGCAAGACCTGGCGCGTCTACTACGACGCCGACCAGCTCGTGTCGCTGACCGGGCTGCTGCACGCGGCTCACATCGAGAAATACTGGAAGACCAATTTTCGCGGCATGGAGCAGTTCGAGAAGGACTGCGCCGATGGCAACCTGCCCGATTACGCGTTCATCGAGCCGCGGATGGTCTTCAATCACAACGACATGCATCCGCCGCACCGTGTGCCGGAGACGGGCGCGTCGGGGGAGCGGTTCTACGAGAGCGCGCTGTCGGATGCCCGGGCGGCCGAGGTGCTCGTCGCGAGCGTCTACCGGTCGATCAAGGGCGGGGCATCGAAGACCGGCTCGAACGCGCTCAATACTGTGCTGCTGCTCACATTCGACGAGCACGGCGGCACCTACGACCACGTACCGCCACCGCGGGCCGTGCCACCGAGCGGAAAACCCGAGCCGGGGGAGATGGGGTTCACGTTCGATCGGCTTGGCCTCCGGGTGCCGGCGATCGTCGTCTCGGCGTACACGCGTGCCGGATCGGTGATCCACGACGAGATGCACCACGGCTCGATCATTCACACCCTCTGCCAGCAGCACGGCCTGAAGCCGATCACCCATCGTGATGACCAGGCGACGGGCATCTTCAACGCGATCAACCTGACGACTCCGCGACAGCCGGCGCTCTGGCCCGACGTTTACCCTTCCTATGTGCCGACCAATCCCGAGGCTTCCGCGCCCTCGCTCGCCAACGACGACCTGCGGCGGCCGCTGACCTCCCCCGGTATCGGTCTGCTCGGGATGCTGCTCGCAAAGTACGAGCCCACGGCGCCCGTTCCGCTCGACTACCAGGACGCCTACGCGGCCCTGCAGAAGCATGGGGTGGGCCTGTTCGGTGTGAGCGACTGAGCTGCGTTCGTTGCAATCCGCTGAGTGCTGACATGATCGGTTCATGGCCAAGAAGCATGGATCAGGCGGCACGGAGCCGGCCGAAGGCGCGACCGGCGATCCCAGCCCGAAATCGTCGTCTCGTCGGTCATTCCTGAAGGCGGCCGGCATCGGCGCTGCGGCGGGACTCGCGGTCGGCGGTGCTGCGGGCGGTGTTATCGGCGGTGTGGTCGGCGCGAAGCAGAACTTCGACCAGGAGCTCGACGGTTTCGCCGCGCTGGCGCAGCGGCACGCACCGGGCTTTGATCACGTGGTCGTGCTGATGTTCGAGAATCGCTCCTTCGACAACCTGCTCGGCTGGCTCTACAAGGGTGGTGAGGTGCCGCCCGGCCAGCACTTTCACGGGTTGGACCAGGACGGCCCGTACTTCAACCTCGCGCCGGATGGCACGCAGGTGGAGGCGCACGTCTACATCGGCTCGACCGACGAGGTCATGAGCCACCCGAATCCCGACCCCGGCGAGTTCTTCCCGCACGTCAACACGCAGCTCTACGACTCGGTCGACCCGCCCGCCAATGCGGAGATCTGGCAGAACGGAATCTCCGCGCCGTTCAACGCTCCGCCGGCCGGAACCAAGCCGACCATGTCGGGCTTCGTCAACGACTACATCATCAACTACCGCGACATCACGGGCGGAACGACCCCCACCGAGGAGCAGTACCGGGTGGCGATGGGCGGCTTCGACCCACGCATGATGCCGGTGATGTCGACGCTCGCGAAGAACTTCGCCGTCTACGACCACTGGTTCGCCGCGGTGCCGTCGCAGACCTTCTGCAACCGCTCGTTCTTCCACGCGAGCACCTCGCACGGGTTCGTCACCAACCAGGAGGGCGGCGGCTACGACAAGTGGCTGAACGCCGGCCCGGTGCCGACAGTCTTCAACCGCCTCGAGGAGGCCGGCGTGTCGTGGCGGGTCTACTACGACGAGCAGCAGTTCGTCTCCTTCACCGGGATGCTGCACGCACCATCCATCCAGAAGTACTGGAAGTCGAACTTCCGCACCATGGCCCAGTTCGAGGAGGACGCCATGTACGGCAACCTCCCTGCGTACTCGTTCATCGAGCCGCGGATGATCTTCAACCACAACGACATGCACCCGCCGTTCGGCACACCGCGCACCGGCAGTGTGGACGGGGACACCACCTACAACAGTGCGTTGTCGGATGTCCGCGCCGGTGAGGCGCTGCTGGCATCCGTTTATGACGCGATCAAGCACTCCAAGGCGAAGGAGGGGTCGAACGCGATGAACACCGCGCTTCTCGTCACCTTCGATGAGCACGGCGGCACCTACGACCACATCGCGCCACCGAAGGTGACCTCGCCGACGGTGCCGCCCCAGCCGGCGGAGATGGGTTTCGACTTCACCCGCCTCGGTTGTCGGGTGCCGGCGATCATGATCTCCGCGTACACGAAGGCGGGCACTGTGATCAACGACGAGATGCATCACGGGTCGGTGATCAACACGCTGAGCCGGCTTCACAAACTGAAGCCGATCACGCTGCGCGACGACACGGCGAACCCGCTGTTCAACGCGGTGAATCTCGACCGTGGTCGCCAGCCCGCGCTCTGGCCCGACGTGCATCCGCAGTTCTCTCCCGAAAACCCGGAACAGGCGCCGACGCCGATCGCGAAGTTCCGCAAACGGCCGCTCAGTTCTCCGGCCGTCGGTCTGCTCGGTTTGCTGCTCGCCAAGTATTCGCCGGGCACGCCGATCCCGGCGAACTACGGCGAGGCGTTCGACACACTCACGCTGCACGGTGACGGGCTGTTCGGAACCGTCGACGACCTGAAGCCCGAAGTGGACCTCGACGGAACCGACTTCTAGGGGGCCGAATAGACTTGACCGGTCCGCTTTCACTTCACATCCCTTCTCGCAACGCTCGGAGCCCCATGCCTGACATCACGACCGAGACGGTCGCGCATCTCGCGAACCTCGCCCGTATCGGGTTGACGCCCGACGAGATCGAGAAGCTCACCGGCCAGCTCGGGGTGATTCTGGAGTCGATCGCGAAGGTGAGCGAGGTCGCCACGGCGGATATTCCCGCCACCAGCCACCCGATCCCGCTGTCGAACGTGTACCGGCCCGACGTGGTGGGCGAGACGCTCAGCGTCGAGGAGGCGCTGAGCGGTGCCCCCGAGCACGATGGTTCACGCTTCAAGGTGTCCGCCATCCTGGGGGAGGAGCAGTGACGGACTTGATTCATCTCACCGCGTCCGAACTCAGCTCCAAACTGATTTCGGGTGAGGTCTTCAGCGTCGAGGTCACCCAGGCCCACCTCGATCGCATCGCCGCCGTCGACGGTGACGTGCACGCGTTCCTGCACCTCTCGAAGGATGCGCTCGACACCGCCGCCGGTGTGGATGTGCTGCGCAAGTCGGGTAGTCCGCTCGGTCCGCTCGCCGGTGTTCCGATCGCCATCAAAGACGTGCTGTGCACGCTCGACATGCCGTCGACCGCCGGCTCGAAGATTCTCGAGGGCTGGGTGCCGCCGTACGACGCGACTGTCGTGCGCAAGCTCCGCGAGGCGAACCTGATCCCCCTGGGCAAGACCAACATGGACGAGTTCGCCATGGGCTCGTCGACCGAGTTCTCCGCTTACGGTCCGACCCACAACCCGTGGGATCTTGACCGCATCCCCGGTGGTTCCGGTGGTGGCTCTGCCGCGGCTGTCGCGTCGTTCGAGGCGCCGCTCGCGGTCGGTTCTGACACCGGTGGCAGCATCCGCCAGCCCGGTGCGGTGACCGGCACAGTCGGCGTGAAGCCCACCTACGGCGGAGTGTCGCGCTACGGCGCGATCGCTCTCGCGAGTTCGCTGGACCAGGTCGGACCGGTCACCCGCACGGTGCTCGATGCCGCCCTGCTGCACGACGTGATCGGTGGTCACGACCCGCGCGACTCCACCTCGCTGAAGGACGAGTGGCCGAGCTTTGCGGCTGCCGCTCGCAAGGGCGGGTCGACTCCGTCGCTGAAGGGCGTGCGTGTCGGCGTGGTCAAGGAGCTCGATGCCCCCGGGTTCCAGGCCGGGGTCACCCAGCGCTTTCACGAGACGCTCGACCTCCTGCAGAGGAACGGCGCCGAGATCGTCGAGGTGTCCGCTCCCAACTTCGAGTACGCGGTTGCTGCCTACTACCTGATTCTTCCGGCCGAGGCATCCAGCAACCTCGCCAAGTTCGACTCGGTACGCTTCGGCCTGCGAGTGAACCCTGTGGGCGGTGGGACAGTCGAGGATGTCATGGCCGCCACCCGCGAGGCCGGTTTCGGCCCCGAGGTGAAGCGCCGCATCATCCTCGGCACTTACGCCCTCAGTGCGGGGTATTACGACGCGTACTACGGGTCGGCGCAGAAGGTGCGCACCCTCATCCAGCGCGACTTTGCGAGCGCGTTCGAGAAGGCGGACATCCTGATCAGCCCTGCGGCGCCGACCACGGCGTTCAAGCTGGGCGAGAAGATCGACGACCCGCTGGCCATGTACCTCAACGACGTGACGACGATTCCGGCGAACCTGGCCGGCATCCCGGGAATGAGTATTCCGATGGGGCTCGCCCCGGAGGACGGCTTGCCCACCGGCTTGCAGCTGATGGCGCCCGCTCGTGCGGATGCCCGTCTCTACGAACACGGTGCCGCGATCGAGGCGCTGCTCGAGCAGAGCTGGGGTCACACGCTGATCAGCCAGGCGCCGTCGCTCTGACCAACCAAGCGCCGTCGCTCTGACCAGCCAAGCGCCGTCGCTCTGACCAGCCAGACCCGCGCCGTAGTTCGCTCATCGCGCCAGCCCACCATCGCGCCAGCCAGCCCACCATCGCGCCAGCCAGCCCACCATCTCATCAGCCCACCATCTCATCAGCCCACCAGCGCGTCAGCTCGCCAACCGCGACGTGATCCAGCTGCGCGACGGTGCCGGGATCGGTCTCTGCAAACGGTCGATCGAGGCCGGCGGCACCACGAAGTAGTCGCTTCCCTGCCGGATCACCTGCCAGTCGTTGTTGTGCACGAGCAAGTGATGGTATTTGCAGAGCAGAATTCCGTCCGCCAGGTTCGTGAGCCCGTGACCTTTCTCCCACTCGACGATGTGATGCGCCTCGCACCAAGCGGGTGGTCTGTCGCAGCCGGGGAACCGGCATCCACCATCTCGAGCGGCCAGCGCCTCTCGTTGTCGTGGAGTGAAGTATCGCTGTTTGCGCCCGACGTTGATGACGCTCAGGCCGTTCTCATCGAACATGATCGGGGTGAATCCGCCGTCGCAGGCGTGACGTTCCGCGGTCTCAATACTGGCTGCGACTGTCTGCCCTTCGATGACCACCGGTCCGCGGCGGCGGCCGAGATCCCGATCGCTGAGGACGAGCCTTACACCGGGCTTGCGGGCCCCGATGAACGCTTCGGACGGGCCGGCAACGCCGATCTTCACCAGTGCGATGAGAGCGTCGAGGGCGATCTGGGGAGTGGTGCGCTCGTCATCGAGGAGGCGTTGTTCACGCGCCTTCTCGCGCGGATCTACAAAACGGGGCCCGCCACGTCGTGGCGAGGTTGCCGCATCGATGACGACAGTGAGCTCCGCGGCAGACTCCGGGTCGAGCAACCCCACCAGCTTGGTCATGCCGTCTCGCTGCGGGATCAGGTAGAGGTACCGTTTCTCGCGCAGTTCTCGCTCGCGATCGGCGATCCCCTCTTCGTCCAATTCGTCGCGCACCTGGCGAGCCTTGGCGGCAAGTTTTTCCACCGTCAGCTCTCGAGCCGATGCAACCAATCCGATGACGGCGCGGCTCAATACGCACTCATCACCCGCAACACCGGCGAGGGCCGCGCGAATGACCTCGGCAGCGTCCAGTGACAGTGAACCGCAGCTGACCGCCTGGCTGACCGGTGCCAACCAGGGCGATGTGGGCGCGGCATCCGAACCGGGATGCTGCGAACTCATCAGCTCGCCGATGCGCACCTGCGTGGTTGCATCGCGGTGGGTCGCGCCGGTGTTCTTCTGGATCAGGTTCTCGGGAGTGCGTGCACCCAGTTTCTGCGCGAGCCCGTCATAGCCGAGTTCGCGGCGTGAACGGAATGCGATCTCGGCCGCCAGCGCGGCGGAGTGGGCGTCTACGATGCGCCGCATTTCGGCAAGCGTCCGGTGAGATTCGAGCAATTCTGCGTCGCGCAGCACCGACACCGTCGGCGGCTGATAGGCCGCCAA
>JAODAT010000016.1 GCA_025463565.1 Microbacteriaceae bacterium
TCTATGAGAACCACGGTTGGCACTCCGACGGTGGTGAGAAGATCGGTGAGGGCGGCAGCGTGGAAGGGCTGCACGAACTTCGCCACACCCGACAATTAGTGGGCTAAAAGATAGGCCACGGCACCGCCGGCATGTCGCCGCGCGGCCCGGGGAAGCGCCCCTCGGTAAGCAACCGGTCGCAGCGGCCCGCGAAGGCCGTGAGCTCGAGGTCGCTGACCAGTGCCGACAGTGATGCGCCGAGCTCGCCGCCGAGCTGGGCTCGAATGCTCTCAAGCCCTGCGATCTCATCCGCGTCGAGCGGCTCGTCGATCCAGCCCCAGAGCACAGTGCGCAATTTGTGTTCCAGGTGGAAGGTGAGTCCGTGGTCGACGCCGTGCCGATGCCCACCGGGCATCTCGAGGATGTGGGCGCCCTTGCGATCGGCATTGTTCACGACTACGTCGAACACCGCCATGCGCCGCAGCGGCCGGCTGTCTTCGTGGATGAGGGCGACCGGGCGGTCGCGCTCGTCGGTTCCGTCGAAGACCAAGCGCCAGCCGGCATCCGGAACCTGGTCGGTCGGCACCAGGTCGACGGCATCCTGCTCCGGGTCGGGCTCCCGCCAGAGCTGCACCATGCCGGGGCCCATGGGTCCGTCGCGCAGCCAGGTGCGCGGCACGATGTTCCAGCCGAGCGCGTCCGAGACGAGGTAGGCGGCGACCTCGCGGTTCGCCAGGTCGTTGCCCGGGAAATCCCAGAGAGGGGCCTCGCCGGCGCTCGGTTTGTAGACCACCTGGGTGCCGCCGATGGTGCCGAGGAAAGTTGCGTTCGACGCCGTGTTGATGCGCCCAGTGAGGTCAAGGGCGCCGGTGTCGAATTGGTCGCTCACGCGCAGAAGTGCCCGTCGGGGTCCATCGGCTCGCCGCAGTTCGGACACGGCAGACGGCCGGCTCCGACGATCTCGAGGGTGCGTTTGGCGAATGCCCTAGCGGTGCCAACCGGAATGCGCACCAGCAGCACCTCTTCCGGCTCCGGCTCGTCGTCGCCGTCGGTTTCGTCGTCGACGACCGGGTAGGCCTCGATCACGACCTGGGCCGTCGATGGATCCCAGCCGAGACTGATCGCGCCGGTGCGGAACTGCGAGTCGACCGGCTGGTCGAGCGGGTCGTTGTCGACCAGCTCGGCGGGCGTGCTGGCGGGGATGCTGATGGGGGTGTCATCGGCGTCGGCGAGAGCGTCGAGCAGCTCGTCGATCTTTTCGGCGAGCGCCGCGGACTGCTGCTTCTCGAGCGCGACGGCGATAACCCGAGCGCCGTCGCGAGCCTGCAGGTAGAAGGAGCGCGAGCCGGGCTCGCCCACGGTACCGACGACGATCCGGTCCGGCCAGTCGAACCCGTGGACGATGTTGGGCATGCCCACAATTCTACGAGCCGATTACTGCGCGCCGCCGCCCACCGGCGCGTTCGCCGGGGGAGGGCTGGCGGCGAGCGACGAGAGATCGCCCGACGTCGTGTTGGTGGAGATGACGTCGGGCCGGCTGGCGCCGTAGTGCACGATCGAGACGGATGCCGGCGAGACCCCGATGCGCTGGAACAGGTCCAGGTGCATGCCGAGGGCATCGGCGAGGATCGACTTGATGACGTCGCCGTGACTGACCGCGACCCACACCGCGCCAGGCCCATGCAGGGCCTCGAAGCGGGCGTCGTGCTCACGGATCGCGGCCACCGCCCGCTGTTGCATTCCCGCCATCGACTCGCCACCGGGGAACACTGCCTCTGAGGGCGTCGACTGCACGACCGACCAGAGCGGCTCCTTCGACAGTTCGCTGAGCGAGCGGCCCTGCCAGTCGCCGTAGTCGCACTCGGTGAGGCGGTCGTCGATCATGAGTTCGGGCGGCGAAGCCTGATGCTCGAGGATGAGCCCGGAGGTCTGCCGACAGCGCTCGAGCGGGCTCGAGACCAACCCGACGATGGGCACGACAGCGAGTCGTTCGGCGGTGCGCTCGGCCTGGCCCTTGCCGGTCTCATCGAGCCCGACACCCTGGGCCCGGCCGGCGAGTATGCCCGCGACGTTTGCCGCAGTGCGGCCGTGCCGGACGAGGATAACGGTGGCCATGGCTCCAGCGTAACTAGAAGCCAGGAGGGCTAGAGTTCCGCCATGGAACCTCTCGCCCCGGGGATGCGGCGCACCGGAAAAGTCATGCGGCGGATGCCCGGCGCATCGGTCGCCAACGCGACTCTCGAACAGATCGAACGCAACAGCGGTGCCGGAGCCCCAGAGCTCTTCGCCTCGATCCTGATGGGTACGCGTCCGAGGGGCGTCGCCACCGAGGACCGCACCGTGAGTGGCGTTCCGGTGCGGATCTACACGCCGGCAGGCACCGCCGCGGCGAGGCCGCTCGTCGTCTATTTCCACGGCGGCGGCTTCGTGTTCGGCGACCTCCGTGGCGGCGACTGGATGTGCGGCACCGTGGCGAAGGGCCTCGACGCCATCGTGGTGTCGGCCGACTATCGGCTGGCGCCGAAGCATCCGTTCCCAGCGGGGGTAGACGATTGCTACTCGGTGCTGAAGTGGGCCGTCGAGAATGCGAAGGAACTCGGGGCCGACGCGTCGCGCCTCGGCGTGATGGGCGAGAGCGCGGGCGGCAACCTCGCGGCGGTCGTCGCGCTGATGGCGCGCGACGAACACGGGCCGCGCATCCGGCACCAGGCGCTGCTCTACCCGGTGACCGGGCTCGACGACTCCGAATCGCGGCGCGCGAACGCCGACGCCTTCATTCTGACCTCCGCCGACATGAAGCGGTTCGACGAACTCTATGCGGGCGACCGCGGCGACTGGCGCGTCTCGCCGGTCAGGGCGAAATCCTTCGCCGATCTTCCACCGGCGCTGATCGCGGTCGCAGGGCACGACCCCCTGCACGACGACGGCATCGCCTACGCCGATGCCCTGCGCGCGGCCGGTGTGGACGTGCGGGTCGTCGATTACCCGGCGATGCCGCACGGCTTCATGAACTTCCCGCGTTTCGCCCGGGATGCGAAACCCGCCATCGCGACCGTCATCGCGGCGCAGCGGGCGGCGCTCGGCTAACTCTGGGCGCTAGCCCCGCACGACCGTAATGCGCCGGATGTCCGGGTCGGTGAACACGTCGAGTTCGTCGGTGCTGCGGGTGGAGAATTCGCTGACGACGGCGCCATCTGCCCCGGCCTGGAACCAGTGGCGGGTGCCTGGGTAGATCGTGTGCTGCTCGCCGGGTCGCAGCACAACCTCGTGCCAGACGGAGTACGCGCCGTGCTCGGTGCGCGTCGGCTTCGCGTGCGGGGACGGGCTGGGGTCGCCGTCGACGTAGAGGTAGACCGTGCCCGTGCGCACCCGGAAGGTCTCTTCCTTGCCGAGCTCCGTTCCATCCACCCCGACGTGACGATGCTCAGGGCAGGTCTGGTGCGGCCGCAGCACGAGGTCTTTCGCGCACACCCGGTCGGTGTTCACGTAGACGATGAGCTGCAGGCCGGTGGTCTCGATCTCGCCCAGCCCGAAGTCGGAGACCTCGATGGTGGAGGCCTCCTCGGGAGTGATCACGATGCCGGCGTCGCCGAGTGCCCTCGCCGCGTACGCGCGGCCCTCGTCCACCTGTGCCTGGGTCAGCATGCTCAGTTCTCCTCGCTGTTCTTGTCAAGCTCGTTTTTCTCAAGCTCGGTGTTCTTCTCGAGCTCGGCCAGGTCGACCGTGATCAGGTAGGCGAGCCGGCCGGCCTTGAACTCGTCATAGTCGGGGTCGGGTTCGATCGCGACCGACACCAGCCGGTTCACCACCTCGCGCTGCAATTCTTCGCTGGCATCGAGCTTGGCGCGAGCGACCAGGCCGGCAATGGTCTGCTCGTTCTCCGCCTCTGCGCGCAGCGCCTCCGCGAGCTGGCGTTCGACCTTCGGCCGACGGCGGTGCTCCTTGCGCCGGTTCGCGTCGACCTTCGACTCATAGACGATCGGAGCCTTCTCCTTGCCGCGCTTCTCCAGGCGCGCAGCCGTCTCCTCGCTCTGCTCGGCCAGCCGCACGAAGTCGGTGCGGGCGGCGTCGAGAAGGGTGGTCTCGTCGAAGTCGGTGTGATCGCGCAGGGCGGCGACGATGATCTGGTTCTTCACGGTCATGCGCACGGCCGAGGCGGCGATCAGCACGCCCTCCTCGATGATCCGGTCGACGGCGGGAATGGGGGTGATGGGCGGGTCGACGTACTTCCCCAGATCGACTTTCCGCTTTTTGCCCACGACAACGATTGTCCTCCAAACGCGCTGACTAGGCTGGCGCAATGACGGATGTGGTGCACGGGCTGGTGGAGCAGACCGTGCTGCTCGACGCCCCGGTCGGCACGGTCTGGGGTGCGTTCCACGACCTGGAGTTGCGCGACAGGTGGTTCTCGATGCCCGGCTCGCGCACGGGCCAGACGCACGACCTGGATTTCCGGATCGGGGGCACGGAGACCGCGACGGGAACCCTGTTCAACTTCGACCACGAGGAGCGGCTGGTTCACCGGTCCCGCTTCATCGATATCGTCGATGAGAGTCGCATCACGACCGTCTACGACTTCCTGCTCAACGACGAGCTGAAGCTGGCGTCGCTGCTCACGATCGAGCTGCACACGGACCCCGCGGGCACCAGGCTCGACTATCTCGAGCAGTACCAGTACTTCGGAGTCGTCGGGGACGGATCCGCCGAACACGGCGAGCGTGCCGGCGGTACCCGGTTCCTGCTTCGCCGCCTGGGCATCGCACTGGAGGAGATGGCATGACCGCGTACGTCGCAATGGGAAGCTCGTTCGCTGCCGGCCCCGGACTTCGCCCGAGGGTTGAGGGTTCGCCCCGCCTGGCCGGCCGATCGCAGGTCAACTACGCGCATCTCGTGGCGGCGAAGCTCGGACTCGAGCTCGTCGACGTGACGTTCGGTGGCACGACCACGACCGACATCCTGGCCAGCCAGGTGCCGGTCGTCACGCCGGACACGACGCTGGTCACGATCACCGGCGGCGGCAACGACGTTGGGTTCGTTCCGGCCTTGCTGCTGCCGAGCCTGCCGAAGCCGTTCGCCCTGCTCGGCACCGCACGTCGCGTGCACCGTATCGGCGAGGAGCTCGACGCGAATTTCGCCTCGATGGAAGCGAACTTCGCGAAAATCGTCGAGGGCATCCACGCCATCGCCCCGGCGTGCCGCGTGGTGCTGGTCGAATACCTCACCGTGCTGCCGCCGGATGCATCCACCCCGACCCCGCCGCTCTCCGCAGAGTCGGCGGCGTTCGCCCGCGGCATCGGAGCGCGGCTTAGCGAGGTGACCGCCCGGGTGCCCTGGGCGGAATTCGTGGCCGTGGGGGCGGCATCCGCCGATCACCACGCCTGGTCGACCGTGCCCTGGACGATGGGGTTCCGGTTCGGCATGAAGGGCGGCGCCGCCTACCACCCGAATGCGGCCGGCATGGCAGCGGTCGCCGACCTGGTGGTTGCACAGCTCGGGAGCGACAGCACCGACTAGACCAGCGTCGCCCGATACTCCCGGGTAGATCCGTGGCCCACGTGCCAGGTGATCACGACCTGGGCTGTTGAGGGACTCGACCGGTTCCAGTTGGCATCGAACGCGATGCTGCCTCCTGGGCGGACATCGGCGGGCATCGCCTGCAGCGCGGTGAGGGTGTTGCCGTTGGTCTGCGCCAGCGTCACGTCCGACAACCGGTCGCCTCCCGTGTTGGTGAAGGTGAAGCGAGTTCCGGAGATCGCGAGTCGCCACGGCTGTGGAGATTCCGGCGAGACGCGAGGGCGACCACGCAGGATGGCGAACAGCGCCAGCGCGATGGCGACGATCGACAGCACCAGCGAGAGCCACTCCATCAGCCGCGCGCCCACTCGAGCAGGCGCTCCACCGGCCAGGTGGTGACGATCCTCTCGGCGGGTACGCCGGCGTGCTCCGCGCGCTCGGCCCCATACGCCAGGAAGTCCAGGTGGCCGGGCGCATGGGCGTCGCTGTCGATCGAGAACAGGCAGCCGGCATCCAGCGCCAGTTTTATCAGGGCGGTCGGCGGGTCGCGTCGTTCCGGCCGGGAGTTGATCTCGACCGCGACATTGTTTTGGGCGCACGCGGCGAAGACAGCCTTGGCGTCGAACGTGGAGGGCGGCCGCGTTCCGCGTGAGCCGGACACCAGACGACCGGTGCAGTGTCCGAGCACCGTGGTGCGCGGGTTCTCCACCGCGGCGAGCATGCGCGCCGTCATCTCGGCCGAGTCCATCCTGAGCTTCGAATGCACGCTGGCCACCACGATGTCGAGACGGTCGAGCAGTTCGGGTACCTGGTCGAGTTCGCCGTCATCGAGGATGTCGGTCTCGATCCCGCTGAGCAGCCGGAAGTCGTCGTATGAGCCGTCCAGCTCGTCGACGATGCCGAGCTGCTTTCTCAGGCGATCGGCGGTGAGTCCGTTCGCGACCTTCAGGTGCGGCGAGTGGTCGGTGAGCACGAGGTACTCCCGGCCGAGACCGCGCGCCGTCTCGGCCATCGACTCGATCGAGGTGGTGCCGTCCGACCAGTCACTGTGGCTGTGCAGGTCCCCGCGCAGCCGGGTCGCCAACGCCGACTCGGCCAGCGGGCCGCCGGCCGTCTCGCGCAGGTTCGCCAGATAATCGGGCACCCGCCCGTCGAGGGCTTCGACGATCACCTCGAAACTCGTGCCACCGATACCCTTCGTCTTCGCAAGACTGCCGTCGGACGCCTTCGCCGAGCGGCTCTCAGCAGGAATTGCTGCGAGAGCGGCGGAAGCGGTTCGGAACGCCTTCGTCTTGAACCCGTTGGCAAGCGAGCGCTCCAGAAGGAAGGCGATCTCATCGAGGGCGGCGACGGGGTCCATCCCCCCATTCTGCGCCGGAAATGTTCAACGGGAAGGGCCGTACAGTGAAACCATGACCGAGAGCGACACCGACGAGGCCGGCACGCACGAGACCAGCATCGGCGACAACAGCATCGAGCCGCCACCCGAGGGCCGCGCGCCTTACTCGGGCATGACCCTCGACCCGGTGCCGTTCGGCAGTCCGCCGCCGGAGCCCGTTGTCATCGAGGGAGAACTGCCCTGGGAACTGCGCGAGGAGGTCCCGCTCACCGATGAGTGATGCCGACGCCATCGAACTTGTCCCCGCCCGCAGGACGCTCGCAACCGTCGGCATCCTGCTCGGCACCCTGATGGCGACGCTCGACTCATCGATCGTCAACGTGGCTCTTCCCCAGCTCTCGCGGGACCTGCACAGCTCGCCGTCGGACGTCGTCTGGGTCGCCACGTCGTACCTGCTCGCCGTGGCGTGCGCCATCCCCCTGGCGACGGGGGTAGCCCAGCGGATCGGAATGAAGCGCACGATCCTGATCGGCCTTCCGCTGTTCACGGTCGCCTCGCTGGCCTGCGCGTTGTCGCCCAGCCTCGGCTGGCTGGTAACCGCCCGCGTCGTGCAGGGGGCTTCGAGCGCACTGGTGTTCGCGGTCTCGATTCCGCTCTACCGGCGCCTCTTCTCACCGGCGAGACTCGGTTCGATCCTCGGCGTGAACGCAATGACCGTCGCGGTCGGTCTCAGCGCCGGCCCGGCCCTCGGCGGCCTGATCCTCGGCGGATTGAGCTGGCCATGGCTGTTCCTCATCAATGTGCCCCTCGGTCTCGTCGCGACACTGCTCACGGGGGTCTTTCTGCCCAGGGCTGTTCCCGCGGGTGGAAGGTTCGACATTGTCGGTGCCCTGCTCGCCGCTGCGGCGCTCGCCGGGTTCCTGCTTGGCATCCACGAGCTCGCCAACGTGAAAACCCTCTGGGTCGCGGCACTGCTGCTCTTTGCGTGCGCCTCGTTCGTCACGCTGTTCATCCGTACCGAACGTCGCTCGCCCCGCCCGGTGATCCCGCTTGCCCTCTTCACCGGTCGATTCACGCTCGCCCTTCTCACGGCGACAGCCTCCTTCTTCGGGCAGGGGGTCGCGTTCGTCGCGCTGCCGTTCCTCTTCCAGACCGCCTATCACGCCAGTCCGCTGCAGTCGGCCCTGCTGCTGACACCGTGGCCGCTAGTGATCGTGATCGCGGCACCGGTCATGGGGCGCGTGGCCGACCGCCGGCCCGGGTCTCCACTGGCGGTGGTCGGACTCGCCATCTTCACGCTCGGGCTGCTGTCGCTCGCGTTGCTCGGTGGCCATCCGCCGATCTGGCAGGTGCTCGTCTCCACCTTCGTGGCGGGTCTCGGATTCGCCGTCTTCCAGTCACCGAACAACCGCGACATGATGTCCGCGGCGCCCATGGCCTATGCGACGTCGGCGGCCGGCGTTCTCAACATCAACCGCACCACGGCGCAGTCCGCGGGGGCGGGGGCGGTGAGCATGGCTCTCGTGATCGGGGGCGCGTCGACCGGGTCCCTCGCCTCGCAGGCCGGCGCGGCCAACTCTGCGCTCCTGGTCGCGGTGATCGGGGGAGCGGTCGCTGTCGCAGTGAGCGTGGTCAAGCAGCGCGGCATCGCCCGCACGTGGTCGGTTCCGATGTGAGCATCACCGTCATTGCCTGTGGCTTTCCGGGAGGCCTTTTCGAAGTCACATCGGTGCAGTAGGGTTCGGGCGTGCCCGACCTGTCGCAGCTCCTGTACGGCATCGCGGAGTCGCCGTGGGCTCTCGTCACGCTCGCGCTGCTACTCATCGTCGACGGCTTCTTCCCGTTCGTGCCGGGGGAGACCTACGTCGTCACATTGGCGACGCTCGGCGTCACGGGTCACGGTCCGGCACCGTGGGCGGTTCTGGCGGTGGCGACCGCCGCCACGATGGTCGGTGACGGCATCGCATTCGCTATCGGCAGGCGAATCGGTACCGACAGGTGGGCCTGGATGCGGCGTCGGCGCGTGGCGACTGCCGTCGGCTGGGCGTCGCGGGGGCTGGTCGGGCGCCCTGCCCTGTTCCTGATCGCAGCGAAGTTCGTGCCGTTCGTTCGGGTGATCGTCACCATGACTGCCGGAGCGGGTGGCCTGCGGGTGCGCCGCTACCTTCCCATCTCGTTTGCGGGGTCCGTGCTGTACACCGGCTACCACGTCACGGTCGCGCTCGTCGCCGGCGCCGTATTCACGGGGACACCCCTGATCGGCGTCGGACTCGCGATTCTGACCGTGCTGGCGCTCGGCTTCATCATCGAACGGGTGGAGCGCCGGCGCATGGCGGCCAAAGCGCCAGACGAACAGGAGTAAGCCTAGACAAACGCCGACAGTGAGAGTCGAGTGACGAGCATGGTTGCTCTCTTCATCGTGCTCATCATTCTCGCCATCATCCTCGGGGCTTTCGGCCTCGCGGTGACCGCCGTCAAATGGCTGCTGTACATCGCCATCATCCTGCTGATCATCGGCGTGATCGGCTGGATCCTCAGGTCGATCCGCGGCCGCCGCTAAGCAGCCGTATCAGGCCGCCGTGTCACGCATAGATGCGTGACAGGGCGCGTGCCACCATGGCCGGCTTCGTGCCGCCCTCGATCTCGATGGTTTCGTCGACGGCGAGCTGGTATCCGCCCTCGACCTCGGTCACTTCGGCGATGACGGCGCCCATGCGGATGCGCGAGCCCACCGGCACGGGGCTGACGAACCGCACGCGGTCGAGACCATAGTTCACCTTCGTGCCGGCTCCCTCGATGTCGAGCAACTGGCCCCAGAGCGGGATCGACAGCGAGAGCGTCAGGAAGCCGTGCGCGACCGTGGTGCCGAACGGGCCATCCTTGGCGCGCTCCGGGTCCACGTGGATGTACTGGTGGTCGTCCGTGGCGTCGGCAAATGTGTTGATGCGCTCCTGCGTGATGTCGAGATAGTCGGTGAAGCCGAGGTCCCGGCCGGCGAGGCTCATGATGTCGGCGTACTGGATTTTGGTGGTCATTCGTTCTACTCCTTCATGTGCTTTTTAACCGCTCAAGCCGAGCAGGCGCACGGCGTTGTTCTTGAGGATCTTGGGACGGACCTCGTCTTTGAGGGTGAGGGCCGCGAAGTCCTTCATCCAGCGGTCCGGGGTGAGAAGCGGGTAGTCCGAGCCGAACAGTACGCGGTCCTGCAGCAGCGAATTCGCCTGGCGGACGAGCTGCTCCGGGAAGTATTTTGGCGACCAGCCGGAGAGGTCGATCCAGACGTTTGCCTTGTGAGTGGCGACCGCGATCGCTTCGTCCTGCCACGGCACCGAGGGATGCGCCATCACGATCGTGAGGCCGGGGAAGTCCGCGGCGATCTCGTCGAGGAGCATCGGGTTCGAGTAGCGGAGTTTCAGGCCGAACGCACCGGGAACCCCCGCGCCGATTCCGGTCTGCCCGGTGTGCACGATGACGGGCAAGCCGAATCCCTCGAGAGTCGACCACAGCGGCCGATACTTCTCGTCGCTCGGGTCGAACGCCTGCACGGTCGGGTGGAACTTGAACCCGCGAACACCGAGTTCTTCACGCTGGCGGTGGGCCTCATCGATCGCCCCCGGATCGTGCGGATCGACGGAACCGAACGGGATGAGTACGTCGTTGTTATCGGCGGCGCCGTTCGCGATGTCATCGATGCTGTTCGGCCGGACGCCGAGCGATGTGTGGGCATCGATCGTGAAGACCACGGCGGCCAGATTTCGCTCGCGGTAGTACGCCGCGACCTCGGTCAGCGTCGGACGGGTCGCCTCGGAGTGGAAGTACTTCGTGGCGGCCTCGATGAAGGCCTTCGGCAGAGGCTGGTGCCCGTCGTCGCCCTGCTCGACGTGCACGTGCGTGTCGATAGCGGTGACGGCATCGACGTCGATTCCGAGGGTGTAGGTCATGCCTGTAAGCCTTCCGGCAGTGGCGGGAACTTCTCGCCGACGGTCTGCATGGGCCACGAGGCGACGACGTCGAGATCGTCATAAGCCCAGCCTCCCTCGTGGTATTCGGTCTCGACGGCTTCCGGGTGCGACCAGAGCTGGATGCGGTCGCCACCGATGCCGATGGCCTGGCCGGTGACCGTCGCCGCGTCATCCGACGCCAGCCACGCCACGAGACCGGCGACATCGTTCGAAGTTCCGAAGCCGAGGTCGTGGCGAAAGAACGCGGGCATCGCGTCGCCATTCTTGTCCGCTGCGATCGCGGCGGCGAAGTACGGGACGGTCTCGGTCATCGCGGTCGCGGCGACCGGGATCACGGCGTTCACGGTGATCTCGGCCTTGGCGAGCTCCATCGACCAGGTGCGAACCATGCCGACGATGCCGGCCTTGGCCGCGGAGTAGTTGGTCTGGCCGAAGTTGCCGCGCTGGCCGGTGGGCGAGCCGATGCAGATGATGCGACCACCCTCGCCCTGCTCGCGCATGCGGACGGTTGCCTCGCGCACGCAGGTAAAGGTGCCGCGAAGGTGCACGTTGATGACGGTGTCGAAGTCGTCGTCGGTCATCTTCCAGAGCGTCGAGTCGCGCAGAACGCCGGCGTTCGTGACGAGGATGTCGAGGCGGCCGAACGTGTCGACCGCGGCCGCGACGAGCTTCTGTGCTGTCTCGGTGGGGCCGACGGGGGCGACGACGGCGATCGCGGTGCCGCCGGCGCTCGTGATCGACTCGACCGCTGCATCCGCGATCTCCTGCGACACGTCATTGACGATGACCGCCGCGCCCTGGCGGGCCAACTCCTGCGCGTAGGCGAGGCCGAGGCCCCGCCCGCTGCCGGTGACGATTGCGACCTTGCCTTCGAGTGACATCCCGTTACTTCCTTTAGTTGCAGTTCTCTATTATTGGTTGATTCAACTATCTGAGGAGCTCATGGACGACCGCCTGCTCACCACCGGCCTGGCCGACGAGATCGAGTTCCTCACCGCCCGCGCGCGCGCGGTAGGCACCGCCCATGCGAACGCGTCGCTGGCTCCTCTCGACCTGAGGGTGCGGTCGTACTCTGTGCTCGCGCTCGCCGCGAGCGGGGTCGACCCGACGCAACGCGAGCTGGCGGAATTCCTCAGCCTGGACGCGAGCCAGATCGTCGCCCTGGTGGACGGGCTGGAGTCCCGCGGGCTCGTGGTGCGCACCCAGGACGCGCGCGACCGCAGGTCGAATGCGATCTCGGCGACGCCGGCCGGGCGCGCGCTCGCGGCGAAGGCGGCGGTGATCGTGCGCCGGGCCGAGACCGAGTCGCTCAGCGGGCTGACGTCCGCTGAACGCGACCGATTGCGTGAGCTGCTGAAGAAGGCGGCGTTCACCGGCTGAACCGTTCCCGCAGGTCCGCCTTGCGCACCTTGCCGCTCGCCGTGCGCGGCAGCTCGTCGACGACGATCACGCGCTTCGGGATCTTGTATTTCGCCAGCTGCGGGCCGAGGTGCTCGAGCAGTCGTGCCTCGTCGACAATCGCCTCGTCACGAACCGTCAGCACGGCGACCGGCACCTCGCCCCACTTCTCGTCTGGCATCGCGATGACCGCGACGGCGCTCACGTCCGCGAGCTGCATGATAGCGAGCTCGACCTCGGCGGCGTAGATGTTCTCGCCGCCGGAGATGATCATGTCCTTCAGCCGATCGGAGATGTAGACGAAGCCCTGGTCGTCGGTGTAGCCCAGGTCGCCGGAGCGGAACCAGCCGCCCGGGGCGAAGGCCTCGGCCGACGCGTCGGGGCGATGCCAGTACTCCATGATCACGTTCGGGCCGCGCACCTGCAGCTCGCCGATCTCACCGGCTGCGGTATCGCGGCCGGCTTCGTCGACGATGCGCACGTCGGTGAAGAAATGGGGGAGACCGGCTGATCCCGCCCTGTCGCGGCTGTGGTCGGGCTGAAGGCTGGTGGCCCCTGGCCCCGTCTCGGTCATCCCGTAACCGCCCGTGAACGCGAGCCCGCGCTGCTCATAGGCCTCGAGCACGCGCATCGGCACGGGTGACCCACCGCAGGTGATGGTCCTCAGCGAACCGAGGTCGGTCGTCGCCCAGTCCGGATGCTCGCAGAGCAGCTGATAGGTGGTCGGCACGCCGCTGATGTATGTGATGCGGTGGCGCTCGATCTGCGCGAGCGTGCGCGCAGGATCGAACGCCGCCTCGAGCACCACGGTCGCGCCCTTGAGGATCGACGGCAGAGTGCCCATCCCGAGCGACGCCGAATGGAACAGCGGGGAGATCATGAGCGCACGGTCCTCGCTCGTGAGGTCGTAGTCCACGATGGTGTTGATCGCGTTCCAGACCAGGTTGCCGTGGCTCAGCACGGCGCCCTTCGGCCGGCCGGTGGTCCCCGAGGTGTAGAGGATGACGGCCGGGTCGTCGTGCGAGACCTCGATATCGATTCGTACCGGGTCACCGCTGTCGACCAGGGTGTCGAGCTCGGCACCCACCTGCACCTTCACGGCCGTGTCGACAGCACCGAACCTGCTGCCGTGCACCAGGACGCGACTGTTCGAGTCCTCGATCATGTAGGCCAGCTCGGCGGGTGCGAGCCGGGTGTTCAGGGGAACGAATACCGCCCCGAGGGTGGTCACGGCGAACAGCGTCTCGATGAACGACGGATGATTGTCGCCCAGGTAGGCGACCCGGTCGCCTTTCGCTACACCCAGCATCCGCAGCCCCGAGGCGAGCCGGTTCACCCGCTCCGCGAGCTGCGCGTAAGTGGTGACCGACTCGTCGTAGATCACGGCGGCGTGCGTGGCGGACTTCACGCGCCTGCGCTCGATCCACGAGCCGATCCCGCTGTTCTCCATGCCGTCTCCCACGTCGATGTGCCGGGTTCCACGTTATATGAAAAACATGATCGTTGATAAAATCAATCAATTTCTGCGGTACTGCTATCCAAGCGTCAAGTGCTCATACCTGCGATCCGAT
>JAODAT010000162.1 GCA_025463565.1 Microbacteriaceae bacterium
CTTGATAACTTGAAAGGGGATCCGTTTAACGTTGGCGTTTGCCTCATACCGCTCAATCACAATTGCGATTTCCTGCTTACAGTGCTCGTGCACTGTAGCGATCTCTTCGGCCGTCACTATGTAGTTGTGATCCGTAATTTGATCGATGGCCACTTCGCCCGTAGGATTGTATCCTTTGTTCGCGAAGAAAGGTGACAGTGTTGTTGAAGAGTGCGGTGTATTGTTGTATGCAAATTCTGCAAGAGGCAACAAACGCACCCAGTCACTCTGGTCGTAGCTGACGTAGAGTCGCAAGTACTGCTCCAGTACTTGGTTTACTCGTTCCGTCTGACCGTCGGTTTCTGGATGGAAAGCTGTGGAGAGGCTCTGCTCTATGCCT
Source organism: Microbacteriaceae bacterium (assembly GCA_025463565.1). Lineage (GTDB taxonomy): Bacteria > Actinomycetota > Actinomycetes > Actinomycetales > Microbacteriaceae > Lacisediminihabitans. The sequence goes on from JAODAT010000162.1 coordinate 380, forward strand.
AGTGCTTCTGACAGAGATCTCCAGAAGGAAGAAGTAAACTTCGACCCTCTGTCTGAGACAATATCTGCAGGCACGCCGTGCTTCGAAAACACGTGTCGGATAAAGAGCTCGGCCAACCCTTCAGCCTTCAGCTTTGTAGTGGTTGGTATGAATAGCCCCATCTTTGTAAGGCGATCCACCACTACGAGGATTGAATCGCAATCCCCCGACTTTGGTAGAGGTTCGATGAAATCCATCGAGATTGAAGACCATGGCCGAACTGGTATCGGCAACGGGTGAAGTAATCCATACTTCTTATGCCGTTGTGTCTTCGTCCTCATACACTGGAAGCAGGATTTGACGTAGTCGGCTACGAACCGAGCTACACCTGTCCACCAGAAAGACTGTGTTACCATCTGTAACGTCTTAGTCCTTCCTGGATGACCCCTTGTTGGGTGATCGTGCCGAGACTTCACAACATCCAGTTGTAACGCCTCGTCCTCTGGTACTACGATCCGTCCGTCACGAAGGAGCAATTGGTCCTTGTGTGTGAACTTCTCAACAGTGTCCCCTGCCTTGATCTGTTCGTTGATCTTGATGCAGAATGGGTCCTTCTGTTGTCCTTCCGAGATCCTTAATATAAGAGTATCCGGAAGTAGCTGATCCTTCTTAGGAATTGAAGTATTCGAGAGATACAGACGAGCGGTCTGACTCTGATCAGCCGTATTTGGGAGAAGTTGTATGTTGTTGTGCTGATTTTGGGCAGCGTAGCTGGCGTTCCCCCCTCCAGGATACACGTCGTCCCGACGTGACAAAGCATCAGGTTTTGTAGCCTGTTTGCCCGGTCGGAAGACGACTGTGAAGTCGTATTCAGAGAGGTGCTCAGCCCAGCGCGCCTGGCGCCTGGTTAACAACTTTGTGGACATAAAGTATTCTAACGATCTGTGATTTGTTAGTACTTCGATCGTATCCTGACAACTCATCGTAAAGGCCCGCCAGTGTTGCAACGACCACCTGATCGCCAGAAGTTCCTTGTCGTGAATCTCATAATTGAGTTCAGCCGCGACAAGACCTCTAGAGGCGAACGCAACGGGATGTATTGTGCTATCCTCGTGGCGTTGGGACAAGATGGCTCCGATTGCGTAGTCGGAAGCATCAGTCTCCAATATGGTTGGTAGGTGCGGTTGGAAATGTGCCAACACTGGGGCAGTCGTAAAGGCCGTCTTCAGCCTTTCGAATGCAGTTTGCTGGGGTTCCCCCCATTGCAAAGGCTGGCCCGTTTTAGCCACGGTCGTGAGAGGTTTCGCAATTAGGGAGTAGTTGCGAATGAACCGCCGATAGAAGTTTGCAAAGCCTAAGAAGGCCTGTAGTTGCACAACTCTATTGGGGGCAGGCCAGTCTGTCACTGTCTTGACCTTCGCGGGATCCATCGTGATCCCTGAGGGTGACACCAAGTAACCAAGGTAGTCACAGCTCTTGATGCTGAACTCGCACTTGGAAGCATTGGCGTAAAGCCTGCCAGCGCGCAAGCGCTTTAAGACTTCACGGACGTGTCCTTCGTGTTCCTTGATATCCTTGGAAAATACCAAGATATCATCGAGATACACGATCACATATACATCTATGAGGTCATGTAAACACTCATTTATGTATCTCTGAAATACCGCTGGGGCGTTTGAAAGCCCAAAAGGAACCACCAAGTATTCGAACAATCCGTATCTCGTACGGAAGGCCGTTTTCCACTCGTGTCCTTCTGCTACTCGGATGAGATTGTACGCGCTCCGCAAGTCCATTTTGGTGAAAATGCTTGCTGCCGATAATTGGGCAAGGAGCGTGTCGATCAGTGGAAGTGGATAACGATTTTTTACCGTCATCTTGTTTAGAAGACGATAATCAACACACAGCTGTAATTTGCCTTTGTTTTTGGCAAACAATACGGGTGCACCGCAAGGTGAGGTTGATGGTCGTATAAATCCCTTGGCCAACATATCATCGATGTATTCCTTGAGAGTCTTTTGTTCGGGGGCGGCAAGCCCATAAATTGGTCCGAACGGAGGAATTTTATCTTCAAGGAAGTCGATGGTGAGATCGTAACCCCTGTGAGGAGGCAACGTGTCGGCGTTAGATTTAGAGAACACATCCAAGAAATCGTGATAAACCGAAGGGACTACCTTCGAGAGTTCAGCGATCTCTTCAGGAGTGGGCTCATCATCCGGTTCCACGCTCGCAGCGAGGGAAGATCGCTGGAGTTCAGATAATGAAATCTGAGGGGTGGCCGTCGTAGCGGCAAGACCCATTTGGTCTTCGGCAGCACCTGAGGTCTTCTCTAGGTCTGCAGGAGGATCCATAGGCTTCAACTTTGTTGAGAATGCCCTGGACCTTCCTTTCCTCCTTTTCGACATTCGCTCCCTTGGAGCTGGTGTCTCGACGATCGGGATGGAGGAATGCACCGGTGGCGTTACACAAAGCGACCCACTGAGCATAGGATCATA
>JAODAT010000028.1 GCA_025463565.1 Microbacteriaceae bacterium
GAACTCCGGCGCGAAGGTCTGGCTCGCCGACCAGGAGGATGCCACCAGCCCCACCTGGGCGAACGTGGTCGGCGGCCAGGTCTCGCTCTACGACGCGATCCGCCGGCAGGTCGACTTCACCTCGCCCGAGGGAAAGGAGTACCGCCTGGGCGAGCAGACGCCCACCATTGTGATGCGCCCGCGCGGCTGGCACCTGGTGGAGAAGCACCTGCGCTTCGTCGACCACGCCGGCATCGCGTCGCCCGCGTCCGGTTCGCTGGTCGACTTCGGCCTGTACCTCTTCCACAACGCGAGGGAGCTCGTGGCCCGCGGCAGCGGTCCGTACTTCTACCTGGCTAAACTCGAGAACCATCTCGAGGCGCGGCTCTGGGACGACATCTTCACCTTCTCCGAGAACGCGGTCGGGCTGCCACACGGAACCATCCGAGCGACGGTGCTGATCGAGACGATCCCCGCAGCGTTCGAGATGGAGGAGATCCTGTACGAGCTGCGCGATCACTGCGCAGGGCTCAACGCGGGTCGCTGGGACTACATCTTCAGCCTGATCAAGAACTTCCGCGGCCGGGGCAAGCGCTTCCTGCTGCCGGACCGTTCGAAGATCACGATGACGGTGCCGCCGATGCGGGCCTACACCGAACTGCTCGTCGCGACCTGCCACAAGCGGGGGGCGCATGCCATCGGAGGCATGAGCGCGTTTATCCCGAACCGTAAGGATCCCGAGGTGACCGCTCGCGCGCTCGCCGCCGTGTCGGATGACAAGCGTCGCGAGGCTACAGACGGCTTCGACGGCACCTGGGTGGCGCATCCGGATCTCATCGAGACCGCGCGCGGCGAGTTCGACGCTGTGCTGGGCGACCGGCCGAACCAGGTCGACCGCCTGCGCCCAGACGTTCACGTGACCGCGGAGCAACTGCTCGACGTCGCGTCGATCACCGGCGACATCACGGATGCCGGCGTGCACTCGAACGTGTCGGTGGGCGTCCGCTACATCGAGAGCTGGCTGCGCGGGATCGGCGCCGCCGCGATCGACAACCTCATGGAGGATGCGGCGACGGCGGAGATCAGCCGCTCGCAGCTCTGGCAGTGGATCCGCGAGAGCGCGACCACGGTCGAGGGGACCGCGATCACGGCCGACCTGGTCGAATCCCTGCTCGCGGGTGTGCTCGAGAACGAGGTCACCCGTTCGCCGGAGGACCGGTTCGACGACGCCGAGACGATCTTCCGCTCGGTGACGCTCGGCGAGGAGTATCCCATCTTCCTCACCGTGCCGGCCTACGCGAACTACCTGGTGGAGCCGGAGCGGGTGCTGCAGGTCGCGTAGGTAGTGAAAGGGTCTCGATACGCGTGCTTCGCGCGCTACTCGACCGGCAGACTGTGCTTGTCGAGTAGCGCCGCGAAGCGTCGCGTATCGAGACCTTCCGCGTTAGAACCCCTTGCCCGGGTTGAGCGTTCCGGCCGGGTCGAGGGCGTGCTTCACGTCGGCGTGCATCTGCAGCACTCGAGCGCCGAGCTCGGCCCGCGCACCCGGCAGCTTCAGAAGGCCGACACCGTGCTCGCCGGTGACCGTGCCACCCAGGGCGCTGCAGTCCTCGACGATGCGGTCGAACGCCAACTTCGCCCGCGCTCGGGCCGCGTCATCGCCGACCGCCGTGACGATCAGCGGATGGAGGTTGCCGTCCCCCGCATGGGCGATGTTCGCGATCACGACGTCGTGTTCGGCGGCGGCGGCCTGGATGCGGGACAGCATCTCCGGAACCGCCTCGCGCGGAACGCAGACATCTTCGGTCAACACCGGACCCAGCCTCTCAAGCGCGGGATAGGCGAGTCGCCTGGCCAAAAACAGTCGGTCGACCTCGACCTGGTCGTCCGCCAGCTCGACGTTCACCCCGCCGGAATCGGCGAACAGTTCGGCGACCCGCGCCGCGAGTGCGCGGCCGCTCTCACCGACCTCGTCAACCTTCGCCATCAGCAGGGTGTCGACATCCTGCGGAAGGTCCCAGCCCTGCCAGTCGGCAACGGCACGCAGGCAGGTGCGGTCGATCAGTTCCAGGGCGGCCGGGACGATGCTCGCGTCCGCGACCGCGGCGACGGCGACCCCCGCCGCGTGCAGCGACGGGAAGTAGCCGATGATGGCCCGTTCCTCGCGCCCGGCCAGCGGGAGCAGCTTCACGGTGACTTCGGTGATGATGCCGAGCGTTCCCTCCGACCCGACTATCAGCGCGGTGAGGTCATAACCGGTGACGCCCTTCGCGGTGTGCCGGCCGAGGTGCACGATCGACCCGTCCGCCAGTACGACGGTGAGTCCGAGTACGTAATCGCGGGTGACGCCGTACTTGACGCAGCAGATGCCGCCGGCATTGGTGGCCGCGTTGCCGCCGATGGTCGAGATGGCCTGGCTGGCCGGATCCGGCGGGTACCAGAGGCCCTCGACGGCGACCGCCGCACGCAGGTCGTTGTTGATGACGCCGGCCTGGCTGCGGGCGTATCGCTCGCCCACGTTGATCTCGAGCACGGCGGTCATCAGTTCAAGGGAGATGATGACGCAGCTCGCGATGCTGTTGGCTCCGCCCGAGAGCCCGGTCCCCGCACCTCGCGGCACCACCCGCACCTGGTTGGCCCCCGCCCACGCGACGACGGCGGACACCTCCTCCGTCGCTCTCGCCAGCACGACGGCGAGCGGCGGCTCGTAGTCTGCCCATTCGGCGTCGTCATGGCTGTATCGATCGAGCGATGCCTCGTCATCGAGTACGCGATCGGGTGCGACGAGTGCGCGGAGCGCGTCGATCACCGTGGAGGGGGCGACCGTGGTCATGCCTGCGTCCTTTGCTTGAGAAGCGGTGTGGTGCGGTAGCCGACCATCTCCCGCATCGAGAGCGAAAGCTCCGTGCGCTCGATGCCGGGGATGCCGAGCACGATACCGGTGACCCGATACAGGTCGTCGGTGTCGCGTGCAGCCACCCGAATAATGATGTCATCCTCGCCCGCGATGCCGTGCACCTCGATCACCTCGGCGATGTCGGCGAGCGCGAGTTCGATCTGGTCGAGGAGGTGCTGGTTGACCGTCGCTGCGATGAACGCGACGAGCGGATAGCCGAGGGCTCGCAGGTCGACCCGGCGATCGCTCGACCCGAGCATGGACTCGAGTCGTGCGAGGCGTGCCTGCACCGTGTTGCGGGAGAGCCCGAGGCGCTGCGCGAGCTCGACGCCCGAAAGTCGAGCGTCGTCCGCGAGGGCGAGCAGCAGGCGTGCGTCGGTGACATCGATGTCGGGCATGTCGTGCAGTATCGCACACGCCGGTCGACGGAATCCATGCATAGTGCTCAATCCAAGCGCTACAGGTTGTGCAGATGATGCGGCGGGTGCACGATCCCAGTACAGAGCGTCAAGGAGGACCGATGTCGATAACCGCCCCGCAACGCGACCTTTTCGAACAGGTGGCCATCATCGACCCCGAATCGGGCGAGCTGATCGACGACGAGATCTACAGCCCATACCTGGCAGATATCGGCGACACCGACCTGCGGGAGATCTATCGCGACCTCGTCGTGGTGCGCCGGCTGGATGCCGAAGCCACCGCCCTGCAACGCCAGGGCCAACTGGGGCTCTGGGCCCCGCTCGCCGGTCAGGAGGCCGCGCAGATCGGCTCCGCCCGAGGGCTTCGGCCGAGCGACTTCGTCTTTCCCAGCTACCGCGAGCACGGCGTCGCCTATGTGCGCGGGGTCGATCCCGCGGTCGTGCTGCGCATGTGGCGAGGCACAACCCTCGCCGGCTGGAACCCGCGCGACGTCAACATGATGACGCCGGCCATCGTGATCGGGCCGCACATGCTGTTCGCGGTCGGCTACGGCATGGGCATCCTCCGCGACAAGACTCTGAACAGCGCCGTCGACGACATCGTGATCGCATACTGCGGCGACGGAGGCACCAGCCAGGGCGATTTCTCCGAGGCGCTCGGGTTCGCCGCCAGCTTCCGCACACCCACCGTCTTCTTCGTGCAGAACAACCAGTACGCCATTTCGTCTCCGGTCGGCATCCAGGCGACAGTGCCCATCGTGCAGCGTGCGGCGGGGTTCGGCGTCCACGGAATCCGCGTGGACGGCAACGACGTGCTGGCGGTGCTCGCGGTGACGCGGCACGCGGCCGAGCGGGCTCGCGCCGGCGACGGGCCGACGCTCATCGAGGCCGTCACCTATCGGATGGGGCCGCACACGACATCCGATGATCCGACGCGCTATCGGGATGCGGCGGAACTGGAGTTCTGGCGCCAGCGCGACCCGATCGACCGGCTGCGGCTGGTGCTCGACAGGCGCGGTCTCGCCGATCAGGAGTTTCTGGCATCGGTCGATGAGACGGCCGATCGGTATGCCGCCGAGGTGCGCGAGGCATGCATCGCCACACCCGACCCCGACCCGATCTCGCTGTTCGACAACGTCTATGCGACCGAGACCGCGCTGCTCGCCGAGGAACGCACCGACTTCGCCGACCTTCACGGGCTGGACCTGCAAGGGTCAGGCGAATGACGACACTGACGATGGCGAAGGCGCTCAACGAGGGGCTGCGACGCTCGCTCGGCGACGACGACCGGGTCATGGTCATGGGTGAGGATGTCGGACGTCTCGGCGGGGTGTTCCGCGTGACCGACTCGCTGCAGTCCGAGTTCGGCGCGGACCGGGTGATCGATACTCCGCTCGCCGAGTCCGGCATCATCGGAACCGCGATCGGGCTCGCGATCCGCGGCTACCGGCCGGTCTGCGAGATCCAGTTCGACGGCTTCATCTATCCGGCCTTCGACCAGATCGTCTCCCAGCTGGCGAAGATCCGCCACCGCACCGACGGCGCGGTGAGCGTGCCGCTCACCATCCGCGTGCCGTTCGGCGGCGGAATCGGGGCGGTCGAGCACCACTCAGAGTCCCCGGAGGCGTACTTCGCGCAGACGGCAGGGCTTCGCGTCGTGAGCTGCTCGTCGGCGGACGACGCGTACTCGATGATCCAGGACGCGATCCGCTCCGACGACCCGGTGCTCTTCTTCGAACCGAAGCGTCGCTACTGGGACAAGGCGGAGGTCGACCTCGACGGCGTGACCTCGCTGGGTCTCGAGACGGCGCGCGTGCTGCGTGAGGGTACCGACATCACCGTCGTCGCCTACGGACCGATGGTCGCGACCGCACTCGCGGCCGCCAACGAGGCCGAGGGCACCTCGGTCGAGGTGATCGACCTGCGCTCGCTGTCACCCATCGACTTCGACACGATCGAACGGTCGGTGCTCAAGACTCATCGGCTGGTGGTGGTGCACGAAGCCTCGGTGTTCCTGGGGCTCGGGGCCGAGATCGCCGCGCGCATCACCGAGCGCTGCTTCTTTCAACTCGAGGCGCCCGTTCTCCGGGTGGGCGGCTACGCCACCCCGTACCCGGCATCGAAGCTGGAGCAGTATTTTCTCCCCGACGTCGACCGCGTGCTCGACACGATCGAACGCTCCATGGCGGTGGAATGATGACCGATTTCGCACTGCCGGATCTGGGCGAAGGCCTGACCGAGGCGGAGCTCGTGCACTGGATGGTCGCGCCCGGCGACACCGTGACGCTCAACCAGGTGATCTGCGAGGTGGAAACCGCGAAAGCCCTGGTCGAGCTGCCGAGTCCCATCGCGGGCACTGTGGGCCGGCTCTGCGTAGAGGAGGGTGACACGGTGACCGTGGGCACGCCGATCATCACGTTCGGCGCGGCCTCGGTCGCTGAGCCGGTGGAAGCGGAGCCCGTCGAAGCGCCCGAATCGGATGAGGGCCGCAGCAACGTGCTCGTCGGCTACGGCCCGGGGGAGCACGATGCGCGCAGCGGGCGCAAGCGCCGTAGTCATTCGTCGCGCGCTTCGACGGGCTCGGCGACCGTGAGCGCGAAGCCACCGGTACGACGCCTCGCGAAGGACCGTGGGATCGACATTGCTTCGTTGGTGGGCACCGGGCCCGACGGTCACGTGACGCGAGGCGACGTTGTGGGTGCCGCTTCGACGAGCTCAGCGACCGTGAGCTCAGCGACCGTGGGCGCCGACGAGACCCGCGTGCCGATTGCCGGCGTGCGCAAGCGCACCGCCGAGGCCATGGTACGCAGCGCGTTCACGGCGCCGCACGTCACGGAGTTCGTGACGGTGGATGTCACCGCAACGGTCGAGCTGGTCGCGAAGCTGCGCGAGCATCCGTCATTCGCCGGAGTGCGTGTGACACCGCTTCTGCTCGTCGCGAAGGCGCTTCTGTTCGGCCTGGCGCGGCATCCGGAGCTCGGAAGCAAGTGGGATGAGGCGGCGCAGGAGATCGTCACCACGAGGGCCGTGAACCTGGGGATAGCGGTGGCGACCCCACGCGGACTGATGGTGCCGAACGTCAAGGACGCGGCATCCCTCAGCCTGGCGCGGCTCGCCGCGGAGCTCACCGGGCTCGCCGACCGCGCCCGCGAGGGTAAGACGGCGCTCGCGGAGTTCAGCGGCGGCACCATCTCGATCACGAACATCGGCGGGTTCGGCATCGACAGCGGTACCCCGATCATCAATCCGGGGGAGGCGGCGATCCTGTGCGTCGGCGCGATCCGCCGGCAGCCGTGGGAGTACCGGGATGAGATCGCACTTCGATCGGTGATGACGCTCAGCGTGTCGTTCGATCACCGGCTGGTCGACGGGTTCGAAGGCTCGGGCTTTCTGCGTGACATCGCGTCCGTCCTTAGGGACCCCACGGAGTTGATCGCCCTGGGTTAAGGGGTTGAATAGGAGCATGCCTCTTCAAGCGGAATACGAACAGGGAACAGCCGACTGGGCCAACCAGCAGGTCGAACGATACGAGGCCACCGACGGCCGCGAGGCGAACGACCTCAGGGGTCGGCCCGTCATCATCCTCTACACGATCGGCGCCAAGTCGGGCAAACTCCGCAAGACGCCGCTGATGCGCGTCGAGCACGACGGCGAGTACGTCGTCGTCGCCTCGAAGGGTGGCGCAGAGAAGAACCCGACCTGGTATTTCAACCTGAAGGCGAATCCGCACGTGGAGCTTCGTGACCTGGCCGAGCAGCACGACTACACCGCGACCGAACTCGAGGGCGAGGAGTACGCCACGTGGTGGGCGCGCGCGCTCGAGACCTGGCCGGACTACGAGTCGTACACCAAGAAAACCGACCGTACGATTCCGCTGTTCCTGCTTACCCCGGTCGGACAGTAGCCGGTACCTTTAAGTGTGAGCACCACGACCACCGCACTCGAAGAGCAGTACGCAGAACTCAAGGCGATGGGCCTGTCCCTCGACCTGACTAGAGGCAAGCCCTCGCCGGCCCAACTCGATCTCTCGAACGCACTCCTTTCGCTACCCGGAGTCGACAACTACCGGGACGGCACCGGCACCGACCTTCGCAACTACGGAGGGCCCGACGGACTCCCCGAGTTGCGCGCGATCTTCGGCGAACTGCACCACATCCCGACCGCCCAGTTGCTTGCATACGGCAACGCCAGCCTGCAGATCATGTACGACAGCACTGTGCATGCCCTGCTGCACGGCGTCGCGCGTGGCGAGACCCCGTGGCGCGACGTCGAGGGCATCTCATTCATCTGCCCGGTGCCCGGCTACGACCGGCACTTCGCGGTGCTCGAAGCCCTCGGAATTCGGATGATCCCGGTTCCGAACCTGGGCGAACGGCTCGACCTCGACACCATCCGCGATCTGGTCGCCAGCGACGCGTCCATCCGCGGCATGTGGATCGTACCGATGTACGCCAACCCCACCGGCGCGACCCTCACCGTCGACGAGGCGGAGGCGCTGGCCGGAATGCAGACCGCCGCGCCGGACTTCCGCCTCTACTGGGACAACGCGTACTCCGTGCACCACCTCACCGACGACGAACCCGAAACACTCGACATCCTGGGGATGGCGGCACGCGCCGGCCACCCCGACCGGCCCTTCGTCTTCGCCTCAACCGCGAAGATGACGTTCCCCGGCGCCGGAGTCGCGTTCTTCGGCTCGTCGCCGGCGAACATCGAGTGGATGAAGCGCCACACCGCGGCGCAGACCATCGGCCCCGACAAGATCAACCAGCTTCGTCACCTGCGATTCTTCGGCGACGCCGAGGGCGTTCGAGCGCACATGAGAAGGCATCGCCCGATCATCGCGTCCCGTTTCAGTCTCGCCCTCGACATCCTCGAACGACGGCTGAACGGGGTGGCCACCTGGACGCACCCGCTCGGCGGCTACTTCATCAGCCTCGAGGTGCCGCCCGGAACGGCCGCAGCAGCGATCGCGCTCGCCGGCGAGGCGGGCGTCGCGGTGACGCCGGCCGGGTCTGCGTTCCCGTACCGGGTCGACCCGCTCGACTCCAACATCCGCATCGCCCCCAGCTTCCCGACGCTCGAAGACCTTGGCACCGCGCTCGAGGCGCTGTGCACCTGCGTGCTGCTCGCGGTGGAACGCAATACCGAAACTCCCGCTTAAGTCCGACGAATCGCGACACGCCGCCCTTAAGGTGGCGGTGTGCGGCGTGCAAGCAGACCACAGGATGACTTCTTCGAGGAGCCAGCGTCCGTTGTCGCGCGCGAAGAAGACGGCCCCTCCATCCAGGTGACGGCGCCGCACGCGCTCAACCTCGGTTCTCACGGTTTCACGGCGGGGAACGTCGCCGAACCCATCTGGCAGGGCTGGCGCGACCAGCTCGCGACGGTCGGCGGAGAATCGCCCCTGCTGCACTTCGTGGATGCCCCGCGCACGCGCATCGAGCTCGGTGCGACCCACCCGGGCGGTCTCGCCCAGTTCATCACCGGCAAGACCACGCTGCTCTCCAGCCTGATCCGTGACGACGTCGCCCTCCGCAGTGCCAAGCTCGCGGCCGGCGCCATCGCCGACAAGAGCCTCGAACTCGCGACCGCCCGCGGCATCGACGCGATCCATCTGGCCATCGGCATCGCGGAGTGGAAGCACGATGGCGTCGAGTACCGCGCGCCCATTCTGCTGCGTCCCCTCGCCATCCGTCGCTATGGCAGCGACTACGAGCTGCGCCTGAAGGGCGCGCCGTTCCTCAACCCGGCGCTCGCTCGCGCGCTCGTCGCTCAGTACCAGATCGCCCTCGACAGCCACGCCTTCGTCGCGCTGGCCGAGGAGGACGGATCCTTCAAGCCGAACCCGGTGATCGACCGGCTCCGCGGCCTCACCTCGCACCTCGACTGGTTCAATGTGCAGCCGCGCCTCGTCGCCGCGGCATTCGCGGATGTCGCCACGGCCATGCGAGCGGACGCCGCGACCCTGGACCACCCGGTGCTCGACGCCATCGCCGGCAACCCCTCCGCAAAGTGGACTGTCGAAGAGAGCTACGCGCCGGTCGAACCGCAGCATCCCGACCAGCGGCCGCCAGAGACCGACACCCTGCTTCTCGATGCGGATGCCGAGCAGGAACTGGTGATCGCCCAGATCGCGGCGGGCAACTCGGTCGTCGTCAAGACGCTGCCCGGCACCGGCGCCACCCAGACCATCGTCAACGCGCTCGGCTGCCTGGTGCAGCAGAACAAGCGCGTGCTCGTCGTGAGCGCTCGGCGTTCGTCGCTGCTGGGCATCGCCCAGCGCTTCGGCGATGTCGGTCTCGCCGGTGTCGCCGTCGCGCCGGCCTCGCTGCGCAAGGACGTCATCCGTTCCATCGGTCGTGACGAGAAAGCGGAACAGCCCCGCGTCGGCGAGGTGGATGATGCGCTCGTGCGCCTGCGCACGGTGCTCATCGACTATCGCGGCGCGATCGCCCGCGAAGACCCGGAGCTCGGCATCTCGGTGCTCGACTGCCTGCGCGAGCTGTCCCGTCTGGCGCTGCTTCCGAATGCGCCGCGCACGACGGCCAGGCTCTCTCGCGCGGCCGTCGACCTCATGATGATCGACCGCGGCACCGCGGCGGACGCGATAGTGCACGCCGCGTCGCTCGGCGAATTCAAATACGGACCGAACGACTCCAAGTGGTACGGCGCCATCTTCAACACCAGTGAGGCGGCCATGCGCGCCCACGGCATCGCGAAGCAGCTGCACCACACCGAGCTGCCACGTCTCATCGAACGTGCAACGGAACTGATCGCCGGCACCCGGATGCGCCCCTTCGAGACCATCTACGAGCTCGGCGTGTACCTGAAACTGCTGGTCGACATCCGCGACACCCTCGACAAGTTCCTTCCTGTGGTGTTCGACCGCTCGCTGAGCGAACTGATCAACGCCACCTCGTCACGCCGGGATGCGCCGGAGATGTCGGGCCCGAACCGGCGACGGCTGAAGAAACTGGCCAAGGAATACCTGCGACCCGGTGTCATGGTGCCCGATGTGCACGCCAGCCTGGTGCGAATCCAGCAGCAGCGCATCCTGTGGCAGCGCTTCGTCGCCGCCGGCGTCGCACCCGAGGTGCCGGTGGGCATCGCCGAGGTGCAGTCCGCCTTCACGATGGTCGCGCACGACCTCGCCTCGCTCGATGAGCCGCTCGGCAATGTCACCCGCGAGGCGCTCCTGATGAACCGGCCCATTCCGGAGCTGCTGGAAGTCATGGCGGGACTAGCCGTGGAGTCCGAGGTGCTCGACAACCTGCAGGAGCGCGCCGCCATCCGGGCCACGATGCGCGAGCTGCAGCTACAGCCGTTGACCGAAGATCTCGCCGCGCGGCACGTGCCGGCCGAGCAGGTCGCCGCCGAACTCGAGCTCGCCTGGTGGCAGTCGGCGCTCGAATCGCTGCTCGAGCAGGACCGCGCGCTGCTCGGCGCCAACACCCAGGTGCTCGACCGGCTGGAGGCCGACTTCCGCCTGGTCGACCAGGCCCACGCTGAATCCGGGGCGCAGCAGCTCGCCTGGCAGCTGGCCGAGAACTGGAAGATCGGACTCGTCGACTGGCCGGAGGAGGCCAGCGCCCTCAAGCGAACCCTCGGTGCGCAGAGACTCGACTCCCGCGACCTCCAGGAGGCCGCGCCGCACCTCTCCCGCGCGATCGCGCCCGTCTGGCTCGCGTCGCCCTACGAGGTGCCCGCCATCACCGATTCGCTGCACTTCGACGCCGTCATGCTGGTGGATGCCGGCGCGATCACCATGGCTGAGAGCGTCGGTGCCATCCGCCGTGGCAAACAGACCATCGCCTTCGGCGACCCGGTGACCCAGACACCAAGCCCGTTCTCCATCGCGGTCACCGAGGATGACGAACCGGTCGAGATACAGGGCCTCGACGAACTGCACGAGGATTCCGCGCTCGCCCGGCTCGCCACCCTGCTGCCCACCCTGTCGCTCACGCGCAGCTACCGGGCCGGCGGCGAAGACCTGGCTGAGTTGGTAAACCGGCGCTTTTACGCCGGCAAGATCGAGTCATATCCCTGGGCCGGCAGTTTTCTCGGCCATAACAGCATCCGCATCGACTTCGTGGAAGACGGCTCGGGCATGCCCGACCCCGAGTCCGGCGGTGTCGAAAGCGTCGATGCCGAGGTCGACCGCGCGGTCGAGCTGGTGATCGAGCACGCCATGACGCGGCCGAAGGAGTCGCTGATGGTGATCACCGCGAGCGCGAAGCACGCTATTCGCGTTCAGCGAGCTGTGCTCGAAGCCGCAGCGGGACATCCGGAACTCAGCGATTTCGTGCTGAGCGACCGCACCGAGCCGTTCAGTGTGACCACGATCGAGCAGTCCGTTGCGCAGAGCCGCGACCGGGTGATCTTCTCCATCGGCTACGGCCGCACCCCGCACGGCCGCGTGCTCTCCGACTTCGGCGCGCTCGGCCGCGAGGGTGGCGAACGCCTGCTGGCGGTGGCCATGACGAGGGCTCGCCGTGCGATGGTGATCGTCACCTGTTTCGCCGCGAACGACATCGACGAGGATCGCATGCAGCACGGCGCGGTCGCGCTCGCCGAGATCCTCACCGACATCGAGGCGCGCACCGGCATCGAACATGTGCAGGACGACAGCGATCCGATGCTCGTCGACCTGGCCCGTCGCCTCGAGCACCGCGGCCTGCGGGTGGCTCTCGGGCACCGGGGCAAGCTCGGCCTGGTCGCCTCGCATGAGGGCATGTGCCTCACCATCGAGACCGACACCATGCTGCGCGCCTCCAGCCTTCGCGAATCCCTCCGCCTGCGCCCCGAACTGCTGCGAAGGCTCGGCTGGCACTACCTGCGGGTGCATGCCTTCGAGCTGTTCACCCAACCGGATGCCGTCGCCGACAGGATCGTGGACCTGCTGGGCGCGAAGCCGGCCTTCTCGGGCGGCGCTGTGACGGAGCCGATCGACCTTGTCGACATCCGATAAGCGCAAACCCCGGCGGGTGACCACCAAGCCGAAGCCCGGCACCGACCCGAAGCCGGCCCCCGAGCCCCCGCGTCACGAGTCGGACGAGAACGACGATCGCCTGAAGGCCGACAAGCCGCCGCACTGGGGTTGAGCTGCAGGTGGCGGGTAGTGCTCGCGGCGGGGGATATCGCCCGCTTGGGCTGTGCGGCATCTGTCGTGGCGGGGGATGTGCCGTCGCGGCGGGGTATATGCCCTCGTGGCGGGGGATATCGTCTGCCGGTTTTGGTCGCGGCGGGAGAAACGGGCTCACGGAGGGAGGCGTGCGGGGGTCCGCGAAGTAATAATCCCGCCGCGAGGGTGCGCAACTCCCGCCGCGA
>JAODAT010000156.1 GCA_025463565.1 Microbacteriaceae bacterium
CCAGCGCGACGGCGAGAGAGGCATTGTGGGTTGCAACAATGGTCGGGAGCGAGAGTGGTGTAGTCGGCATGGTCGGTCTGTTCGGCGTCGTCGGTTCTGGAATGTGCTCGCAAGATACTATGCCGCAGGATTTTCGTCATGGTTTGTTTTTGACGCCAATTATCCAAGCCCGGCCGAATAATGTTATCGGTGAAATGAAATTGAAGGCGATGTTTTGTGTGAAAAAATCGCTTTCTTTAGGAGCATCCATGTTTCATGCAGTCTGCGCTGTCCCGGCTTTTTCGCTCATCGGTTTTGACGCCCATGGCGAGAACCATGTTGAAACGCCGCTTTCCCAAGCGCATCTGAATGCCTTGAGCACACATCTCCGTAGCACACTGATCGTCGATGGCTTGCCTGGCTCACCACGACGGCAATTCGAAGAATTCCCACCGGACAGCCCGGACAATATGACCCATCTGACCTTTTACGAATCGGACGACGATACCCAAATGAATTTGCTGATCGATCTGAAACGCGACGGTGAGCAGTTATTTGTTTTCAACGTCCTGCTGTCGAAGGACAACAACCTGCTGTTTCGCGGCGCGGCAACTGCCACGCAGGCAGCGCGAGACTGGAACAACGAGACGCGGGCCGCAAGCAATGCCGAAACCTTCCGTTTGCGCCGGGCCATCGAAGCCGAACTGACGCGTTCGCCCATGGTACGCTCGGCTTCGATGCCCGACGTAACGCCTGCCGCCGAGCCTCATGGCTTAAAAGTTAGCGCAAGGAATGACGTAAATCACGACGAAAATCACGCAGTAACCCACGGCATGATCCATGGCTTGCCTCATCGCCATCGCCTGACCCGTGACCTGGAGCATGGCGTGAAGCGGCCTTACCCGTGGTAAATCCCATCGCCGCCGTCGTTTTTCTTCTTCACGGCTTCAATTCCTGCAAAAACGCCGCCACATCGGGGTAACGCAAACGCGCGCCCAGTTCCCGTTTGATACGGGTATTGACCAAGCGGCGCGATTCCGACATGAACGACAACAGTTGCGGCGAAACCTGCCGTTGCAGCTCGGCACGCGGCAGGCGCGGCGGGCGCGGCAAGGCAAAAGCATCTGCTACCGCATCGAAATAAGCGCCCATCGTCAATTCGGTGTCGTCGACGGCATGATAAACACGCAGCGGCCGCGCCTTGAACAGCGCATGCGCCGCCAGGTGCGCCAGATCGTCGGCATGAATGTGATTGGTAAACACATCCTCCGAAGCAACCAGCGCCGGCGTCCCCTTGTGCAGACGCTCCAGCGGCAAGCGGTCCGCCGCATAAATACCCGGCGCACGCAAAATTGCCAGACGGCTGCCCGAGCGCCGCGCCCAGGCCCGCAAAACCTTCTCTGCATCGACCCGCCGTTTGGCGCGCGCGTTCGCAGGCGCAACCGTACGCGTCTCATCGAACTCGGCCCCGCCGCAATCCCCATAGACACCCGTGGTACTGATATAAACCAGCGTCGCATGGTCGGGTAAAATAGCGGCCAGATTACGGCTGCGGCGGTCGATTGCGCCGTCAGCTTGCGGCGGCGCCAGATGCACGATGTATCGCGCCACGCGGGCCAAGCGCGCCAGACTGGCCGGTTGATCCAGATCGGCGACGATCGGCACCGCACCGGCTGCACGCAGCAATGCACAGCGTTGCGGGCTGCTGGTGACGGCAAAGACCCGGAAGCGATCGCGTACCAGCGGCAGCAAACGCATGCCGACATCGCCGCAACCGACGATCAACAGCCGCGGCAAACCGATTTTTTTAGATGCTATTTGTTTTTTCATTACCAGGATTGTATGAGTTTCCAAGTCACAGTACAGCCAAGCGGACGGCAATTTAGTTGCGAGCCGGACGAAACCATCCTCAACGCGGCCATTCGCGCCGGCGTCGGACTGCCTTACGGTTGCAAAAACGGCGCCTGCAGTTCGTGCAAGGGCAAGTTGCTGGACGGCAGCGTCACGCACGGCGCGCATCAGGATAAGGCCTTGAGCGCCAACGATGAAAAACTGGGGATTTCACTGTTCTGCGTCGCCAGACCACATTCCGACGTCACCATCGAAGCACGCGAAGTTGCCGGCGTCGGCGATTTTCCGATCCGCAAAATGCCGGCGCGCATCGCCAAACTGGAGAAAGTCGCCGATGATGTCATCGTGATGTCGCTGCAGTTACCCGCCTCCGACCGGCTGCAATATCTGGCCGGCCAATATATCGAATTCATGCTGCGCGACGGCCAGCGCCGCAGCTATAGCCTGGCCAATGCCCCGTTCAAGGACGAATTGATGACGCTGCATATCCGGCACATGCCGGGCGGCCTGTTCACCGATACCGTCTTCACCACCGCCAAGGAACGCGACATTCTGCGTTTCGAAGGGCCGATGGGAACGTTTTTCCTGCGGGAAGATTCGAACAAACCGATGATCCTGCTGGCCTCGGGCACCGGCTTTGCGCCGCTCAAGGCTTTGATCGAACAAGCGGTGCATAATAAATCCGAGCGCATGATGACTTTGTATTGGGGCGGCCGGCGTCCGCAGGACCTGTATATGGATGCGCTGTGCCGCGAGTGGGCCGCCGAGCTGCCGAATTTCACCTACGTGCCGGTGGTTTCGGACGCCACCGCCGAAGACAACTGGCAAGGCCGCAGCGGCTTCGTGCATCGTGCAGTGATTGAAGATCATCCCGATCTGTCGGGGCATCAGGTGTATGCCTGCGGCGCGCCGATCGTGGTGGAATCCGCCCAGCGTGATTTCATTGCACAATGCAATTTACCGGAAGACGCGTTTTTTGCCGATGCGTTTACGTCGGCGGCAGATCTGCTCGGTTAGATATTCGATATTGTCATTAATCTTTAATCTGACTCAGTTAGTATTGCAACACTTGCGTTGCAATACGTTTCTAAATTTTTAGCCTTAAATTTTTAGCTTAATTTTTTAGCCTTAATTTTCTTTACCCTTATTTCCTGTCCGGGAGTTTCAATGGAATTCAAGCAGTTCGATACCGACAAGTTGATGTACATCACCAACCGGCCGCCTCTGGTGTTTACAGAGGGCAGCGGCATGTTCATGACCGACAACAACGGCAAGCGCTATCTGGATTTCCTGCAAGGCTGGGCGGTCAATGCCTTGGGCCATTCGCCGCAATGCATCCAGGACGCGCTGGTGGCGCAGTCCAGGAAAATCCTGAACCCTTCCCCGGCATTCTTCAATCAGCCATCAGCCGAACTGGCAGGCCTGCTGACCAAGCACTCCTGTTTCGATCGCGTGTTTTTTGCCAACAGCGGCGCCGAAGCAAATGAAGGCGCCATCAAGCTGGCGCGCAAATGGGGCAAAAAACATCCGAACGGCGCCAATGAAAGCCGCTACGAAATCATTACCTTCGATCACAGCTTCCACGGCCGTACGCTGGCGACCATGTCGGCCAGCGGCAAACCGGGCTGGGATACCATGTACGCACCGCAAGTCGCGGGTTTTCCGAAGGCCGATCTGAATGATCTGGACAGCGTCAAAGCGCTGATCAACAGCCGCACCGTCGCGGTCATGCTGGAGCCGATCCAGGGCGAAGGCGGCGTCATTCCGGCCACGCGCGAATTCATGCAGGCTTTGCGCAAGTTGACCAAAGAGCAAGGTTTGCTGCTGATCGTCGATGAAGTGCAAACCGGATTCGGCCGTACCGGCGAATTGTTCGGCTATCAGTTGTCCGGGATCGAGCCCGACATCATGACCTTGGGCAAAGGCATTGGCGGCGGTGTTCCGCTGGCGGCCTTGCTGGCGCGCGAGGAAATCGCCTGTTTCGAAGCCGGCGATCAGGGCGGCACGTACAACGGCAATCCTTTGATGACAGCGGTAGGCGTAGCGGTCATCCGCGAATTGCTGAAGCCGGAATTCCTGCCGATGGTGAAAGAAAACGGCGCTTATCTGAGCGCGGAACTGCTGAAGCTTTGCGCCAGGCAC
>JAODAT010000042.1 GCA_025463565.1 Microbacteriaceae bacterium
CGGCCACATCGAAGCTGGCCAGACCCGCCCGCGGGGCGGCGGCATCCGCGCCCAGCACCCGCACGCCGTCGATCGCGGAGAGCCCCTCCACCAGCCGGGCGCCGAGCTGCTGCTCGTGGGCGTGGATGCGGTCCATGCCGACTGCGCTGAGGTAGTCGATGGCCGCGGCGAGCGCGATGGCCTGCGACACCCGCTGGGTGCCCGCCTCGAAGCGGTGCGGCGGCTCAAGGAATTCGGCCTTCTCCATGGTCACGGTGGTGATCATGGAGCCGCCGGTGAGGAACGGCGGCAGGGCCGCGAGCAGCCGGCGGCGGCCGTAGAGTACGCCGATTCCGGTGGGGGCGAGCATCTTGTGGCCCGAGAATACGGCGAAATCGACGTCGAGCGCGGCGAGGTCGAGCGGCAGGTGTGGCGCGGACTGGCAGGCGTCGAGCACGAACAGCGCACCAACGGAATGCGCCTTGGCGACGAGCAGTTCCACGGGGCTCACGAGGCCCAGCACGTTCGAGACGTGCGCGGCCGCGACGATGCGGGTGCGATCCGTGATGATGTCGTCGAGGGTGCTGAGATCGAGCGTCCCGTCGTCGAGGATCGGGATGAAGCGCAGCGTTGCGCCGGTGCGCGCGGCGAGCTCCTGCCAGGGGATCAGGTTGGCGTGGTGCTCCAGTTCGGTGACGACGATCTCGTCGCCGGGGCCGACGGCAAGCTCGGACGGTCCCTGCCCGAGGCTCGCGTTGGAGATCGAGTATGCGAGAAGGTTGAGGCCCTCGGTGGCGTTCGAGGTCCAGACGATCTCGTCCTCCGAGACGCCGACGAAGCTCGCTACGGTCGCCCTGGCGTTCTCGAAGCTCTCCGTCGCGAGGGCGGCGAGGGTGTGGGCGCCGCGGTGCACCGCGGCGTTCTCATGCTCATAGAAGGAGCGCTCGGCATCCAGCACCTGGCGCGGTTTCTGCGAGGTGGCGCCGGAGTCGAGATAGACGAGAGGATGCCCGTTCACCTCGGTGCGGAGGATGGGGAAGTCTTCCCGGATCGCGGCGACCTCGTCATCGGAGAGTGCGGCGATGGTCCCGCTGTGGAGTAGTGACATGGTGCCTCGATCCCTGGTGCCCTTCGATCGTAACTCCGGGTTGGGGGCTCGCAGCCCGTATGACGGTTATCGGTCGAGCAGCTCCCGCAGCTGCGCGACCACCAGGTCGGGCCGGGTGATGAACGGGTGGTGACCGGTCGGCAGGTCGACCGATCGCGTCGCCCGAGCCGCGTGAATGCGCTGCAGCTCGATGGACGTGCTGCGATCGTCCGCGCAGACCAGGTAGGTCGAGTCGACGCCCTGCCAGCCGGCGGCGGTGGTCGGCGTCACGAACGCGGCGGCCGACTGGGCGGTCACGCGCTCGAATGCCTCGCGCTGGGTCTCCGCGTCGGCATCCTGCAGGAAGCGGGCACCGAACGACGCGGGGTCGTAGCCCGTCAGTGCAAGCCTGCCGTCCCCGTTGTCGCCGATCGAGGCCGGGTCGCCCACGCCGCTCATGATCGCGCCCTGCGACTGGCCGGCATCCGGCAGGTACGACGAGACGTACATCAGGTGCGCGACGGCCGGATGCCGGCCCGCCTCGGCGACGACGGTGCCCCCGTAGGAGTGGCCGACCACAATCGCCTCGCCGACCTCGTCCAGCAGGGTGCGGAGCGCCGCGGCGTCGGCGACAAGTCCGCCTTGGGCTGTGCCCGTCTCCCCGCAGGACGGAAGCGCGAGCGCGCGACTGCGGATGCCGGTGCGCGCTTCGAGCAGCTGCGCCGTCGGCCGCCACCACCACTCGCCGTCGCGAACCAGGGCGCCGTGTACGAAAATCAGCTCCATGGTTCGACGCTACGGTGCGCGCACGGGTGACGCCATCGAATCTGCCGACAGCAGACCGTTCTCGCTAGGCGTCCCACCGGCGCAGCAGCGCGGCAAGCGCCTGGCCGCCGCCGATGCACATGGTCACGATGGCGAACTCTAGGTCCCGGCGCTGCAGGTCGAGCGACGCCCTCACGGTGAGGATGGCCCCGGTCGCCCCGACCGGATGCCCGAGCGCGATCGCGCCTCCGTACGGATTCGTCTTCTCCGGGTCGAGACCGGCGTCGCGGATCACGGCGACCGCCTGTGACGCGAAGGCCTCGTTGAGTTCGATCGTGCCGATATCCGCCGGTGTGAGGCCGGTCTCGGCGAACAGTTTCGCCAGCGCTGACACCGGCGCGTAGCCCATGATCTCGGGGTCGATCGCGGCGGTGCTGACGTGCTCGAGGGTTGCGAGGCCGGTCAGTCCGCGGTCGCGCACATCCGTGTCGCGCATGAGCACCACCGCGCCCGCGCCGTCGTTGATTCCCGACGCGTTGCCCGCCGTGACCGTTCCACCGGGAATGAACGCCGATCTCAGAGCGGCAAGCGTCTCGACGGTCGTGTCGGGGCGCGGATGCTCGTCGGTCGAGATCTCGACCGGCTTGCGCCCCGCCGTCGTTACGGCGACGATCTCCTCCGCGAACGCCTTCTTCGCGGCCTCGGACGCCGCGCGATGCTGGCTCTCGGCGGCGAACTCGTCCTGCTGCTCGCGCGACACGTGATACTTCTTTGCAACGTTCTCGGCCGTGACGCCCATGTGGGAGTCGCTGAAGGGGTCGGTCAGCATCGCGACAGTGCCGTCGACGAGGGTGCGGTCGCCCAGCCGGTCGTTGAACCTCGCGTCGAAGTCGTAGAACGGCATGCGCGACATGTTCTCGTCGCCGCCGGCCAGGATGACGTCGGCCCCGCCCCAGAGCAGCTGCTGCGCGCCCGACCAGATCGCCTGGAGTCCGCTGCCGCAGAGCCGATTCACCGTGTATGCGGGCACGCGCACCGGAAGCCCGGCCTCGAGCGCGACCCGACGCGCGTTATAGGCGTCCGGCCCGACCTGACCGATGCAGCCCATGATCACCTCGTCGACGGAGTCGCCGGCAACACCGGCCCTGCGAAGCGCCTCCACCGTGGCCACGGCACCGAGCTGGTGCGCGGGGGTATCGCGAAATACCCCACCGAAGCTGCCGATGGGCGTGCGCGCACCCGCGACGATGACGACTTTTTCCGTGTTCATGGGTGCCTCACTTCAGACCGGAGAGGTCGGGGTTGTCGGGATCGGCAAGGGAGCGAACCGCTCGACGCCGAGTCCGGTCGCGATGCCGAGCAGCGTCTCCCACACGTCCTGGGGAATCTCGACGCCCTCCTTCAGTTTCTTCTCGCGGGTGATCTTGCTCCGCTCTCCCGGGTAGTACACCCGGTCGCCTTCGACCGCGGGCTTGCTGCTCGCCACGTATTCCGTCATCTCGCCGAGCTCGCGGCGGAAGTCGGCGAGCGGCCGGAACGCCTCAACGTTGAAGACGGCCATGAAGCAGCCGTCGATGATCGGCCACGGGCGGGAGAGATCCTCGCGGAACCCCATTCCCGAGAGCACATCGGCCATCGCCTCGATCATGAAACTGAGCACGTAGCCCTTGTGCGCCTGCGGTCCGCCGAGGGGAAGCACCGATCCCCCGGCCTCCAGGTCGTTGGGGTCCGTCGTCTGGCGACCTTCTGAGTCGATGATCCAGCCCTCCGGGATCGGCCGTCCCTCCGCGACGCCCCGGCGAATCTTGGTGAGCGACACCGCGCCGGAGGTCATGTCGAACCCGACGTAGCCGTTCTCCTCGTTGGGCATCGCCATGGACCACGGGTTGATGCCGAGTCGGCGCTCGCGCCCACCGTACGGCGCCATCAGCTTCGGGCCCCACGCGCCGTCCGTCATCATGATCGCGATCATGCCCGCGCGTGCCGCCATGGACGTGTAGTCGATCAGGCACCCGACGTGCGTCTGGTTGCGGATGCTCGCGGCCGCCACGAAGGACGTGGACGCCTTGTCGATCAGCTTGTTCATAACGTTGTGACTGACCACGTGACCGAAGTTGAAATGACCGTCGACCATCAGGGTGGTCGGGGTCTCCTTCACGATCTCGAGCGGCGCGCCCGGAATCAGGATGCCCTCCTTGATCAGGGGCAGATAGGAGGTGCCGAGGTCCATGCCGTGCAATTGCTCACCCGACAGAAGGGAGGCGACGCTGTGTTCGGCGATGATCGCGGCATCTTCCCTCGGAACCCCGGAGGCCACGAGTATCTCGATACTGAACGGCGCGACATCTTCGGCACGGAATTTGGGCATGGTCAGTCTCCTTGGATCCAGCGGGTCACTCCGAAGAACCGCCCGGCGGTGCCGCTCAGCACCTCGAGCTGCTCCGACTCGGCGAGGGGTGAAACGGCGAGGCGGGCGAATTCGGCCAGTTGCTCGTACGTGCCGGCGCTTGCGGCAGGCGTGTAGTTGGACCCCCACATCACGCGCTGCGGACCGAACGTGGCGCACAGGTCGAGCAGACGTTCCTGGGCTTGGGGGTAGGGAAACGTCTCGCGGGTCGCCTCGGGCAGCGCAGATGCCTTGACGAAGATGTTGGGCAGGTCCGCCAGTGCGAGCACGGCATCCCACTCGTCGAAACGCGCGGAGACGGGAGTCTGCGCGAAGACGTTCGTGCCGGCATGATCGAGCACTATCGGAAGACCGGGGTGCGCTGCCGCGACCTTCCGGAAGCCGTCGGTGAATCCCGGCGCGTAGATCGAGACGGGCAGCCGGAGGTTCTCGGCCGCAGTCCAGAACGCATCGGCCTCCGACGCGAACAGCGCCGGCTCGGTCGGCAGGGTGAAGACCCTCAGGCCGACGATTCCCGCGCGAGCGCTCCATCCGGCGAGCGATGCAGGATTATCGAGCATGGAACGCTCGAACTTGCCCAGTACCTTGAAACGGTCGGGATGTGCTGCCGCGCCGGCTAGGGAATAGTCGTCGGCATCGAAATACCTGGTCACCTGCAGGAGTCGGCTCACTCCCGCGGAATCCATCAGCTTCCCGAAGGCCGCGGGATCGATCGGCTTGTCCGTGGCAGCCAGGTTCACGATCTCAGTGGCCGAGGGCTGCCAGTAGTGAGCGTGGGTGTCGACGACGGAGGCCCGCGTCACAGCGCCTCCCGTGTCACTGGGCTTCCCCAAGTCACAGGGCTCCCGCTCGCACCTGCAGTTCGCGCGAGACGGTCCATGCGACACCGATGCCGTCCCCGATCGCGCCCGCCACCGTGCGTGAAGTGCCGGCGCGCATGTCGCCGATCGCGAACAGGTTTCGCGTCGACGGATCGCTCGTGACCACGCGGAGCTCACCATCGACCTCGAATGCGGCCGTGTCGTCGACCAGGCCCTCGAGGAGGGAGCGCCGAGGCACGCGCGGCACCGCGAGGAAGACGCCGTCAGCACTGACATCCGGCGCGCCGGCACGATGCGCGACATCCACCGCCCCGTCCGCCGTCTTGGAAACCGAGAACGAACCGGATGCCTGCACGAAGTCGACCGAGTCGCCCGCCGGCGCCGTCAAGCGCCAGAATTCTCCATCGGCGCCCGACCAGTCACCCACCGCGGTCACCCGGCTCGCATACTGGCGCAGCACCTGCACCTCGTAGACGGCATCCCGCCCATCGCCGAGCACGATGACGCCCTTGTTCTTGAAGAGGGGCGCGTCGCAACTGGCGCAGATCGAGACGCCGCTGCCATACAGCTCCTGGGCACCGGCCACCGCCGCGAAGTCGGCCTCGGAGCCCGTGGCGATCACCACCGCGTCGGCCTCGAGCCTGGCGCCGTCGATGAGCCAGGTGCCCCGATCGGAACGCGCGAGGCTGGCGACCTCGGAGTAGTCGATCTTCACACCGGCATCCATCGCGCGGTCGAGCAGCACCGCCGAGAGGTCCGGACCGGTCACCGGGTCGAGAGAACCGAGGTTGCCGTTGATCTCGAGCAGCGACGCCATCTCACCTCCGGGTGCCAGGGCCTCGATGAGCGTGACGTCGAGCCCGAGTTCCCGCGCGGCGATCGCACAGCTCAGGCCAGCGGGACCCGCACCGATGACGGCAAGGGGTACGTGTGCCATCTGCGTTGCCTCAGCCGATCAGTTCGGCCAGCGCTGCATTGACCTCGACGCGACGGTACTGCGGAAGACCCTGCGCGTGGTTGTTCGCGTAGAACCGGTTCTGGTTGCGTCCGGGGTCACCGGCCACCACGATGCGCACCTCGTGCTCGTCGGCGATCACCGGCAGCAGCCTGCTGGGGTCATCCGATTCCGCGAAGTGCTCGGGGATGCGGCCTGCGTCGACCATCTCCTTGAACGTGTACGGGTTGCCGCGGGTCATGGTGCCGAACTTCTCCATGAGGTCGGCCTCCACCTTCACGTTGTTCGCCAGGTATTTGCGGATGTCGCTCTTCGAGTAGCCCTCCTGGGCGAACGACGCGGCGACGCTCGGGCTCATCAGCAGCAGCGTCGAACTGGCGTGGAACAGGATGTGCGTGAAGCCCCATCCACCGATGGTGTCCTTCGCGAACCGCGTGAGCACCTCGAGCTGATCCTCCGGCGTACCGCCCGTGTACGCGGGGCCGCTGATGCCGACGACGCTCTGCACCGACACCACGGTGTCTGTAAGGGAGAACCCGGCGTCGACGCGGTCCGGGTTCCAGCCGGCGGCGATCGTCAGATCGTCGTTCTCGGCGAGGGCGACGTTGAAGGTACGGCCGATTGCCGCCTTGTCGGTGTCGCCCGGCTCGGTGAGCAGGCCGGCCACGTTCCTCATGTACATGCGCACGAACCGGCCGATGGACGTGTTCGCCCGACGCCCGACCCGCATCATGCCGCCCTGGTAGTTGAAGTCCAGCGCCTTCACCAGCGGACCGCTGACGACGACCAGGGGCTCCCAACCGGGGGTGCATCCCGCGTCTTCGATGCGCCAGTTCGGGTCGGTGATCACTTCGACGATGCCGAGCAGGATGGGCATGTACTCGGGCTTGCAGCCGGCCATGACGCCATTGACGGCGACGGACCACACCGTGGCCTCGCGGCTCGCGGGGAGGATGACTCCGATGACCTCGTCGGCCTTGCGGTCGGTGAACTCCATGAAGCGGTCGACCCGCTCCAGGGTCGGCGGCACGACGGGCAGTCCGTCGCTCCACAGTCGCTCGTCGAAGAAGTCCTGCACCTCGTCGAGAGTGCCGCTCACCACGATGTCGCGCGGCGCCGGTTCGGCGACCGGAGCGGCCGCGTCATCGATCCGGAATCCGGCGGTAAGCCGATCGAATCCTTCGAACAGGCTCGGCACCACCACGTCGCGGGTCTTCTGCAGGAACACCTCGTCGGTGTCGTTAGGGATGACTCCGGGGTACTCCGCGATCCAGGTGTGCTCGATTCCGAGCGAACGCCCGATCGACTTCGCCTGCCGCATGAACCCGCTCGCGACCAGCGCGAAGGTGGGCACGCCGGCGGCCTCGACCGCCTCCGCCGCCCGCATGACCGCGGGCGTGCAGCTGCCGCATGCCCCGACGCCCACGATCGCGGCGTCGACGTTGTATTCGGCGAGCAGTTTCGGCATCCGCGCGAGCACCTCGTGCTCGTCGGTGTGACCGTGGATGTCACCGAAGACCTCCCACGGAATGGTTGTGAACGTCTGGCCGCGGCGCTCGGCCTCGGCCTGGAATTCGTCGAAGATGTCCTGGCCACGGAAGAGGTCGTCCCAGATGAAGGCGATGTGCGAGCCAGCGACCGAATCGAGTTTTCGCATTCCGGCGATGGTGTTCTCAACGGCGGGGGCCTCGGGCCAGACCGCTTCGAAAATGGGTTCGGACATGCACTTACCTCGCATCTTTGAGAGCCGCTATTAATGCTAACTATGATTAGCATATCGCGCGCCTTCACGAGCGACAAGCCCTCGGGGTGGCTCAACAGCCGATCGTCAGCCGGGTGCCAGACTCGGCGCTCGTCTCGATCGTCGACAGCAGCCGGTGCAACCGCACCGCGTCATCGAACCCGGGGACGCTGGCGCTGCCCGTGACCAGGTCGACGTGGAGCCGGGCGTAGGCGTTCGCCACGGCGTGGGCAGGATCGGCGCGGGCGAAGCCCGGCGCCAGGTCGAAGCTCGCTGGTACCGTCAGGTCGGACAGTGCGTCGCTGCCATCGAGCGCTCCGCGGATCGTGACGTCACCGTGCTGCAGGTGTCCGGTCGGTCCCTCGACCAGCAGCGAGCCCGCCGTGCCATCGATCTGCCAGCTGAAGTTGTTCGCGGCTGAGCGCCCGCCGCGGTAGTGCACCGACAGAACCGCTCCCCCGTCGAGTTCCCCCTGCACCACGAGTTGGTCGGGGGCCGTCGCGACCAGCATCGATCCGTCGTCCCGGTTGGTGACCTGGTCGGTACGAACCGCTTCGAGCGCGCTCAGCGACCTGATCTCACTAAGGCACTGCTGCACGACATCGATCGTGTGGCCGAACGGGATGGACAGCATGGTCGCGCCATTGTGCCGGTGCCGCAGATAGGTCGAACGGTCATTGGTCGCGAGACCCCATGACATTCCCGATGCCACGATGCTGGTGGAGAGCACGATGCCGATCGCCCCGCTTCGCACCAGGTCGCCGATGTAGCGAACCGACGGGTCGGAACGGCCCTGGAGCCCGACGAAAGCCCGAACGCCGCTCGCTCTCGCCAGCTCGGCGAGCGCCCCCGCCTCCGCCTCCGTCGGCGCAAGCGGCCACTCGCAGAGCACCGACGTGCCCGCTCGGATGACCCGCCCGACCAGGTCGACGTGGTGAGGAACCCTGACGGCGACGACCACGAGGTCGATCTCGTCGGCTGCAGCCATCTCGTCGATGGAGTCGAAACCTCGCGGGATGCCGTACATCTCAGCCGATCGACGGGCCGAATCGGACGTGCTCGCGCTGACGCCCTCGATACGGAAGTCGGACGAGCCTCTGATCGCGGCGAGGTGAGAGCGGGCGGCCCATCCACCCGAAGCGCTCAACCCTGCAATTCCGACCCGGATCACCGGAACTCGTTACTTACGCTCGACGAGCGTGCCGCCCTGGTAGATGGTGAGGGCCTGGTGCGGCACGCTCCCGATCGTGAGCTCGCCCACGACCGGCACCCGCGCGACGCTGTTCGAAGTCAGCCGCCCGGTCAGGGTTGCGCCCGCCTTTGTGAGCCCGACATCCCAGTACTGTCCGGCGTAGACGCGTGAACTCACTTCAAGGCCCGCGATCTCGAGCCGGGGACCGCCTTCGGCCGCACCGACACCCACGAGTTCGAGGGCATCGCTGCGGAAGCGCATCTCGAGCTTGCCCCTGAGGTATTCGAACCCGGCCACCGGGGCGACCGAGCTAGCGTCCGCAAGCTGCCAGTGCCCCTCGACCGCGTCGATGTGCAGCACGTTATTTATTCCGAGGAAGCGGGCCACGTCGACCGAAGCCGGCCGCGAATAGACCTCCTCCGGAGTGCCGATCTGCAGGATCCGGCCCGAGCCCATCACGACGACCAGGTCGGCGACAGAGAATGCCTCGACCTGGTCGTGCGTGACATAGACCCCGGTGAATCCGATTCGCTGATGGATGTTGCGGATCTCCACCCGCAGTTCGCTGCGCAGTCGCGCGTCCAGGTTGCTGAGCGGCTCATCGAGCAACAGCACGCCGGGCTCCGCCACGAGGCCGCGCGCGAGCGCAACACGCTGCTGCTGGCCTCCGGACAGCTGCCCGGGGTAGCGATCGAGCAGTGGGTCGACCTCCACCAGTTCCGCGACCTGCTTCACGACGTCCGACCGGAGCATGTCGCGTTTTCCCCTGGCCCGCAGCGGGAATGCGATGTTCTCACGCACGGTCATGTGCGGCCAGAGCGCGTATGACTGGAATACCATGCCGATGTCCCGCTTGCGCGGCGGAGCGGAATAACCCCGTGCCGCATCCAGCACTATCGTGTTTCCCAGTTCGATCGTTCCCGCGTTCGGTGTCTCCAGGCCGGCGATGCTGCGCAGAATCGTCGTCTTTCCACAGCCACTCGGCCCGAGAAGCACGAGTAACTGGCCATCAGGAACCTCGAGGTCGAGGGTATCGATCGCGCGGGTGATCCCTGCCTTCCCCTTGAAGGTCTTCTCCACTCCACGCAGTCGAACATTTACCATCTTGTCGTCCCCATATATAGGTTGTTGCGGTCTGAACCGGGTACTTCACAGCCGATCGAAGGCACGCGACCCTCCGAGAAGGAACGCCAGGCCGACACCAACGGCCGTGACGACGCACATGACGATCGCGAGGGCGGCTACCTGGGGGAACGTTCCGGCATCCCAGAAGTCATAGATGACAGTCCCCATGAGGTTGGTGCTGGCGGATCTCACAAAGAGCGACGCCGCGAACTCCTGCGTCAGCAGCACGAAGGTGATAGCCACGGCCCCGCCGATGCTGGGGCGCAGCAGCGGCAACGAGACCCGAAGGGTGGTTCGCAGCGTCCCGGCACCGCTCACCCGAGCCGCCTCGAAATACTGCTCGCCCAGCGTGAGCACGCCGGAGGAGATCATCCTCGTGGCGTGCGGAATCATCAGCGTCACGTACGCGATCACGATGACGGCGAGCGTGCCATACAGCTGCAGTGGCGGAGCGTTGTACGAGAAGAGAATGCCGGCCCCGAACACCACGGCGGGCGTGACCAGGGGCACCGCCACCAGCACGTCGAGCAGCACCTTGCGGCGGCGGCCTGCACCTCCGCGCCGCAGAAGCATCGCTGCGGCGAACGCGATGGGAAGCACAATGGCGATCGCGATCGCCGAGGCCCCGACGCTGTCAAGTATGCCGTTGAGGGCCTGCGGCGAATGGAATACCAGCGTGTAGTTGGCGGTCGTGAGGTGCGCGAGGGAGAGCTGGCCGCTCCAGAACGGCAGCAGGGAGACGTGCACGAGTGCGAGCAGCGGCAGCAGCAGCGCGATCACACCGAAGACCACGATCGGCACGGGGGCGAAGGAACTGCCGCCCATCGATCGCACCTGCTTGCCGGTCTGTGACACGAATCGCGATGAATCGCCGATCGTGAATCGCTGCGCGACGAGAAGCAGGGCACCGGCGACGATGAGCGGCGAGCCGAATGCGGCAGCCTGTCCGATGTCGATCGGAAACTGCTGGATGAGCTTGTACATCTGCGTGGTGATGACGTCGAAGCCCTGCTGCCTGCCGAGGAGGAGCGGGGCGGTGAACTGTCCGAAGCCGAGCAGCAGAACCAGGACTGTCGCGTAGGCGATGCTGGGCCGCAGGAGCGGCAGAACCACGGTACGGAAGCGCATGAAGCCCGACGCTCCCGAGACATCGGCGGCCTCGTAGAGTTCGGCGTTCATGTTTCGCAGCGCCGTGATCACGTAGAGGTAGACGAAGGCGGTGAGGTTGATCCCGGTGAGAAGCACGATGGACCAGCCCGAGTACACGTTGAGCGGGCCCTGGCGGTCTCCGGTCCACCAGGGCAGGAAACGCAGGAGCGTGTTGATATATCCGACGGTCGGCGAGAGCAGGAACACCCAGCCGATGATGCTGGCGATGGGCGGGAGAACCAGAGGAAGGATCGGCACGAGCGAGAGCCAGCGAAGCTTCGGCTTGAGCTGGTAGGCGTACCAGGCGAGCCCTGTGCCCACCAGGACAGCGAACACCACGCTGCCCACCGCCAGGAAGAACGAGTTCCAGAGCACCTTGCCGAGGTCGGGCGACGACAGCAGGCGACCATATGCGGACGCGCCATCCCCCAATGCCGTCGCCTGGAGCCGGATGATCGGTGAGAGCACGAGGAACGCGACGACCAGGATGAGAACGCACCAGCTGACGACCATTCGCCATCGACCGCTACCCCGTGTTGCGCGCAATGGAACCTCGGTGGTCGACGTTTCGCTCAAATTTTGAGACACCGTGGGGTTCCGATCATTGCGCGCCCTTTTCGCCAGCCGAGTGGCCCAATCTCCGTCTCGTCGTTGAAATCGAAGGAGCGTCGGGCAAATTTCATGCTTATTATGCGCATATTTATGAGGAGGTGTCAAGCGAGCCCAAATGCCTCTTGACAGGTCCAGTCAAATGTCTATCATTATAAGGATTATCGACATTGAGGTCGATATGGGAGCCGCACGCGGCCCCACGGAAAACCCGACGGAGTGTATCCATGCGAAAGATTTCCACAGCCCTCACAGCAACACTGGTCGTCGGCCTGGCTGCAGCAGCCCTCACCGCGTGCAGTAGCGCTTCCACCAGCCCGACACCTTCGGCGACGAGTACCGCAAGTTGGTCGAAAGTGCAGTCCGCCGCCGACAAAGAGAAGACGGTCACCCTGTACGGCAACAAGGCAGCCACGGTGGGAAACGAACTCGGCCTCGCGTTTGAAGCCGAATACCCCGACATCGACTTCAACTATGTGCAGGGCATCAGTGCCACGCAGGAAATCCAGGTCGACCAGGAGTCGGCCGCCGGCGCCAAAGGTGCAGACGTCTTCCTTCTCACCGATCCCATCTACGCCGACAAGCAGGTATCGACCGGAAAGTTCGTCAGCCCGGTCGGCCCCCAGGCACAGAATGCCCAGTGGGCCAAGCAGGTCGGCAAGAGCGGTTACGTGAACATCTCGATCGACCCGTACCTCCTGTGCTACAACACGAACCTCGTGAAGACATCGCCCACGACCGTCACGGCGATGCTGAACGACAAGAGCCTCGGCAACCAGGAGATCGGCATCAGCGACGTCATCGCCCTCGGAACAATCGCGGGCTACAAGGCGTACCAGGCCAAGCTCGGCTCGTCGTTCCTCACGAAGCTCGCCGCGACCAAACCTCGGGTATATGCAGGATTCAGTGTGATCGCACAGGCCCTGCCCGCTGGCGAGATCAAGGCTTCGCTGGCGATCACCCCGTCGTACTACGAGGCGATGTCCGCCGCGAAGGCGCCGGTCAAGTGCACCGTACCCACCGACGCCCCGATCGGAGTCGGCTACCAGGTCGCTGCGCTCAAGAACGCAAAGAGCCCCAACGCCGCCCAGGTCCTGGTCAACTTCATGATGACCGACAAGGGCCAGAGCATCCTGAACGGCACCTTCGGTCACTCCCCGATCGACACGACGAGCAAGCTGGCGGCGTTCAGCTACAAGGGTCTTGACGACCCGGCCACCGTCACTGCGTTCACCCAGAACTTCGACAAGCTCTTCAAGGGCTGATCCGTCGGGTTTGGCTGCGCGGCCCGGGGGTTCACATTTCGGGCCGCGCAGCGCTCACTCACGCTTCATACCGACCACACAGAAAGAGGACGACCATGGATGACACGCTGGAGTCTCGCGT
Organism: Microbacteriaceae bacterium; assembly: GCA_025463565.1. Taxonomy (GTDB): domain Bacteria; phylum Actinomycetota; class Actinomycetes; order Actinomycetales; family Microbacteriaceae; genus Lacisediminihabitans. Next base: position 13,217 of record JAODAT010000042.1, read on the forward strand.
AAAGGAACTGTGGGACCGAAAGGGTATCGAGGAGGCGATGGTGCGCTACACGCGTGGTCTCGATCGGCTCGACCTCGACCTCTATCGCACCTCCTTCTCGCGGGATGGTCTCGACAACCACGGGCTGGCGAAGTCGCCCGAAGATTTTCTCGAAGGCTGGATGCCGCAGCAGGCCGCCCGCGAACTCACGGAGCATCACATCTCGAATTTCACGATCGAGATCGACGGAGATACGGCGCACACCGAGTCCTATTACATGGTGGCAGTGAAGAACACCGAGGAGGACTTCGTCAATCTCTTCGGCGGTCGCTACGCCGACCGGCTGGTGAATGAGGACGGCACCTGGCGCATGGCGGTGCGCGTCGTCATCCCGTCCTTCCACGTACAGGCGCCCACCGCCGTGGGTTCGACGATCATGTCCCGCAGTAACTGGGGGCGACGTTCCGAGGAGGATCCGACCTATGAGAGGCCGCTCCAGCCGAAGTACGACATGGGCGTCTGACCGTGAGCGCTATTGGCGACCTGGAGGGGCGGGTGGCGCTGCTCGAGGATGAGCGCGCGATCCTCCGGCTGCTCCACTCGTACGGTCACTATCTCGATTACGGGCTGGTCGACGCCTGGGTCGACTGCTTCACCGAAGAGGGTGTCTTCGAGGTGCAGCGCGCCACTCCGCCGGGCGGCCTCTATCGCGGGCGGGACGAACTCCGCAGCTTCGTGGCAGCGCACAGCCACGCGCCCGACAAATGGCACAAGCATGTGGTCGTTGACCCGATCATCGCCGCGCGCGGCAACTCGGCAGAAGTCGAGAGCTACTTCATGAGACTCGATCGAATCGATGACCTTCCCCAGGTGCGAACCTTTGGACGATATCGCGACTCGGTGCGTCGCACCGCAGACGGGCGATGGCGGCTGGCGCACAGGGTCGTCGAAGTCGAAGCGCGCATCACCTGATCTTTTTCTTGTCACTGTTTCGCAATAACCGATCGACTGGAGCACCATGAGCACCACTCCCCCCGCCGCCCCTGCACCCTGGCAGGAAGTCGTGACGCCCGGCCGTTTCTCCGGGCAGACCGTCGTAGTGACCGGCGCGGGGTCCGGCATCGGCCGCGCAACGGCACTGCGGATCGCTGCGGAGGGTGGCCGGCTCATTGCCTCCGACCTGAGCGTGCCCCGACTCGATGCCCTGGTCGACGAAGCACCCGGCCTCGATATCGTTCCCATCATCGGCGACATCACCATCGAGGAGGATGTCGCGAAGATCGTCGCTGCGGCCGGCGGACACGTCGATGGCCTCGCCAACATCGCGGGCATCGCCGACGACTTCTCGCCCATCCACGAGGTTTCTGACGAGATGTGGGAGCGCGTCTTCAGGGTGAACGTTCTCGGCACGCTCCGTCTCTCGCGTGCGCTCGTGCCGTTGATGCTGGCGGGCGGCAGCGGGTCGATCGTCAACATCTCCTCGGAAGCCGGACTGCGCGGCTCCGTTGCCGGCATCGCGTACACGGCGTCGAAGCACGCTGTCGTCGGAATGACCCGGCACAGCGCTTTCATGTACGGACCGTCCGGCATCCGCACGAACGCGGTGGCGCCGGGCTCCGTCTCCACGAACATCGAGACCGACTTCGGAGCGTCGTCCGACCTCGTGCGCTCGCGAATGGAGCCACTGCGGGCCGCGATCCGCCCGCCGCGGGCGCAAGCCGCCGAGCTGGCGGCCGCAATCACCTTCCTGCTGAGCCGTGACAGCGTCAACCTGAACGGCGTCATCCTGCCCTCGGACGGCGGCTGGTCGGCGATCTGACGCTAACGCAGGGCCGGGAGCACCTCTTCGGCGAACACGCGCATGTGGTCGTGGACCTCGCCGGAGGTCATGCCGGGAAACTCCAGTCGCACGATGTGATGGTGCGTCCGGGACTCGGGAAGCAGGTCGGCGAACTTTCGCAGCCGCCTGATGATCTCTGCTGGCGGGCCGTCGATGACCATCGGGTCGGAGTCGGTCGAGCGACCCACGCGCGAGCTCAGGTCGCCCGCCTTGACCTGCTGGTAGAAGCCGAGCAGCCGGTCGAGCGCCGCGCGAGTGCTGTCCCCGTCACTGCCGGCCGACCGCACGACGACGAATGAACTGGAGGCGATATCCAGGTCTGCAGTGCGCCCCGCCTCGGCTGCGGCAGCGTCGACTGCGGCCACCTGGGCGGTGAGATCGTCGATGGTGCCGACCGGTGCAATGTACCCGTCGGCGATCCTGCCGGCCCGGGCGAGGGCAGCGCGCGCGCGGCCGCCCAGCCAGATCGGGATGTCGCCCACGGTCGGGTAGACCGTCACCGAGGGCGTGGCCGTGTTTTCGAGCTCCACCGGTGAACCGGTCCAGGCCGCTCGACAGATCGCGACCATCCGCTCGAGCCGTCGGGCCCGTTGGGTGATCGGCACCCCGAAACCGTCGAACTCCTCCGGTCGGTAGCCGATGGCCGCCCCCACCACGAGCCGTCCGCGGCTGATCAGCTGCACGGCCGCGGCATCCTCCGCGATCCGGATCGGGTGGTGCAGCGGAGCCAGCAGCACCTTGCTGCCGATGGTGACCCGCTCCGTCGTTGCCGCGATCGCGGCCAGGAACGGAAAGACCGACGGCAGGTAGCCGTCGTCGGTGAAGTGATGCTCACCGACCCAGACGCTGTCGAAGCCGAGCTGCTCCGCGCGGCGGGCATACTCGAGCCCCTCCGCCCAGAGCACGGCCGGCTCGCGGTGATCGCCCTCCGCTGCCTGGACAGTGATCGGCCCGAAGCCGACGGAGAACGTCACCGCGAGGAGGGCTTATAGACGCGAGCGAACTTCGCGGGGAGAGCGACTGCGAGCGAGCCACCCGGTTCGACATCCGTCGAGCTCGGGAAATGCACGCGCATCTCACCCCAGCCTTTAGCCCGAAGCACGGCGCCGCGGTGATCGCCCATGAACATGGTCGTCCTCACCTCGACGGGCCACTCGTTTTTGGCACCGGCAGCAGAGGCTTCCCGCAGCTCGAAGCGCTCGGGACGGCCGATGACGCACACCGTGTCGCCCACCGTGATTCCCTCTTCGCCGAGCAGGGCGTCGATCTGTCCTGCCTCAGTCTTGATCACCACCGCGCCGTCAGCTCCCAGCGATTCCACCACGCCGTTGATCTCGTTCGTCGCACCGACGAATTTCGCCACGTAGCGGTCGGCCGGCCGATCATAGATCGCCTCCGGGCGATCGAGCTGGCTGATCTTGCCCGAGTTGAGCACCGCGATGCGATCGGCCAGCTCCATCGCCTCGTCCTGGTCGTGCGTGACGTAGACGGCCGCGAATCCGATCTCGGACTGCATCTTCAGGATCTCGAAACGCAGCTGTTCGCGCACCTTGGCGTCGACGTTCGAGAGCGGCTCGTCGAACAGCACCAGCCCGTTGTTCGATACCAGGGCGCGAGCGAGAGCTACGCGCTGCTGCTGGCCACCGCTCAATTGGCCGGGATACTGCTCGGCGAGTTCTTTGATCCCCGCGAGTTCGAGCACGTTCATCACCCTGTCGCGGATCTGGGACTTCGGCACTCCACGCACCTTCAGGGGATACGCCACGTTCGCGGACACCTTCATGTGCGGCCAGAGCGCGTAAGACTGAAAGATCATGCCGAGCTTGCGCTTGTCCGGCGAGGTGTTGACGCGATTGCCGCTCGAGTAGTGCTGTTCGCCGTTGATCGTGATCGTTCCGCTGTCGGGGTCTTCGAGACCGGCGACGCAGCGCAGCAGGGTCGTCTTGCCGCATCCGCTCGGTCCAAGCAGCACGACGAACTCACCCTGTTCGATTCGTAGGCTGATGTTGTCGACGGCCGGAACCTTGGTTCCATCGCGTCGTACGAACTCCTTGCGCACGTTTTCGATGACGAGCGCCGGTGTAGCCGAGGGCGTCTTGTCGGGAGTCGCCTGTCGCAGGGTTCGTTCTGAAACTGCAGTGCTCATGCGTGAGGCTCTTTCCTTTGATGGCATGTACTTTGCTCCGCCCGCTCAGATTCCGCGCGCGGTCGTGCGCTTCTCGATGAAGTGCGCGATGCTGAGAACGACGATGTTCAACACGGTCAGTCCGAGAGCCAGTGACGCAAGGGTCGCGAATCCCCCGAATTGGAACGTCTGCAGGATGTAGTAGCCGACCACCGGCGTCTGCGTTCCGGCGAGCATGACCGAGGCGTTCAGTTCGCCCGTCATCCAGACGAAGAGCAGCCCCCATCCGGCGACCAGCCCCGGAATCATCAGCGGGATATTGATTCGCGCGAAGGTACGTGCGTTTCCGGCACCGGAGACCCATGATGCCTCCGAGAGCTGCCGGTCCACCTGTGCGGCTGCGGCATCCGCCGCGATAGTCGCCTGGGGAAGGAACAGCACCAGATAGCAGAGCAGCAGGATCACGAGGGTGTTTCCGAGGTTGAAGGGCGGCCCCGCGAAGGCCAGCACGAACCCGAGGCCGATTACGATCGCGGACAGTGCGGCAGGGAGTTTGATCACACCGTCGAGCACTCTGCTGATGCGCGATCGGTGTTCCCGCAGATAGAGAGCAAAGATCGCCGCGACCGTCATGCCGATGGTCGCACCGATCAGCGCCAGCAAGGTGCTCGTGCCGAATGCGCTCGAGGCCTGCGAGTTGGCAGTGATGCCCGACCAGAGGCGCGTAATATCCAGCGCGCTCCACTTGATCGCTGTAGTCCAGTAGCCGTTCAACGCCACCAGGATCTGCGCGATCAGGGGAAAGACGAAGGTGAGCGCGAAGTACAGCACAAGCAGGGCCTGGGCCGGACGGCGCCACTTGCCGAGACGAGTGATGGAATTGCGCTGTCCTTTGCCGCCGATTGAGGAGTGTCGGTTACTTCGAAGGATGCGGCCCTGGAAATACCAGGCTGTGCCGATCGCGATGATGAGGAAGATACTCAGCCCGACCGCCACCTTGGTGTTCGACGGGTAGGTGAACGTGAGGAGCCTGACGATCTCCACCGGGAGGACTTTGACGTTCATCTGGGTGCCGAGCACGACCGGTACCGAATAAAACGAGAACCCGAACCACACCATGTAGAGAGCGGCTGCGCCGAGGCTCGGGCGAAGCACGGGGATGGTGATCCGCATCAGTGTGTGCCTGAGGGATGCGCCGCTGATGCGGGAGGCCTCCTCCATGCTCGCGTCGCTATTGCGGAGACCGGTAGTAATCATGAGGAAGGCGAAGGGTATCTGGTAGGCGGTGTAGAGAGCGATGAGCCCTGTCCACGAGTAGATGTCGAGCGGCCCGCTCGTGAGATGAACGCCGAAGAAGTCGAGCACGGCACGGATGATGGCATTGATGAACCCAGCCTGCGGTGCAAGCAGGAACACCCAGCCGATCGCGCCGGCGATAGCGGGCATCAACATCGGCAACATCGGCATCAGGGCGGCCAGGCGGCCGATGCGGGCATCCGTGCGTTCCATCAGCCATGCGAAGAGCGCGCCGAAGAAGAGCGCGAGCACCATGCTGCTCGCCACCAGGATCACCGTGTTGAGCAGCATCTGCCCAAGACCGGGATAGTTCAGCACCTCCGAAGCGATCGAGAAATCGAAGGTGCCGTCGCCGAAGAAGGCCTGGATGAGCACCCGCACGAGCGGGTAGATCACCAGGATTGCGAAGACCAGGCCGAGCACAACGCTTAGCACCGAGAACCATCCGCCGCGCCTGGCGCGAGCGACGACACGGGCCCATGGAGAGGCAACGACTGCCATCGCGAGCTCGGCGTCTATGTCATCCAAGCCCCCAGGCGCTTCCGTGTCGGTCTCCGCCTTCGTGTCGGTCGTAGTCATGAAAAGAACTCCTAATCACGTGTGGTTCCCTCCGGTTGCGCCGGGAGGGAACCACACTGTGGTGTTGCTACGTTGTGCTACTTCACGCCGAGCGCCGCAAGGATTTGCGGCTGCCTGGTCGCTGCGTCAGGCGCGACGGCAAGTGACTGGATCTCCTTGGTCGTGAGCTTCGGGTTCAACACCCAGACGTCATGACCGACCTTGGCCACAGCTTCGTCCCCCTCGGGCGAAAGCAGCCAGTTGGCCAGCAGGCGAGCGGCAGCCGGGTGCGGCGCCTTGGCAGAAGGGGTCATCCCGAGCTCCAGCTTCGAGCCGGTCGTAATCGGTGCCGTGATGTAGGCGACGGGTGCTCCTGCGGCGATCACCGGTGCGAGAGCCGGAACGGAGGTCGGCGCGTTGATCGAGCCCTCGCCCGCAGCCAGGTCCTGCGCCGCTGCAGCAGCGCTCGCGTCGAACTTAGGCATGTTCGCCCCGATTGCCTTCAGCGTCTTTGCGCCGTAGACGGTCTGGATGCGGTCCCAGAATTCGACGTAGGCGATCGACGCTGCCGGGTTGCTAGTGATGATCTTGCCCTTCCACTTCGGGTCGGCGAAGTCCTTGAAGGTCTTGGGCGCATCCTTCTTGCTCACGAGGTTGGTGTTGTATGCGATCACCCAGGGGATGTACGACACGGCCGCTGTGGTCTGGCCCAGGAAGGCGGTCGGATAGGCCTTGCTGTCGATGACGGGGATGCCCGCCTTCTTGACCGGTTCCAGCCAGCCGTTCGGGACGAACGTCGAGGTCGAGAGTGCATCGATCTCAGTACCGACGATCACGTCGGCGTTGTAGTCGCCGGCGGTCGCCTCGGCCGTGAAACGCTGCAGGAGCGCGGCGCCGGACAGGCCGAGCAGGTTGACGTGGATGTTGTACTTGTTCTGGAACTGCTGAGCCGCGTATTCGGAACCAGCGACCGGAATGGCGCTGTACCAGTTGACGCTCCCTTCCGCCTGAGCCTCCTTGATGAGCTTGGTCAGCGCGGGGGAATTGGCCGACCCGGAGGCCGATGCTGTGCTTGACGGGGTGCTGCCTGAACTGCAGGCGGCGAGACCGAGCGCCAGGGTGGCGAGGACCGCCCCACCGACGATCAGGCGTTTTGCGCGTGTGATTGGCATTGTGACTCCTCATTGAGCGGACATGTGAATACGATTATATAGATGCGCACAGATTCGGTGTCAATGATAGTCATCAATATTTGAGACGGCTGGCAATTTGCCTCCGGCCCAGACGTCGATGCCCAGTTGAACGTCCCGCGGGTCAGTCGTCTGGACCGCGTCGACCCTCACCCGCGAGAGCCGCATTTCCTTGATTCGCCAGCGACCATCCGCGCCCTTCAGGTAACGCTCGTGGTAGTGGCCGTATCCCTTCCAGGCGTGCCCCTCCGCGTGATTGTCGACCCAGTCGAACAGTGCCCAGATGCCGGTGGCGGTGTCGTCGCCGGTGAGCTCGATCTCGGGTCCGTGCCCGTGATGGACAGTCACCGACGTGCTGTGACGACGCCTGATGTTTTCGAGGAAGGCATCAGCACCCACAACGGACGGCGCTGCCGAGGGCTCGCCATAACTCGGGTCGCGGTAGTAGAGCAGGTCGTCCGCGAACACGGACCGAAGTTCAGCCCAATCCTTGGTGTCGATCGCGCGAAAGTACCTTGCCTTGAGTGCATGAAGATCATTCAGATCCAGAAGACGTTGAGTATCGTCCATGAGAGCCCTTCCAGGAGCACTACTGCGTGCCGACCAGCTCTCGATACTCTACCTACTATTAGTATGGATTGCTCCGGAGAAACGACCCGCGAAACCGATGCCGGACAATCATTAGAACTATTCATCTGGGCATAGACTCATGCCTGTCGATTTGGCCAACGCACGGAGTTTTGGGGAAAGTATGGCGCAGGCACGGTTTCGCCCCCAGAAGACCGCAATGCTCGTCGCGCAGCGAATCGTCGCAGACATCCTGAGTAACGGCAGCAAGGCCGGTGATCGGCTCCCTCCGGAGAAGATCATGCTCGAGGAATACAAGGTCGGCCGAGGCACGCTGCGTGAGTCACTGCGTTTTCTCGAGCTGCAGGGCCTTATCTCCCTGAAGCCCGGCCCCGGCGGCGGCCCAGTCGTCGAGGAACTCGACGGATCGGGTCTCGCGACCTCGCTCACCCTGCTGCTCCAGTTCGAGCGCGCGCCGTTCCGCACCATCGGCGAGGCCCGCGCCGGCCTCGAACCCATGACCGCGCGTCTGGCGGCCGAGCGGCTCACCGACGAGCAGCTCGCCTCCCTCAAGTCCAACCTCGACCGGATGAAAGAGAAGATCTCCGACGAGGACACCTTCCTGGAGCTCAATGGCGAATTCCACGACGTCATCGCGCACGGGTCTGGAAACCTGCTGTTCGCCCACCTGATCGACGCCCTGACCGGAATGCTCGACGGATCCGCGATCGGCATCACCTACTCGGAGCGCCGCCGGGTCGCCGTCCATGCCGCGCACGCCCGGATCTACGAGGCCATGGCGGCACGCGACCCCGAGGCGGCAGCAGCCGCGATGCGCGAGCACATCGACGAGTACACCCGGTATGCGGAAGCCAAGTTTCCCGAGGTGCTGGCAGCCCCTATCTCGTGGGACTAGGCAGCGCGCACGCGGAGCTGATCCAGCGCAGCACCGACTCCACCTCGTCCGGCGTCGCGGCCAGCCCCGACAGGTAGATCTTGAAGTCGGTCGCGCCCAGGGCCGCCAACCGGTCGAGCTCCTCGAGCAGCTGCGACGGGTCGTCTCGCGTGTACGCCTCGGTGCAGATAGCCTCGGGGATCGCGACCCTCACGATGAGCCCGGAGGGGTCGCGGCCGGCGCTCTCGAACGCCTCGCGCAGGTACTCCACGCCGGGAGCCACCTCGTCGCGCTGGGAATTCATCGGGATCCAGCCCTCGGCCACGCGCGCGATGCGATCGGCAGTCTCCCGTGTGGCACGGCCGCCGAGCAGCACGGGGATCGCTCCGGCCCTCCCCGGACGCGGCGAGCACCAGAGATCGGTGAAGGACACCGTCTCCGAGCTGAAGCTGGCGGGGGCGCCCTCCCACAGCGCACGGCAGGCGCCGACGTAGTCCACCATGCGCGCGGTGCGCCGCGCGAAGGGTACGCCCTCGGCATCGAACTCGGCGCGATTCCACCCGGACCCAATGCCCAGGCGGAGTCGACCACCGGTGAGATTGTCGATTGAGGCCGCCATCTTGGCGACGACGATCGCCGGGCGCAGCGGGATGACGAGAACGCTCGTTGTCAGCTGGATGCTGCTGGTGACCGCGCCGACCGCAGCCAGCACGACCAGTGGGTCGGGCCAGAACGAGTCCGGCGGCCAGCGGAACTCGCCGCCGGGGTAGCCCTCGTTCTCCCTGGTCAGGGCCACGTGATCGGCGGCGTCGAAATCCGCGAACCCGAGCTTCTCGCTCAGTCGCGCGTAGTCGAGCACGTTGCTGATGCCGTCGGGGCACAGCTCCCCTCCGGCGCGGAACGATGCGCAGATCTTCGGCGGCGCGGTGAACGACACAAGCGTCAGCGACGCTGGTCGAAGCGTCGGCCGAGAAGCTCGGTGACGATTCGGGTGCGCTGCATCGCGGGAGTGCCACCGGCGATCGCCCAACCGTGGGAGTCGCGGTGGAGACGCTCCAACCCGTACTCCTCGGTATAGCCGTTGCCGCCGTGAACCTGGATGGCGAGATCACTCACCCGCTTCGCCATTTCGTTGGCTGCACACTTGGCCAGGGACACGTGGAGCGAATTGGGCAGGCCCTCGTCGACGGACTTCGCCGCCCGCTCGATCAGGAGCCGCGAGGACTCAACCTGCAGGAGCATGTCGGCCAGGATCGTCTGGATCGACTGGAAGTCGATGATGTCCTTGCCGAACTGCTTGCGCTCCTGCACGTACTGGATCGACTTGTCGAGCGCGGACTGGCCGATGGCGAGACTCATCGTCGCGTTGCCCATCCGCTCGATCGAGAAGGCGCCGAACAGCTTGGGGAAATCCCCGGCCGGAACAACCAGGTTCTCCTTGGGCACGACCACGTCCTGCAGGATCACATCCGCCGACGGGATGCCGCGAAAACCCATCAGGCGCTCCGGCACGCCGAAGCTCACGCCGGGCATCGTGGACTCGACAACCAGGGCGCCGATGCCCTTGGAACCCGGAGCATCACTGACCCGGGCGTAGAGCAGGTAGAGATCCGCTTCCCCGCCATTGGAGATCCAGCGTTTCGTGCCATTGACCAGAAAATCGTCGCCGACCGCCACGGCCTTGGTCGTCATGTCCGTCGCGGCCGAGCCGGCATCCGGTTCGGAGATCGCCACGGCCATCGTCTTCTTGCCCGCGATGATGTCGGGCAGCCAACGCTCGCGCTGCTCCTCGGTTCCGAGACGGGCGAGAGCCTGCGCCGGACCGGTGTTCGCTTCGAAGATCTGGAACGCGGCGGGCCGGCACACCTTGCCGAACTCTTCGATGACGGCGAGCGCGTGGGAGAACGGTGCTCCCGCTCCGCCGTACTTCTCGTCGTGTGCGATGCCGAGGAATCCCAGTTCGCCGAGCTGCTCCCGCTGGGCGTGCGAGACCGGAGTCCTCGTCGCGTCGAGTTCCTGGGCGATTGGACCGTAGACCTCGTTTGCCACGGACGCAGCAAGACGCCGGATGTCGGTCAGCTCGTCCGTTATCAATGCAGTCACGGTCATCGTTCCTCTCTTGATTTAATGCTATTCATAGACCTAGATTGAGGCAAGGAAGTGGCCACGATGACTTTGGTCATGATCAGTATAATGGTAATCAGCAAATAGTCTCGACTATTCGTTGACCAGCTCTTTGCGAAACTCGGGCGCCGCAATCCCGGCGAGGGCGTCAGCCCGCTCCCGGAGACCGAGGCCACGCAGGTCGGCAACGCCGAACTCGGTGACCACCGTGTCGACGCCCGATCGGGCGGTGGTGACGACGCCCTGGTCCAGGCGCCGCACGATCCGCGATCGTGCCCCGGCGGTCGCCTGCAGAGCGACGATCGACAGTCCACCGTGCGAGAGCTGGCCCCCGCGAAGGAAGTCCACCTGGCCGCCCACTCCCCCGAGGTACCGGTCGCCCGCGACCTCGGCGTTGATCTGGCCGCTCAGGTCCACCTGGACCGCGGAGTTCAGCGCGACGAAAGAATTGATCGGCGCCGTGATGTCCACTCGGGTCAACTCGGGAATGATGCGCAGCTCTACCCGCGGATCCGTCGAGAGGAAGTCGTACAGCGCGGCCGATCCGGCGGCGCCGCCGACCACGATAGGGGCTGCCGGGTCGAGGGCGCCGGATGCTTCGAGGTCGAGCAGCCAGTCTCCGACGAGTCCGGAGTGGACCCTCAGGTGCCGGCGGTGCTCGCCGAGCTGGGAGGCGACCGCGGAAGGCACTCCACCGATGCCGAGCTGGAGGGTGGCGCCGTCGGCGATCATCGGCACGATGTGCGCCGCGATCGCGCGGTGCACATCGGTCACCTCGCCGGACTGGATCTCCCGCAGCTCGCGCGACGTCTCGATGCTGGCATCGATTTTGCTCGTGTGCACGCTCGCACCGCGCACCACCGGCACCCGGTCGTTGATCTCCGCGATCACGAGCCGGGCGTCATCGATCAACTCGGCGGCGTACTCGACGGCCGCTCCGAAGCTGTGATTTCCGTCGGCATCCGCCGGCGCGACCTGGATCAGCAGCACGAGGCCGTGCGCATTGCGGCTGCGTAGCTGCTTCGCCACGTCGACGTAGTTAATAGGAAGCACATTGACGAGCCCGGCCTTGGCGAGCTTTCCGATCTCGCCCATCGCGCCGAACGATGACAGCGGAAGCGCGCCGACGAGCTCCGGCGTGAACAGCCCCGAGTAGCTGATCCCCGCGAACAGCTCCGCCCGGGGCAACGAGCCGAGCTGCTCGCCCAAGGCTGCGACGAGACCCTCCGGCTCCCCCACCCCGGAGCCGACTACGACGAGGTCGCCGTCACGGAGGTGATCGGCGAAACGGATAGCCAGATGGTCGGCAGCAGCCATTAGACCGGCCGCTTCATGGAGAGGCCCGCGCGGTTCATCTCGATGACTAGTTCGTCATTCTGGTTGTATCCGCGGTGAATCACCTGGATGATCCCCGCCTCTGGCCGGGACTTCGATTCACGCTTGCTCACGATCTCGGTTTCGGCGCGCAGCGTGTCACCGATGAAGACCGGATTCGGGAAGGTGATCTTGTCGAAGCCGAGGTTGCCGTACGAGGTGCCCTCGAACAGGTCGGTGACGCTCAGCCCCATCACCAGCCCGATGGTGAACACGCTCGTCACAAGCTGCCTGCCGTAGGGCGTCGTCTTGGCGTACTCGGCATTGAGGTGGAGCGGTGCCGGGTTCATCGACAGCGCGGTGAAAAACAGGTTGTCGGTCTCGGTCACCGTGCGGCCGAGGCCGTGACGGTAGGTCTTGCCGATCTCGTACTCTTCGAACCACAGTCCGGGCATCGAAAGCCTCTCTCTCGTCGTGTGTGAGTAATTAACGAATCAGTAGGAGCGGGGAAGGCCCAGAACGTGGTTTCCCACGTAGGCGAGCACCAGCTCGTTGGACACCGGGGTGATGCGCAGCAGCCTCACCTCGCGCCAGTACCGCTCGATGTGGTACTCCTTGGCGTAGCCGAAGCCCCCGTGCACCTGCAGCGCACGATCGGCAGCACGGAAGCCGGCGTTCGAGGCGGCGAACTTCGCCGAGTTGGCTTCGCGACCGCAGGGGAGTCCGGCGTCGTACTTCCAGGATGCCTTGCGCACCAGAAGCTCAGCGGCGTCGAGCTCGATCAGGGACTCGGCAAGCGGGAACTGCACACCCTGGTTCTGTCCGATCGCCCGATCGAAGACATGGCGCTCTTTGGCGTATTCCGTTGCCCGCGCGAGCGAGATACGCCCGATGCCGAGGCACTCCGCCGCGACCAGGATCCGCTCCGGATTGAGACCGTCGAGCAGGTACTTGAACCCGTTTCCCTCGTCGCCCAGGCGATCCTCATCGGCGACGAAGAGATCGTCGATGAAAAGCCAGTTCGACGCGACTGCGTTGCGCCCCAGTTTATCGATCGGGGTGATCTGGATGTGGTCGGGGTCCATCTTCGCGAACAGGATCGTGATGCCGTCGGTGGGCTTGGCGGCCTCGTCGCGCGGCGTGGTGCGGCAGACCAGCAGGATGCGGTCGGCCTGGGCGGCCCGCGAGATCCAGGCCTTCCGTCCGTTGACCAGATATCCGCCCTCGACCTTCTTCGCGAAGGTGCTGATGCGCGTCGTGTCCGACCCGGCATCCGGCTCGGTGACTCCGAACGCGATGGAAAGCTCGCCCTTCGCCGCGTCGGGCAGGAAGCGCCTCTTCTGTTCGTCAGACCCGTGCTTGATGATCGGCAGCAGTCCGAACAGCGCGATGTGGATCGTGGTGCAGGCACTCAGGGCACCGCCGGATGCCGCCACCTCCTCCATCACGATGGACGCCTCGGTCACCCCGGCGCCCGATCCGCCGTACTCCTCGGGAATGCAGAGACCCAGAAGCCCTGATGCAGCGAACACCTCGAAGAACTCCTGCGGAAAGCGATGCTCGTTGTCGCAGACGAGCCAGTAGTTGTCGTCGAATGGCGCGCAGAGTCCGCGAACGAGTTCACGAAGCTGCGTGTGTTCGCTCGATTCCTGGAAGTCCATGGCTGTTTTCCTCGTTTCGATTCGGCTGTCGGCGGTCAGCCGCGGGCCGTGATGGTCGTGGTCAGGGTGCCGATGCCGGCGATTTTCAGTTCGACGATGTCGCCCGCTCCGAGCCAGTGCGCCCTGTCGTCATCGAGAGCGAGCAACTCCATGACGCATCCGCTCGTCACAGTGCCCGAACCGAACACATCCCCCGCGGCGACCCGCGAGTCGGCGGCGGCCAGGGCGATGGCCTCGCCGAAGTCAAAGTGCATAGTCTCGCTGCGACCGGCCGACCAGAGTTCCCCGTTGACCCAGGCCTCCATCGAGAGCTCCGGGCGACGCCGGGTGCCCGGCAGTTCGTCAACGGTGACCAGCACCGGACCGAGACCGGTCGCGAAGTCCTTACTCTTGCTGGGGCCGAGGCCGAGCGGGCGTTCGAGCGCCTGGCGGTCGCGCAGCGAGAAGTCGTTCAGGATGGTGAACCCCGCAATAGCGTCCGCCGCCTCGTCCGGTGTCGCGTCGACGAGGTCCCTGCCCACCACCGCCGCGAGCTCCAGCTCGTAGTCGAGCTCGAGACCGCCGGTGGGCATCGGCAGCGACTGGCCGGAGGCCAGGAGTCGGTGCGGCGAGGTGAAATAGAAGCTCGGCTCGGCGTACCAGCGCTCGGGAACGTCACGCTTGAAGCGGCGCAGCGAGTTGGCGACGTGTCCCTCGAACATCATGTAGTCGCGGATGGACGGCGGTTGCGTGAGCGGGGTCAGGAGCGTGACGTCGGCCAGGCGCTCACGATCGCCTCGAGGCTCGATCGGCAGGTCGCCCATGGCGTAGGCGACGATCGCGCGATCGGTGGAGTAGCCGGCCGGTATCGGCAGTGAGACGATGTCGTCGCCGTCCAGCATCCCGACCGCCGCCGAACCGTCGGCGCCACGGAACTGCGCGAGCTTCACGAGCCGGCGGGAGGCGCCGGCGGCGCCACTTCCGCGACACCAGACGAGACCAGCGCGGCGATGCTCTCGCTGCTGTAGCCCACCTCCGCGAGGATCGCTTCGGTGTGCTCGCCCAGGCGCGGCGGCGGTCCCGCGATCTCGCCGGGCGTATCCGACAGCAGGAGGGTCGGGGCCAGCATCGAGATCTCACCCGCGGTCGGGTGCATGATCTTCTTGACCATCCCCTTCTGCAGCACGTGCGGGTGCACCATCAGTTCCTTGAGGCTCAGCACCGGCCCGAACAGCACGTGCTGCGCGCGGAACAGGGTCTCCCACTCCGCCGTCGTGCGGGTGACCGTGATCGACTCGATGAGCGGATTCAGGATGTCGCGGTGCTTGACCCGTTCGACGTTGTTGATGAAGCGGGGGTCTTCGACCAGGTCGGGGCGATCGATCGCCGCACAGAACTTCGGCCAGTTCTCCCCGGCACCCCACACCCCGGCGACCATATAGCCGTCCTTCGTCGCGAAGACGTTGTACGGCGCAACGGCGCTGTGCGACCCGCCGAGACGCTGCGGCTCTTCACCCGTCGCCCAGTACATGGCCAGCCGGGTGGTGAGGGATGCCATCAGCGCCTGCATCATCGACACCTCGATGTGCTGGCCTTCGCCGGTCTTCTCCCGCGCGAGCACCCCGATGAGCATGGCCTGGATCGCCTGCATCGCACCGGCGAAGTCTGCAATCGGAACCCCGATGAGCAATGGAGGGCCGCCCAGCTCACCGGTGAGGGACATCACGCCCGACATCGCCTGCACCACGGGGTCGGTCGCCGGCCAGTCCTCCAGCATCCCCTCGCCGAAGCCGGAGACGGAGATGTAGATGAGGCGCGGGTTGAGCTTGTGAAGCGTCTCGTAGCCAAGGCCGATCTTCTCCGCGACACCCGGGCGGTAGTTCTCGAGAAAGACGTCGCTCTCCATGGCGAGCTTGCGGACCGCTTCGACCCCTTCGGGCTTGCGCAGGTCCAGCGCGATGCTGCGCTTGCCCCGGTTCCACATCAGGTAGAGGGCGTTTTGGTCGCCCTGCATCGCCGACCCGGTCTGGCGACTCGGGTCGCCGGAGCCAGCCGACTCGACCTTGATCACCTGGGCTCCGTAGTCGGTGAGCAGGGCGCTCGCGTACGGGCCGGACATGTGTCGGCTGAGATCCAGGATCTTCAGTCCGTCGAGTGGTTTCACCATCGTTGCCGTCTTCTTTCCGTCAGTTTCGAATTTCGTCAGGGCCGAAGTCGAGGCCGATCTCTTTCAAGATCTCGGCCGACTGCTCGCCGATCTCGGGCGGGGACGAGAGGTCGCCGAGCGGGGTGGTGACGTTGCCGTCCACGTCGAGGTGCATCTGCACGGGCGAGGCCACGACCCGAGCCGTCTGGCCGTTGACCGTCGTGGTGCGCAGCAGGTCGTTCGCCGACGCGTGGTCGCTGTTCATCGCCTCTGCGACATCCAGCACCGAGGCGAAGGGGATCTCGAGGCGCTCGAGGTCGGCGGCCCATGCATCGCGGGGGCGGGTGAGCAGCTTGGCGGCGATGAGTTCGTACTCGCCGTCGTAGCCGTAGTCCATTCCGCTGTTGGCCTTGTTCCAGGTGCCGCGCTGCAGCTCGTCTGGTTCCAGCCCGATGAGGTCGGCGAAGCGGTTCCAGAACTTCTCCTCGAGCGGGCAGACCAGCAGGGGGCGCCCATCCGCGGTCTTGTAAATGGAGTAGCGCGGGCCCAGGTCACGGTAGTCGGGCCACTGGTGCCCGAGGTTCGCGAGGTCATTGATGTCCCGCCACTTCCACCACATCGCGCTCTGCCAGAGCGAGACGTGCACGAACTGGGGAGCGCCGACCTCGTCGCGCTTCTGCACGGCGGCGAGGGTACCGAGTGCGGCGAACACACCGGCGAGAGTGGTCCCGGCCGAGCGCCAGCCGGATCCGGTAACGAGTCGCCCATCGGACTCGACGACGGGCACCTGGCCGGCCCAGGCATCCACATTCTGGCCATGGGCGGGAAACTCCTGCCACGGACCACGAAGGCCGTAACCGCTGATCGCGGTGTAGACGAGGCGATCATTATACGCGGAGAGTGTCGCGAAGTCGAGTCCGCGGCGTCGCGCGTCGCTGGGGCGTGAGCCGACGATGATCGCGTCCGCCCACTTCGCGCAGGCCTCGAGAAGACGCGGCCAGTTCGCCGAATGCGTGCTGGCGGCGAGCGAACGCACACCGCTATTGAGCCCGACGTGGAAGTCCCCGATGCCGTTGATCTTCGGCGACATACCCCGATTGCCATCACCGATTACGGGATGCTCGATCTTGATGACGTCCACGCCCGTTTCGGCCAGAAGGTGGCTGGCCATCGGCCCGGAGAGATGGGTAGAGAAATCCACCACGCGCACAATTCCTCATTCCTGTCGAGATCCTCGGTGACCTCGACAACGACAGCACAGGGCTGTTCTTACTATGACATACATTATAAGCAATCTCTCGCGGGACCGCTAACCCTCGAGATTGTGCAGGTGCATCTCCGTCTGGGACAGTGCGGAGAACAGGTTCGTGCCCGCGAGAGCCTCCCAGCCGCCCGTCCACTCGATCCTGGACGCGATATCCCACACCGAGCTTTCCGCCGCGTTCTCTCGCAACGCCGAGATCTGTTTCGATCTCAGGTTGTGGTGCGCGCGTGTTGCTTCGCTTCTCTCGGCCACCCCCTCGAAGCGATAGCCGTGACCCGGTAGCACCTCATAGCCATCCAACTCCGAAACCAGCGTCAACGAGTACAGATAGTCACCGATCGGGTTGTCGCCGGCCGTGCGCCCTCCGAGCCCGATCCCGGCGAACATGGTCGGAAGCAGGTGGT
Source organism: Microbacteriaceae bacterium (assembly GCA_025463565.1). Taxonomy (GTDB): domain Bacteria; phylum Actinomycetota; class Actinomycetes; order Actinomycetales; family Microbacteriaceae; genus Lacisediminihabitans. The sequence goes on from JAODAT010000042.1 coordinate 30,559, forward strand.
CGCCGGCGAACAGGAGTCGTTCGTCGTCCATGACGAAGCCGACGTGGCCGGGGGTGTGCCCCGGCAGATGGATCACGCGGATCGCTCTGCCACCGACATCGAGCAGGTCGCCGTGCTCGAATCGTCGGTCGACAGGCACTCTAAGTCCCGGTGCCACGCTCCGGGCGGCGGCGGCCCGCACCTCGTCGCGGCGATGGTTCGGCACAGCCCATCGCTCCAGGGTCGACTCGAGCGAGCCCGCCGGAACGAACGTCGCCGCATCACGGACGGCACGGTCGTCGACCGCATGCATTCCGACGCTCGCGCCGGAGACCTCGCGGATTCGCCCGGCCAGTCCGGCATGATCGACGTGGAGGTGGGTGATGGAGACGCTCGCGATGTCAGCGACGGTGTGGCCGATCGAGTGGATCGCCGCGTCGAGGTGGCCCCAGTTATCGTCGGAGTCCACGCCGCCGTCCACGAGGTGCAGGCGACCATCCGCCGCCTCGATCGCGTAGCAGAACGAGTAGCGCAGCGACGGCACGTCCATCGGCACCGCGATCGCGAAGATGCCGTCGCGCACCCGCTCCACCGGCGGAATCGATCCAGCCGCGTGCGCCGCGGACTGGCTCGTGCTGGTCGACCTCACAACCATGACGCTAATCTCTGCATATCTATATGATAAATCGAACGAATTAACGCACACTCCGATTTAACGCACGGTCCAATCAGAGACGAGGGACATGCCGTGAAAGGCTTCGAAGGAATCGCCCACGCGCTGAAGGCGGAGGGGATCGACACGGTCTTCGGGCTCATGGCGATCGACAACCTGCCTCTCATCGCCGAACTGAAGGCAAGCGGCATCCACGTGGTGCGCGCCCGCACGGAACACGGCGCCATCTCGATGGCCGACGGCTACGCCCGCGCCACCGGAAAGGTGGGGGTGGTGAGCGTCGGCGACGGGCCGGGTGCCGCCTTCACGGCCAACGGGCTCATGACGGCACTCCGTCGTCGCTCCCCGATCATCCTGATTTCCGGCGACACGCCCGCGAGCGAGATCGGGTCGAACCTCAAGCACTTCGACCAGGCCGCATTCTTCACGGCCACCGCCGGCCACTGCCTCGAGGTCGCGAGCGGCGACACCCTGGCATCGGATCTTGCCACCGTGTTCCAGCGAGCGAAATCCGGAATCGGGCCGTCGGTGCTCAACTGCCCGCTGAACGTCTTCGAAGACGACCTGCCGCCGGCATGGTCCTACGCACCGCTCGAGGCCGACGAACCGGCGACTCCCGACGAATCGCTGGTGCAGCAGGCTGCGACGCTGCTGTCCGAAGCGAAGCGGCCGCTGATCCTGATCGGTCGTGGCGCGCTCGATGACGCGACTCTTGCCGAGATCGAGCGCTGCGCGTCCGCCCTCGGCGCCCTGGTCGGCACGACGCTCCAGGCCGAGGGGGCCCTCCGAAACAACTCCGGCCAGGTGGGAATCGTCGGTGGCCTCGCCAGCGTCCCCACCCGTGACCTGGTGAACACCGCCGATGTCGTGCTGGCTGTCGGTGCGGGCCTGAACGCCTTCACCACGGACTTCGGGCGCCTGTTCTCCTCGGCCGCAGTCATCCGTATCGCGCGCGCCACCTCGGCGCTCGACGAATCGGTGCCCGTTGCGCTCCGCATCGAGGCAGACACGCTCGCGACCATGCGGGCGCTCAATGCGGACCTCGCTGCCCGCGAACTGGCGCCCCGCGACTCCGCAGTCGCGCCGCCTCACGAGCCGATCAAAGATGTCGACGCGATCAGCAAGCTGCCCGACGTCATCGACCCCCGCACCTTCCTGGACATCTTCGACAGAGTCACGGCGGGGCCACGCATGGTCGTGACCGATGCCGGCCACGCGATGTTCTTCGTTCTCGACCGCGTTCCGCCGCAGGACGGCGGCGAACGGATCTGGGGAGGCGACTTCGCCGCGATGACCGTCGGGATTCCGATCGGAATCGGAGCCGCGATGGGCAATCACGCCCGCCGGACATTTGCTTTCCTTGGCGACGGGGCATTCATCATGAGCCCGTCGGAGCTCGACACCGCGGCGCGCGAGGGTGTGCCGCTCACCGTGATCGTGATGAACGACCTCGCGTATGGTGCCGAGGTGCACTATCTCAACAACTGGGGACTCGAGCCGGACCTCGCGCTGTTCCCCACGACCCCCGATGTCGAGGCCGTCGCCCGTGCGCTCGGGTGCGAGGCGATTACCGTGCGCGACGCTGAAAGCGCGGAGCGAGCCCTGGAGCGGGCGATGGCCTCCACCGGACCGCTCGTTCTCGATGTGCGTATTGCCGGAGACGTGCGTCATCGGCTCTGGGCAAGCGCGAAGCGCATCTCGGGCGGCCGCTGACCCGCCAACGAAACCCGGAGCAACCTCCCAGCCGAAAGATATATCGTTCAGTGTCGTCGAGCTTCTCGCCCGGCAGAGGGAGCACATCATGAACGGGTCATTCAACGCCAACGACATCACCGGTGGAGTCTGGGAGGCGATGGAGCAGCTGCGCGGGCAGTTCGGCCGCAGGGCGGGCGAGCGGGTCGGGCGCGGCGATGTGCGAGCGGCGGTTCTCGCCCTGCTCGCCGAGGAGCCGATGCACGGCTACCAGATCATCCACGAGGTCGAGGAGCGCAGCGGCGGCGCATGGAAGCCGAGCCCCGGTTCGGTCTACCCGACCCTCCAGCTGCTCGTCGACGAGGGCCTGATCAGTGCCGAGGAGTCCAACGGCCGCAAGACCTACTCGCTGACCGACGCGGGCAAGAAGGCCGCGGATTCCGCCGGTGACAAGTCCACACCGTGGGCCGCCCAGAGCGCGAAAGACGGAGGACGCTCCGCCCTGCCGAAGGCCGGCTTCGATCTCGCCCAAGCCGCAGCAATGGTCGGACGCACCGGCACTCCCGAGCAGGTGAAGGCGGCTGTCGCCGTTCTCGAAGACGCGCGACGTAAACTTTTCACGATCCTCGCCCAAGACTGAGCGGGGTGAGCCACCCCCGCGTCAGGAGTTCAGGTGACCGAGGTCCGGGCGGTGCATGACGCCGCCATGCGTGCGCGATCGCGGCGCATCCTGCGATTCGCCGCACGCTACCTGGCACAGGCATGGTGGTTCGAGCTGTTTCTGCCGCGCATCGGGCTGGGCAGGCTCGCGGCGCGTAACCGATCAAAGCGGCTGACGCACATCGCCCGACGTTTTCATGTGCTCGCCGTCGACCTCGGCGGCTTGATGATCAAGGTCGGCCAGTTCATGTCGTCGCGCCTCGACGTGCTGCCGCCCGAGATCACGAAAGAACTCGAGGGCCTGCAAGACGAGGTGCCGGCCGTGCCGTTCGCCGATATCGAGACGCTCGCGGAGGCCGAACTCGGGCTGCCTCTCGATCGCCGGTTCTCCTTCGTCGACCCCGTACCGCTGGCCGCCGCATCCCTTGGCCAGGTGCACCGCGCCCGACTTTCGGAACAGGATGCGGCCGATACGGGCCTGCTGCACGTGGTCGTGAAGATCCAGCGGCCCGGCATCGCTGAGATCGTGGCCGTCGACCTGAGCGCACTGCGCCGCGTCGGCGGCTGGCTGAGCCGCGTCAGGCTGGTGTCGGATCGCGTCGACGTGCCCGCCCTCGTCGAAGAGTTCGCCCTCACCAGTCTCGACGAGATCGACTACCTGCAGGAGGCCGCGAACGCCGAGCGGTTCGCCCAGAATTTCGCGGACGATGCTCGAGTGAGCGTGCCGGAGGTGGTCTGGGAGCGGGTCACCCGACGGGTTCTGACAATGCAGGATGTCACCGCCATCAAGATCAACGACGTGGGCGCTTTGCGCGCGGCCGGCATCGACCCTTCCGCCGTCGCCACCGAGTTCGCCTCCGTCATGTTCGACCAGCTCTTCCTCTATGGCTACTTCCACGCTGATCCGCACCCCGGCAACATCTTCGTCACGCCGCTGCCGGAGGGCGCCTGGAAGTTCACGTTCGTCGATTTCGGGATGATGGGTGAGATTCCCGACACCCTGCGGCAGGGACTCCGAAAAGTGCTGATCGCCGCAGCCTCACGCGACGGCAAGGGGATGGTGGAGGGCATCCGCTCGGTCGGAGCCCTGCTCCCCTCCGCCGACACCACCGAGCTCGAGCGGGCCATGACGACACTGTTCTCCCGCTTTGGCGGAATGGGTTTCGCCGAGTTGCAGCAGGTCGACCCACGGGAGTACCGCGCCTTCGCCAACGAGTTCGGCGATATCGTGCGAACGCTGCCGTTCCAGCTTCCGGAGAACTTCCTGCTCATCGTGCGCGCCATGTCGCTCACCTCCGGCATGTGCAGCTCTCTCGACCCGGCCTTCAACATCTGGAACGCCGTCGAGCCCTACTCGGCCCGGCTCATCCGCGAGGAGGGCGCCAACCTGGTGAAGTCCGCCGCGCAGCAGGTCGTCACCTTCGCGAGCACCGTGGTCAGGCTGCCCGGCCGAATCGATGAGGTGATCACTCGCATCGAGGAGGGCAACCTCACGGTGCAGACCCCGCAGCTCGACCGGCGGCTCGACAACTTCCAGCGTGCGGCCCGGCAGATCATCGCTGCGGTGCTGTTCGCGGCGCTGCTGATCGGCGGCATCCTGCTGCACCCGCAGAATGCGGTGTTCGGTGTCGTGCTGATGTCGGTGTCGGGGTTGCCGCTGCTGTACGCGCTGCTCGCAGGGCTGTTCGGTCGGCGGGGCCGCAGAATCCGGTGAGGTGCCCAAGAATGTCGTGTTTCGGCCGAAATTCGAGCATTCTTGGGCACCTCGCGGAAAGAATTAGAGGGCGCGGAGGCGGGGTGCGAGGTCGCGCTCGAAGAGTTCGAGGAATCGGCGCTGGTCCTGGCCGGGGGCGTGGAAGACGAGATGGTTCAGCCCGGCGTCGACATACTGTTTGATGCCGGCGACGACCTCGTCCGGGTCGGCACCGACGATCCAGCGGGACGCGATCTTCTCGATCGGCAGCGCATCCGCCGCGTTCTCCATCTCGATCGGATCGGTGATGTCGTGCTTCTGCTCCTTCGACAGGGCCAGCGGCGACCAGAACCGGGTGTTCTCCAGCGCGGTCTCATAGCTCGTGTCGTAGGACAGTTTGATCTCGATCATCCGATCGATGTCCTCATAGGAGCGGCCGACTTTCTCGGCACCCTCTTTCACCGCCGGAATCAGATCCACCGTGTACAGGTCCATGCCCTTACCCGAGGTGCAGATGAACCCATCCCCCGCACGCCCCGCATAGCGGGCCACCACCGGACCACCCGCCGCGATATACACCGGCACCGGAACATCCGGCCGGTCATAAATCGACGCCCCATGGGTGGAGTAGTACTCGCCCTGGAAATCGACCCGCTCCCCCGTCCACAACTGCCGCA
>JAODAT010000144.1 GCA_025463565.1 Microbacteriaceae bacterium
CATCGGCGGGCAGGTCGAGACGCATGAGCGAGTCGACGGCCTTCGGTGTCGGGTCGATGATGTCGATGAGACGCTTGTGGGTGCGCTTCTCGAAGTGCTCGCGGCTGTCCTTGTACTTGTGAGGGGAACGGATCACGACGATCACGTTCTTCTCGGTGGGCAGCGGCACGGGGCCGACAACGGTTGCGCCCGCACGGGTCACGGTGTCGACGATCTTGCGCGCCGAGCTGTCGATGACCTCGTGGTCATACGACTTAAGTCGAATGCGGATCTTCTGTCCCGCCATGTGTGACTCATCTCTCTCTAGGAGCATCGTGGCCCCGCTCTCGCGCGACTATTGGATGCCTGGTTCGCCCAGCTCTTCAGCTGCTCACCACTGTTTTTGTGTCAATGTTTTACTGCTCTGTCACCGGCCCCCGCGCTCGGGCGTGTCGCCCTCCCGGCAGACGTGAATCTGCAGGGAAATGCATGGGTTCCGGTTAAGTCTGTTCTGCTGCCCGCCGCCTAGGCGAGACTTACGAAGCCTCGAACCTATGCACTGCACTGGCAGTGAATCCGGCGCACAGGCCAGATTTCTTGAACTAGAAGAGTCTGCCATAGGTTCTACCGGGCTGCAACCCGGGCGTGTCGCTCTACGGCGTGTCGTTTTGACCGATTCCGTCGCGGCGGGAGCAACTAGCATCCAGATTGCGCCGCGGCGGGAGTAACTAGCTCGCGGCGGGAGGCGTGCGTCCCTCCGCGAGCTCGTCAGGCCGCCGAGACCCGGCGTATCCCCCGCCACGACGAATCATGAGTTTTCGGGTTCGGCGTGCAGGCGCCGGTGCGCTGTCACCAGCGTGATGGTGCCCACCGTGAAGATGACCGCGGCGCCGACGAGTCCCGCAGGCCCCGCGATATAGGTGACGAGGGCCGCGCCGATGGAGGCGCCGATTCCCATGCAGAGAATCGCCGCGAGCCGCGGAAACCAGTTCCTGCTCTTGCCGCCGGCGAGACGGCTGTCGCGGGCCAGGTTCGCGAGGGTGTTCGTGACGACGATAGTGGTGACATCCGTGTTGCCCACCGGCTTGACCGCGGACACCTGCGCCCCCATGATCACGGCGAGGAGCGCCGTCACGGTGAGCAGTGCCGGGAACACCAGCACGTGCACGATGACCCAGAACACGGCGAGCAGGATCATCAGGACCGCTCCGCCGACCAGGATGCCGCGGCTGGTCGGCGGAAGCCCCTTCTGTGCGTTGAGCCCCACGATCCGGCCGCCGATGATCGACCCGAGCGCGAACCCGAGCAGGGCGATGATGTTATTCAGCAGCGGCGCGGTGCCCGCGTGCACGAGGCTGAAGCCGATGAACAGCACGTTGCCGGTCATGTTGCCGGTGAAGACCTTGTCGAGGGCGAGATAGCTGACCGCGTCGACACAGCCGGTCGACGCGGTCAGGATCAGCAGTCCCGCGATGAACTGGTGATCGACGGGGAGCAACGGTCTGCGGGCCATGCCCTCAACGCTAGCGGAGGCAGAACGACGAAGGGCCGCACCCCTCGCGGGATACGGCCCTTCGCTCTGTTCAGAAACGAGCTGAAGCAGAAACTACTTGAGAATCTTCACAACCGTGCCGGCGCCGACGGTGCGGCCACCCTCGCGAATAGCGAAGCGGAGGCCCTCCTCCATGGCGATCGGCTGGATGAGCGAAACCGTCATCTCCGTGGTGTCGCCGGGCATGACCATCTCGGTGCCCTCGGGCAGCGCGATGACGCCGGTGACGTCCGTGGTACGGAAGTAGAACTGCGGACGGTAGTTCGCGTAGAACGGGTTGTGACGGCCACCCTCATCCTTGGACAGGATGTAGGCGTTCGCCTCGAACTCGGTGTGCGGCGTGACCGAACCGGGCTTGACGACGACCTGGCCGCGCTCGACGTCTTCGCGCTTGGTGCCACGAAGCAGCAGGCCGACGTTCTCGCCTGCGCGAGCGTCTTCCAGGGTCTTGCGGAACATCTCGATCGCGGTGACGGTCGTCTTCGACGACTTCTCCTTGATTCCGACGATCTCGACCTCGTCGTTCGGGTGCAGGATGCCGCGCTCGACGCGACCGGTGATGACGGTTCCACGACCGGTGATCGTAAACACGTCCTCGACGGGCATGAGGAAGGGCTTCTCGGTCTCGCGGACCGGCTCCGGAACGAACTCGTCGACCTTGTCCATGAGGTCGGCAACGGTCGCCGCCCACTTCTCGTCGCCCTCGAGCGCCTTCAGCGCCGAAACGCGGACGATCGGAGCGTTGTCGCCGTCGAACTCCTGGCTCGACAGCAGCTCGCGAACCTCGAGCTCGACGAGCTCCAGGATCTCCTCGTCGTCGACCATGTCGGTCTTGTTGAGCGCGACGACGATGTACGGCACGCCGACCTGGCGGGCGAGCAGCACGTGCTCACGCGTCTGGGGCATGGGGCCATCGGTTGCCGCGACCACCAGGATCGCGCCGTCCATCTGGGCGGCACCGGTGATCATGTTCTTGATGTAGTCGGCGTGACCGGGTGCGTCGACGTGTGCGTAGTGGCGCTTCTCGGTCTGGTACTCCACGTGGGAGATGTTGATCGTGATGCCGCGCTGCTTCTCTTCAGGAGAGTTGTCGATCTGGTCGAACGCATACGACGCGTTCAGGGTGGGGTACTTGTCGTGCAGCACCTTCGTGATAGCCGCCGTCAACGTGGTCTTACCGTGGTCGACGTGACCGATGGTACCGACGTTGACGTGTGGCTTAGTCCGCTCGAACTTTGCCTTCGCCAATGGGTCCTCCTCAGGACTTGCTGTATGTTCCGGTCGAAGAATTACGACCGGTTTATCTTACGGGGATAGAACCCGGGCTATTCGCCCTTGTTCTTCTGGATGATCTCCTCGGCGACCGCTTTCGGCACCTCGGAGTAGCTGTCGAATGACATCGAGTACACGGCGCGGCCCGAGGTCTTCGACCTCAGGTCACCCACGTAGCCGAACATCTCCGACAGCGGGACTTTGGCCGTGACGACCTTGACGCCGGTCGCATCTTCCATCGACTGGATCTGGCCACGGCGGGAGTTGAGGTCGCCGATGACGTCGCCCATGTACTCCTCGGGCGTGCGCACCTCGACGGCCATCAGCGGCTCGAGCAGCACGGGCTGCGCCTTGCGGGCAGCCTCCTTGACCGCCATCGATCCGGCGATCTTGAACGCCATCTCCGAGGAGTCGACGTCGTGCGCCGCGCCATCGAGCAGGGTCGCCTTGACGCCCACGGTGGGGTAGCCCGCGAGGACACCGACCTGCCTGGCGTCCTGGATGCCGTGATCCACCGACGGGATGTACTCGCGCGGGATGCGACCACCCGAGACGGCGTTGACGAACTCGTACGTCTTCTCGGCGGTGACCTCGAGCGGCTCGAGCGAGATCTGGACCTTTGCGAACTGGCCCGATC
>JAODAT010000123.1 GCA_025463565.1 Microbacteriaceae bacterium
GCCATAGGGTTTTGTCATGGCCGTTGGAAGCGAATGGTGGCGTTCGGCGGTCATCTACCAGATCTATCCGCGCTCGTTTTCTGAGGGCGCAGGCGCGACCGGTGTGGGCGATCTGGCCGGCATCACTGCTCGGTTGCCCGCCCTCGTCGAACTCGGCGTGGATGCCGTCTGGGTCTCGCCCTTCTACCCGTCACCGCAGAAAGACGCTGGCTACGACGTCGCCGACTACTGCGCCGTCGACCCGCTGTTCGGCACGCTGGCCGACTTCGACGCCCTGCTGAAGGAGGCGCACGGCCTCGGTCTCAAGTTCATCGTCGACCTGGTGCCCAACCACACCTCCGACCAGCACGCCTGGTTCCAGGCGGCACTCGCCTCGCCGAAGGGCAGCGACGACCGTGACCACTACATCTTCCGGGAGGGTCTCGGCAAAGCCGGAGAGCTGCCGCCCAACAACTGGGAATCCGTCTTCGGCGGTCCGGCCTGGACGCGAGTCATCGAACCGGACGGTGCCCCCGGCCAGTGGTACCTTCACCTCTTCGACACCTCGCAGCCCGACCTCAACTGGCACAGCGCGTGGGTGCACGAGCAGTTCCGCGAGATCCTGCGATTCTGGCTCGGCCGGGGTGTCGACGGCTTCCGGGTGGATGTCGCCCACGGCCTGATGAAAGCACCCGGGCTTCCCGACTACACGCCGCCCGTCAACGCCAACAGCATGGGCCTGCAGCAGGAGCTCTCCTCCGACGACGAACCGCCCACCCCGCCGTACTGGGCCCAGGACACCGTGCACGCCATCTACCGCGACTGGCATCGGGTGCTCGAGCAGTACCCGGGCGAGCAGGTGCTCGTCGCCGAGGCCTGGGTCGAGCCGCTCTCCAAGCTCGCCCGCTGGGTGCGGCCAGACGAGATGCAGCAGGCCTTCAACTTCGCCTACCTCGAGAACCCGTGGGATGCCACCGCCGTTCGCGAAATCATTGACGGTTCGCTCGCGGCCTTCGGAGCGGTCGGAGCGCCGAGCACCTGGGTGCTGTCCAACCACGACGTCGTGCGGCACGCGACCCGACTGTCGCTGGTGGGCGACCACCCGCAGGGCGTCGGCGTCGGGCCCGCATCGACAGGGGTGCCCGACCGTGCATTCGGCCTCCGACGAGCGCGCGCCGCCACGGCGGTCATGCTCGCGCTGCCCGGCAGCGCCTACCTGTACCAGGGCGAAGAACTCGGCCTGCCCGAGGTGATCGACCTGCCGGATACCGCTCGACAGGACCCGACCTGGGCTCGCACCCACCACGAGCGTTACGGACGGGACGGATGTCGCGTGCCGCTCCCCTGGGAAGCCCACGCGCCCGCATACGGGTTCAGCGACTCGGGGCAGTCGTGGCTGCCGCAGCCGCCGTACTGGGGCGGATACGCGCGCGACGCCCAGGCGGGCGATGAGGGGTCGACGCTGGAACTGTACCGGGCCGCGCTGCGGCTGCGGGCATCCGAAACCCTCGGCACCGGCATCGTAACCTGGTTAGAGGGTTACCCGTCGACCGCGCTGGCGTTCAGCAACGCGAACGTCACCGTGATCGCGAACGCCGGGCGCGAGCACGTGATGCTGCCGAAGGGCGAGCTTCTGCTGTCGTCGCAGCCGGGAACGGTCGACGTGCTCGAGCCCGACACCACGGTGTGGCTGCGCATCTAGCTAGTTCGCGTTGGCTTTAAGCCAGGCGAAGGGGTCGATCGGCACGTTGTTCACGTGGATCTCGAGGTGCAGGTGCGCTCCGGTCGACTCACCGGTGCTGCCGACCAGGCCGATGATCTGCGCGACCGTCACGTGATCGCCGATCGCCACCTTGATCGACCCGTCGAGCATGTGCGCATAAACGCTCTGCACCTGCACCCCCTTGATCACGTGATCGATGACGACGTGGTTGCCGAGGCCTGCGTGCGAGTTGACGACATCGCTCACGACACCGTCGGCGATCGCGCCGATCGGCGCGCCCATGCCCGGGTCGAAGTCGACTCCCTCGTGGAAGGTTGAGCAGAACGAGCATCCGGCCACTTCGCGCGGACCGAACCCGGTCGCGATCGGCACCTGCACCGGGAAGGGCCACTGGATGGTTCCGTTGGGGTCGTTGCTGTACGCCCAGCTGGTGCTGCCGAACTGGATGGCGTACCGCTCGGCGAGAGTCTCCACCGTGTACTTGTCACGCGCCGAGGTCTGGGCGACCGCGTTGGCGTTGACCGCGGCGAGGCTCTGGGACGCCTGCACCTTGCTTGCGCTCAGCGCGTTCAGTTCACCGTCGACATTGGATGCCATCAGCGCGTTCGCCGGCAACGAGGTCGCGACGAGCAGGGCTCCCGCACCGACCATTGCGAGGAGGCTCAGCACCTTCGGAAGGACTCGGCGGCGCAGCGACTTCTTCTGCGGACGGGATGAGTAACCGGGCCTCGACAGCGACGGCACCGCGATCGAGTCGTTGCGCACCAGGGGCGCGCGCTCCTGGGACTGCTGCGGCGCGTTCTTCTGGGGTTTCGCGAGGGCCGCCATCCGCAGCTCTCGGCGTGAAGTGGGGGCGACGTAGGGCGTGGCCTCGTAGTGCTGAACCACTGGCTCTGCATTGATTGGGTCTGGCACGAACACCTGCGGCGGCTCGAACGGCTGCAGCGCGGCCGGCTCGACGGCGATCGACGATTCGAGGTGCTCGGGCTCTTCTGTTCCAAAGCCCATTTGGCCGAGCGTCTCATCGTCCTGGTTCTCCAGGCTCCAGTCGAATCCCATTTACCGTGCCTCAGCCGGGGTCGCTGGGAGCAGCAGACCGCAGGGCTTATGTGTGAGGAGCAAGGTTTTCCTTAGCGACCATCCGGGGTTAACTGGTCGAATCGGGTGATATATTGACTCGCTTTATAACGAATCAGTAAAGGCTAAGCCATAGCCCCCGATGGGGGCAAGCATCTCAGGCGAAGGCTCCCAGGGCGTCGAGGGCGGATTCGAGCGCCTTGGACAACGCCGGGTCGGCCGCCAGCACGAACTCGCGGCCGGGTGGGTTGCCCGGGGTTCCGCTGACCCGCGCACCGGCCTCGCGCGCGATCAGCGCCCCGGCCGCGTGATCCCACGGGCTCAGTTCGCGCTCGAGGTAGGCGTCGAGACGCCCGCACGCGACGGCGCAGAGGTCGAGCGCCGCCGACCCCATCCGGCGGATGTCGCGCACCTGCCCGATGAGGCCCGCCACGACGAGCGCGTGCGCGGTTCGCACCTCGGCCCGGTACGCGAAGCCCGTACCGACCAGCGCCTGGTCGAGCGGAACAGCCGTGTTCACGTGGATGGGTTCGCCGTTGAGGAAGGCACCACCGCCGACGGTCGCGGTGAACAGGTCACCGCTCGCCGGGCTGAACACCACTCCGGCGAGCGCCGACCAGCGAGCGGGGTCGGGCTCCCCCTCCACCACGGCGATGCTCACCGCGTACTGCGGAATTCCGTAGAAGAAGTTGACCGTCCCGTCGATCGGGTCGACCACCCAGGTACGACCGCTGGTGCCGCGCTCGGCGCCGCTCTCCTCACCGAAGAAGCCGTCATCCGGGCACTGTTCCTTGATGCGGCTGCGGATGAGCGCCTCCGTCTCGCGGTCGGCGAACGTGACGATGTCTTCCTTCGACGACTTGCTGGCGGCCACGCTCACACCCTCGGCACGACGCATGCGGGCGAGTTCCCCGGCCTCGGTCGCGATCGAGACGGCCAGATCGAGGAGTTCGCTCATGCTCCCGATGCTAGGCGACACACTCACCGCATGTCGGCGGCCTCGGTGCTGCCGCGGGAGAGAAGATCAATGGATGTCCAGCGGCCGCCTCATGCTCATTAAGAGTCCCGAGTTCCAGGCGATGGCCGCACGCGTGGTCGAGGTGATGGCGCTCACCTCACGACTCAACGTGCTGCCGTTCGACGACGAGACCGGCAAAGCGGAGCTGTTCGAGAAGATCCTCGGCAAGCCGCTTCCGCCGAAGGCGACGATCTATCCCCCGTTCTATACGGAGCACGGGCTGAACCTCGAGCTCGACGAGCGGGTCTTCATCAACCAGGGCTGCACATTTCTCGACTACGCCGGCATCCGTCTCGGGGCGGGCACCATGATCGGGCCGAAGGTGACCTTCATCACCAGCGGACACCCGGTCGACCCTGAGGAGCGCCACCATTACCTCACCGGCGGGCCGATCGATGTGGCCGAGAACGTCTGGATCGGCGCGGGCGCCACGATCCTGCCCGGCGTCAGCATCGGACGGGATGCAGTGATCGCTGCCGGCGCCATCGTCGCCGACGACGTTCCGGCGGCGAGCCTGGTCGCCGGCCCCAAGGGAACCGTCATCCGCGACTGGTGAATAGCGGGCGATTGTGCGCCCGCGTCACCACGGTGCGTGCGCGCCGTCGCACAATCGCGACATAACGGCACAGTCACCCTGCTGAGCCGCGCCGACGGCGCAGCGGGCACGAAAAAGGGCCCGGCTGAGCCGGGCCCGTGGTGGCAAGTGCAGGATTCGAACCTGCGAAGTCTAAGACGGCTGATTTACAGTCAGATCCCTTTGGCCACTTGGGTAACTTGCCATGGCACACGCAAACGCGCTCACCAAGGATACCTATTTTGACTGGCTCGCATAATCGGCGGCGTAGCGCGCGACCTCGTCAACGTAGGCGTCCGACGAGTTGTAAGCGAGCACCGCGGTGCGCCATCCGGTTTCGGTACCGAGGTTGCCGCCGGCGCGGCACAGGTAGTGTGCGGCCGCCATCGTCGAGTCGTCGATGTTCTGCGGATTCTCGACCCCGTCGCCGTTCGCGTCGACGTGCCAGTTGCGCCACGCCTCCGGGATCAGCTGCATCGGGCCGACCGCCCGATCGCCGGTCGCGTCGCCGTCGATCGCGCCGCCATCCGAGTCCGGGATGTGCGCGGTAGACGTGCCGTCAAGAGCGACACCGAAGATGGCCGGCACGGCATCCCCGTTTGCGGTGATCTTGCCGCCGAAGATCGTGCCGTGCCGGGATTCCACCTCGCCGATCGCGGCCAGCAGGTTCCAGCCGATGCCGCAGGCCGGCTGCACCTGCGGGTTCACGATAGCGACGCCGGTGTATGCCTCCAGCGCTCGGGTTGGGATGCCGGTCTTCTTCGCGGTCGCGGTGATCCATTTCGCGTCGGCCTGCGTGGCAACCCCGGCGCCCGGCTTCGCGGCCGTCTGCACCGCCGCTGCGGACACCCAGCTCGGCGCCGGCCCTTCGCCACCGTCCGTCTTCAGCGAGGGCACGACTGTCGGTGCGGCGAGGATGACGATCGCGACGACCACACCGATCCCGACGACGCCCGCCGCCACGATCAGCAGCACTCGCGGGATGATCCTCATGGTTCCCCATCATGCCCGTGCCCGCGGTTAAACTGCTGCCATGGCTGATCCAACGTTTGACATCGTGAGCAAGGTCGACAAGATGGAGGCCGACAACGCGCTTCATCAGGCCCAGAAGGAGATCGCCCAGCGCTACGACTTCAAGAACGTCGGCGCCGAGGTGGACTGGAGCGGCGAGAAGCTGCTGCTGAAGGCCTCGTCGGAGGATCGCGTGAAGGCCGTGCTCGAAGTGCTCGAGGCCAAGTTCATCAAGCGCGGCATCTCGTTGCGAAGCCTCGACACGGGCGAACCGTACCCGTCGGGCAAGGAGTACCGCATCGACGTGTCGCTGAAGAACGGCATCTCCTCCGAGGACGCGAAGAAGGTCTCCAAGATCATCCGTGACGAAGGCCCGAAGACCGTGAAGTCGCAGATCCAGGGCGACGAGCTGCGTGTCACCTCGAAGAGCCGGGACGACCTGCAGGCGACAATGGCCCTGCTGAAGGGGTCAGATCTCGACATCGACCTCCAGTTCGTCAACTTCAGATGACGGCCGTTTTCGAATGACATCGGACACCCTCGGGGCGATCTACGCGGTCGTCGTGCTCGTGGTCGACATCGTCATTCGCGTGCTCGCGGTCATCTTCGTGCCGCAGAACCGCAAACCGCAAACGGCGGCGGCGTGGCTGCTCGCCATCTTCCTCATCCCCTATGTCGGCATCATCCTGTTCCTCCTCATCGGCAATACCCGACTGCCCAAGTCGCGTCGGGACAAGCAGCGGGAGATCAACGAGTACATCCTCGAGACCACTGAGGGCATGGATGAGGTCGAGCGCGACCCCGACTTTCCGCCGTGGCTGGACCCGATCGTGGAGCTCAACCGCACGCTCGGTTCGATGCCGCTGGTCGGCGGCAACACCACGCACTTCTACACGGAGTACGAGGAGTCGCTCGCAGCGATGACGGACGCGATGACCGATGCGAAGCGGTTCATCCACGTCGAGTTCTACATCCTCGCGCTCGACAAGACGACTCGGCCGTTCTTCGACGCAATGGATGCCGCCATCAGGCGCGGCGTCACCGTGCGGGTGCTGTTCGACCACATCGCGTGCCTGCGTTCTCCGCACTACCACCGCACCCTTCATGCGCTGCGGCGCATGGGTGCCATCTGGCATCCGATGCTCCCGATCCAGCCGCTGCGCGGCAAGTTCCAGCGGCCCGACCTGCGCAACCACCGCAAGATCCTGGTGATCGATGGCGTCGAAGCTTTCACCGGGTCGCAGAACGTCATCGACCGCAGCTACAACAAGCGCGGCAATATCTCGCGTGGCCTGAAGTGGAAGGATTTCATGGCCCGCTTCGAGGGCCCGGTGGTCGCCGGCATCAACGCGCTGTTCGTCACCGACTGGTACAGCGAGACGAACGAGCTGCTGGTGCGCGAGGCGCGAGACGCCACGCACCCGAAGCTGACGCACGCGCTGGATGCCCAGGTGGTGCCGAGCGGTCCCGGTTTCGACCTGGAGAACAACCTGCGCCTGTTCAACGCGCTGGTCTACAGCGCGCAGCGCAAGGTGATCATCACGAGCCCGTACTTCGTGCCCGACGATTCGATGCTCTACGCGATCACGAACGCTGCATACCGCGGGCTCGACGTGCAGCTCTTCGCTTCGGAGATCGGTGACCAGGCGGTGGTCTATCACGCGCAGCGCAGCTACTACGAGGCGCTGCTCCGGGCCGGCGTGCGGATCTTCCTCTACAAGGCGCCGTACATTTTGCACGCCAAGCACATCTCGATCGACGACGACGTGGCGGTCATCGGGTCGAGCAACATGGACATGCGCTCGTTCAGCCTTGACTACGAGATCTCCATCATGATGCGCGGACATGAGGCGGTATCCCGGCTGCGCGAGGTGGAGGAGAGCTACCGCGTCGAGTCCAAGGAGATCACGCTCGAGGCGTGGCTGAAGCGCCCGATCCGCTCGAAGGTGCTCGACAACACGGCCCGCCTGACGGCCGCGCTGCAGTAGCTGCGCACTAAACCTCGCCGCGGGAGATCTGTACCATCTCGTCGCGCGGCACGACCTTGATGCGGTTGCGGCCTACCGGCTCGCCCAGCAGGAACTCGTGCCGGTCGAGGCGGTGCCAGCCGTCGAGGGTCGTGTACTTGATTCCACGCGACTCGAGCAGGTCGAGCACGGACTGTTCGTCCGGCTCGGCCGGCGTCCACCAGCTGGCCTCGTCGTTCATGAGGTTCTTGATGGTCTCCATCGCGTCGCTCTTGGTGTGGCCGATGAGCCCGATCGGGCCGCGCTTGATCCAGCCGGTCGCATAAACACCGTGCAACTGCTGCCCGGCATCGTCGAGCACCTGGCCCTCGCGGTTCGGGATGACACCACGCCGCTCGTCGAACGGGATCTCGTCGAGAGGGGAGCCGAAGTAACCGACCGCGCGGTAGATGGCCTGGATCGGCAGCTCGCGGAACTCGCCCGTCCCCTTCACGCCGCCCTCGGCATCCGGAACCGTGCGCTCGTAACGGAAGCCGCTCACGGTCCCTGAGCCCGTCGAAGGGTCACCGGTCACCTCGACCGGGTTCGCGTAGAAGTGCAGGTGCAGCCGGCGCGACGCCGAGCCGACCTCGCGCTGGCGCCACTGCTGCAGCACCTTGTCGATCACGAAAACCTGCTTGTTGGCGGCGATCGCGGCCTTCGACGCCTCGTCGTAGTCGAAATCCTCGTCGTAGACGATCATGTCCACGTCGCGAAGCTCGCCGAGCTCACGCAGTTCCAGCGGCGAGAACTTCACCTGCGCGGGCCCGCGACGGCCGAAGACGTGAACGTCGGTGACCGGCGAGCCCTTGAGCACCGTGTACACGTTGTCCGGAATCTCGGTGGGCAGCAGGTCATCAGCATGCTTCGCCAGGATGCGGGCGACATCCAGCGCGACGTTGCCGTTGCCGACGACGGCGACGCTCTTCGCCTCCAGCGGCCACTCCCGCGGGAAGTCGGGGTGCCCGTCGTACCAGCTGACGAAATCGGCGGCGCCGTAGCTGCCGTCCAGTTCGATTCCCGGGATGTTCAGTGCGGCATCCCGGATGGCTCCGGTGGAGAAGATGACGGCGTTGTAGTGCTTCTTCAGGTCGGCGAGCGTGATGTCGCGCCCGAACAGCACGTTGCCGAACAGCCGGATCTGCCCCGAGTCGAGCACGTCGCGCAGCGCGTTGATGATGCCCTTGATGCGCGGGTGGTCGGGGGCCACACCGTATCGGACCAGCCCGTACGGTGCAGGAAGCTGCTCGAACAGGTCGATTGAGACATCGAAGTGCCGCTCGGCCTTCAGCAGGATGTCGGCCGCATAGATGCCGGCCGGCCCTGCGCCCACGATGGCGAGGCGCAATTTGGTCATAGTTTCTCCTTGGTGGGGTCTCGACGAGCTCGACCCGCGAAAAAAGTCAGTTGCTGCGCTCGACGATCGAGTCGGCGAAACGGGTGAGAGCCTTCTTGACCGGACCCTCGGGCAGCGGCGCGAGCGCCTCGACGGCTTCGCGCGCCCAGCGGTGCGCCTCATCGAGAGTACGGGCGGTCACTTCATGATCGCGGAGTTCCACGATGGCGGCGGCGAGGTCCGTGCTGTCATCGCCCTCCGCGACATCCGTCTCGATGCGGTGTAGCAGGGCTGCGGCAGCGGCATCCGTTGTCGCCAGCTCACGCAGGTACAGCAGCGGCAGTGTCGCGACCCCGGAGCGCAGGTCGGTACCGGCGGTCTTGCCGGTCTCCGCGCCATCGGAGAGGTCGATCACGTCGTCGATGAGCTGGAACGCGATGCCGATCTTCTCGCCGAACTCCTTCACCGGCGAGCGGAACTCGACGCTCGCATTGCCGAAGATGACTCCCATTTCGGCGGACGCGGAGATGAGCGACCCGGTCTTGTCGGCGAGCACCTGGATGTAGTGCTCGATCGGGTTCTCACCGTCTTTCGGGCCGATGGTCTCGTGCAGCTGGCCGAGGCACAGCCGCTCGAACGTGTCGGCCTGCAGCTTGATGGCGCCCTCGCCGAGACTGGCGATCAGCTTGGATGCTCGGGCGAACAGCAGGTCTCCGGTGAGGATCGCGACCGAGTTGCCCCAGACGTGCTGGGCGGTCGGCACCCCGCGGCGCATGTTCGCCTCGTCCATGACGTCGTCGTGGTAGAGCGACGCAAGGTGGGTGATCTCCAGCGACTCGGCGGCTTTGATCACGGACGGATTGTTCCCGTCGCCGAGCTGGGCGGTGAGCAGTGTGAGCGTGGGGCGCACCCGCTTTCCGCCGGCATCGAGCAGGTAGCGGCTGGTGACATCCGCCAGGTTGTCCGCGAACGACATCTCGTGCAGCAGTCCCGCCTCGACGGCCTCGAGCCCCTCCTCGAGCGCGGTCGCGAAGCGCCGTTCGCCCGCGGAGGAGAAAAGCTTCTCGCCGAGCCCGAACTGTGAGCCGAGGTTGGATCGGCGGACGAGAGGAGCGCTGGGAGTCACGTCGCTGAATCCGTAGCAGGCAGAGCATCCGTAGCAGGGCGCCGTTTGGCCGGGAGTCTCGCCGGCTTGTGGCCGCGGTGAAGCGCGACGACACCCGCCGTGAGATTGCGGTAGGCGACGCGGGTGAATCCGGCCCCGCGGATCCACTGGCTCAGCGTGACCTGGTCGGGCCAGTCGCGGATCGAGTCGGCGAGGTAGCTGTACGCCTCGGGGTTGGAGCTGGCGGCGTCGACGATCGCCGGCATGAGAAAGCGCATGTACGCGCTGTAGCCGGCGCGGAAGATGGCCCGCGGCGGCTTCGAGAACTCGCAGATGACGAGCCGGCCGCCCGGCTTCAGCACCCGGAACATTTCGCTCAGCGCCTTCTTCGGGTCCTCGATGTTGCGGAGGCCGAAGGAGATGGTGACCGCGTCGAACTGGGCGTCGGCAAACGGCAGGGCCATGGCGTCGGCCTCGACGAAGGTGATTCCGGGATGCTTCCTGCGACCGACCTCGATCATGCCCGGCGAGAAATCGGCGGCCGTGACCTCCGCGCCGCTCTTCGCGATCGCGGCGGAACTGGTGCCGGTGCCTGCAGCGATGTCGAGGATCTTCTCGCCCGGCTTCGGCTCGATGGCCCGAACGGTGGCGACCCGCCAGATGAGCGAGTTGCCCATCGAGAGCACGCCGTTGGTGCGATCGTAGTGCTTCGCGACCTCGTCGAACATCGCCGAAACCTCGTTCGGTTGCTTGTTCAGGTCTGCCCTAGCCACCCCGCCAGTCTAGTTGAGACGTCCTGTGCTCCCAGCGGGCGTGGATACTCTTAACAGGTGGTAGCACTGACGGTCGTGACAACCGCGATTCCCGACCCGGGTCCGCTGGTGCCGATGCTCGATCGTGCGAGCCCGCTCCTGTGGAGCCGTCGCGGGTTCGGTCTCGCCGGGTTCGGTGAGGCGCTCCGGCTCGAGTTCACTGGCCCGAACAGGTTCACGGATGCTGCAGCGGCCTGGCGCGACGTGGCCGCCGCCGCGACCGTGACCGACCCTCTCGACCGCACCGGGTCCGGGCTCCTCGCCTTCGGCAGCTTCGCGTTCGCCGACCACTCCGCCACCACCAGCGTCCTGGTCGTGCCCTCGCTCATCGTGGGCCGGGACACCGACCGGTCGTGGATCACGACCATCGGCGACGTGGCCGCCGAGCTTCCCGCGACGACGCCGTACGGCGACGAGTTCTCGGTGGTGCTCGACCAGGGCAGCCTCGACCGCGCCGCCTACGTGGCCGCCGTGGAGGCCGCCATCGCGCGCATCCGGGCTCACGAGCTGAGCAAGGTGGTCATCGCGCGGGACGCGACCGCTCCGCTGCCGGCCGGCGCCGACATCCGCCGCCTCATCGACTCGCTGGCCACCCGCTACCCGGATTGCTGGACCTTCGCCATCGACGGGTTCATCGGGGCCAGTCCCGAAACCCTGGTGAGCGTAGACGCCGGCACGGTGACGGCTCGGGTACTTGCCGGCAGCGCCGCTCGCGGCACGGATGCCGCCTCCGACCAGGCCGCGGCCACCGCGCTCGCCACCTCGGCCAAAGACCAGGACGAACACCAGTTCGCCGTGCAGAACGTGCTCGCGTCGCTGCGCTCGCACAGCGCGGACGTCACGGCGAGCGAGATGCCGTTCACCCTCAAACTGCCGAACCTCTGGCACCTGGCCAGCGACATCGACGGCGAACTGAGCGACGGCTCGACCTCGCTCGACCTGGTGCGGGCGCTGCATCCGACCGCCGCGGTCGCGGGAACCCCGACGGCGCGTGCGCTCGAGGTGATCGCCGAGCTGGAACCGTTCGACCGCGGTCGCTATGCCGGGCCGGTCGGCTGGGTCGCCGCCGACGGCGACGGTGAGTGGGCGGTCGCGCTGCGCAGCGCGCAGGTGACAGGCGACCAGATCACGGCGTATGCCGGTGCGGGCATCGTCGCGGACTCCGTGCCCCAGCGCGAACTTCTGGAAACGCGGATGAAGTTCCGGCCGATCGTCGAGGCCCTGGGCGGATAGACCCGCCTATCTCATCGCCAGCTTTTTCTTCTCGGCCTCGATGTCGTAGTCGACCTTGGGCCAGTCGAGCTGCAGCCCGCGCAGCGTCTCGAGCAGGATCTGCTGCACGGCGACGCGGGCATACCACTTGGCATTCGCCGGGATCACGAACCACGGCGCGGTGTCCGTCGAGGTGCGCTCGATGGCGATCTGGTACGCCCGCATGTACTCGGGCCACAGCGCGCGCTCGTCCAGGTCGCCGGGGTTGTACTTCCACTGCTTGTCGACGCTGTCGAGCCGGTCGGAGAGTCGTGCCTTCTGTTCGTCGAGGCTGATCTGCAGCATCACCTTCACGATCGTCGTTCCGCCCATCGCGAGCTCCGCTTCGAAGTCGACGATCGTTCCGTAGCGGGCCTCGATCTCCGCGGCGGGCGAGAGCTGGTGCACCCGCTCGACCAGGACATCCTCGTAGTGCGACCGGTCGAAGACACCGATCATGCCGGCCGCCGGCAGCTGCTTGCGCACCCGCCAGAGAAAGTCGTGGGCCAGCTCCTCCTCGGTCGGCTTCTTGAAGGCGTACGCATGTAGGCCCTCGGGCGTGATGCCGCCCATCACGTGCTGCACGATGCCACCCTTGCCTGCGGTGTCCATCGCCTGTACCACCAGCAGCAGGCTGCGCGTTCCACCGAACCGGCTCTCCGCCCAGAGCCGCTCCTGCTGGTCGTCGAGCTCGGCGGCCCCGGCCGCGAGGGCCGCCACGCCGTCCTTCTTGCCGCCAGTGAAACCGGGGGTCGAGTCGGGATCGACGCCGGACAGGGAGAATCCGGGCTGTGCCCGCAGCAGCTGGGAAGGGGAAGCGCTCCACGCCGATTTCGCCATGTCGTGACCCTAGCGCGGCAGGGGCACCTCGATCAGCATCGGGGCGTCGGATGGCGCGAGCGCCTCATCCAGTTCGCCCGCGTTGCCGGCGCGGCGATACTCCCACCCGTATGCTCGCGCGAGTGCCTCGAGGTCGACGGCTTGCGGGGTGAACTGCACTCGGTCGAAGCTCGCGGTGTCGGCGCTCTCCGCCACTTCCAGCGAATCGAAGATGGTTCCGCCGCCGTCGTTGCCTACGATCACCTGGATGCGCGGCCGCGGCTCGCCCGTCGGGAACAGCAACGACCCGACGTCATGCAGCAGCGTGAGGTCGCCGAGCAGAACCCGCGTGATGCCCTGGGCGCCGGCGGCCTGGCTCGCCAGCGCGATACCGATGCCGGTGGCGATGGTTCCGTCGATACCGGCTAGGCCACGGTTCGCGTGCACGGCGATCTTCTTGCCGGGCACCACGGCATCCGCGTCCCGAATGAGTCGCGATGCCCCGAGGACGAGTCGGTCGTGCGGCCAACTGACCTGCCAGACCCGCTCGACCAGCGAGCGCCGGGTGACCGGGGCGCGGAAGGCCGCGAGCTGCTGGCGACCGAGTGAACCTCCCAGTAAACCGCCGCCGTCGGCAATCGGCTGCTCGAGCAGCGCGCGGCTGGCCTGCACCCAGGTTCCGAGCCAGGCCCGATCGCCGGGCTCACCCTCGAAGCTCGCCGGGCCGGGCACGACCGTCGCCCGGTGACCCGGGTTGTACGCCTCGGCGCCGGCACCGCGCACGACGATCACCTCGACGTCCGCGCGCTGCAGCAGGGCAGGGATCTCTCGCGTGAGCGTGGGATGCCCGAACACGATAGCCCGTTCGACGCGACCACCGAACTCCTGGTCGCCGAGCAGCTGCCGGTAGGCGACCACGAGGTTCGGACCGAAGCGCGAGCCGCTCGAGATCTCGGCGACGAGCGGAACGCCGAGGGCGTGCGCGAGCTCCTCCGCCTGCGGACCGGCGGCATCCCCCGCGATCACGATCGTGTGCGGGGCCGCAGCAATTGTCGTTCCGGCATGCGATGCAACGGGCCAGTCGTGCGATTCGAGCGTCGGAACACTCTCGACCGGGCCCGACAACGGCTCGCGAAAGGCGAGGTTCAGCTGCACGGCGCCCGGCTGCCCGGAGTGCCCCGCGGCGGCCGAGAACGACTCGTGCGCGAGCTCGCCCGGCAGGTCGGCATCGAAGCCACTGCTGCTCGGAGCCTGCACGTCACGAAGCCAGCTCACGGCGGTGCCGAACATGCCCACCTGGTCGGTGGTCTGGTTGGAGCCGATGCCGCGCAGCTCGTCGGGCCGGTCGGCCGTCAACAGGATGAGCGGGACGCCCGAGTGATGCGCCTCCAGCACGGCGGGGTGCAGGTTGGCGACGGCCGTGCCCGACGTGGTGATCACGAGCACCGGCGTGCGGGTCTCCGCCGCGAGGCCGAGGGCGAGAAAGCCGGCGACCCGTTCGTCCATGCGCACGCGGAGGCGCAGCATCCCCGCCTTCTCATAGGCGGCCGCGGCGAGCGCGAGCGCCTGCGATCGCGAGCCCGGGCACAGCACCACGTCGCGAACCCCGCGGCGAACGAACTCCCCGAGCAGGGCGACCGCGAAGTCGGTGGAGGGGGTGCTCACCTACTTCTTCGTGTCATCGTCGTCGTCGAGCTCGGCAAGCCTCGCCTCGAGGTCGCGGATGCGGGCGTCCGCCGCCTTGTCGGCGCCGATCGTCCTCAGGAAAGCGGGGTCGTCATCCGGAGCACCGGACACCCCGCGCGACCGGTCCCGGCCGAGGGTCAGCCACAGGATGCCGCCGAAGATGGGGATGAGGGTGATGATCGCCCAGACCGGCTTCGGAAGAGCCCGCACCTGCATGCGGTCGGTGACGAGACAGTTCACGAAGGCATAGATCACGAACACCACGGCGATGACGCCGACAATGAGTGCGAGCCTGACCATGTGGAGGATTCTAGGCTCAAATTCTGCACACAGAACCCCAAGCTGCCGTGCCTACACTGGAGCCGTGAAATCGTCACGGCACTGGCTGCTCTTCTCGCTCATTCGGCTGGGCATCTTCGCGGTCGCGCTCGCCGGCCTTCTGCTGCTGCAGGTGAACGTCTGGATCGCCGCTTTCGGAGCCGCTCTCATCGGCTTCTGCATCTCGTACATCTTCCTGCGCGGTCCGCGCGACGCGGTCGCGAAGTCGATGGTGCGCCAGAAGGCCAGCGGATCGAAGTCACGGCCCGATCGCGACCTTGACAACGACATCGAGAACGAGGCGCTCGATCGCCTCGAGCGCGGCCAGCAGAACCTCTAGTTAGAAGGCGATAGCGGCGCCGAGCCCCAGCCCGAAGAGCAGGGCGGTGAGGCTGGTGAGCTGCAGCGCGATGATGAACTCCGACGGGGTCTTCGCGGTGAGCGTGATGATCACGGCCGGAAGCGCCGGCAACAGGATGAAGTACACCAGCGGCGCCAGCGGGTAGAAGAGCACGAAGAAGACCAGGATCACGAACGGCAGCAGCACGAAAACGGCGAACAGCACTCGCCCGGCCAGGCTGCCGACGAGAACGGCGAGCGTGCGCTTGCCGGCCAGTTTGTCCTGCTCGATGTCGCGCAGGTTGTTCACCATCAGCACCGCGCAGGCCAGGAATCCCGCAGCGACGCCCGAGAGCCAGCTCTCGATGTTGACGGTGCCGACCTGGGTGAACGTGGTGCCGGCCACCGCGACGATTCCGAAGAAGACGAACACGAAGAGTTCGCCCAGGCCGTAATAGCCGTATGGCCGCTTTCCGCCGGTGTAGAAGTACGCGGCCGCGATCGCCACCGCGCCCACCGCGAGCAGCCACCAGTAGTGCGTGAGAACGACGAGACCGACCCCGGCGATCGCACCCAGCGCGAAGAAGACGATCGCAACGACGAGCACGGTGCGCGGTTTCGCGGCACCCGATCCGGTGAGCCGCGACGGTCCTACCCGGTACTTGTCGGTGCCGCGCACGCCGTCCGAGTAGTCGTTCGCGTAGTTGACGCCGATCTGCAGGGCCAGCGCGACGGCCAGCGCCAGCAGCGCACGCACCCAATGCCAGCCGGGAGCGGAGAGCAGGTAGGCGGATGCCGTGCCCAGCGCCACGGGAGCGATCGCCAGCGGCAGGGTGCGCAGTCGCGCCCCGCCGATCCAGTCTGCGGCCGTCGCCTTCTTCACGACGACCCTGGGCGGCTGCCCGCCGGGCCGCCCGCTGCGGGAGCGGACTGTGCTGGTGCGAACGGTGCGCGGGTCGATGCGTTTCTGAGGAGGTCTGTTGGATGCCACGGCTGAATCCTAGTGATCGTTCTGTTGCACGAGCTTTGCGAGTGTCAGCCTGTCCGGCTTGCCGCTGGCAAGCGTCGGCAGTTCGTCGACGGTGAGCACGGCGGCGGGGGCGGCGGCCCTGCCGAGGGCGGCGGAGACGCTCGCCCTCACGGCGGCGAGGTCCGCCTCCCCCGTGGTGACGATGACGGGCACCTCGCCCCAGCGCTCGCTGCGCGCTCGCACGGCCACGGCATCCGCGAGCCCCGGTAGTGTGCGCACCAGGCGCTCGACCTCGTCGAGCGACACCTTGATGCCGCCGGAGATGATGAGCCCGTCGAGCCTGCCGGTCACAGTGACGATGCCGTCCTCGACCGACCCGGTGTCGCCGGTGCGGTACCAGCGCGCGCCATCCTCGTCGTGGAAGGTCGCGGCGGTGCGCTCCGGGTCATCGAGGTAGCCCTCGGCGAGGGTCGGGCCGCCGAGCTCGAGCTGGCCATCGACCAGGCGGGCGCGGGTGGTGCCGATCGGTACGCCGTCGTAGACGCAGCCCCCACTGGTCTCGCTGGAGCCGTAGGTGGTCGTGACGTTGAGTCCGAGTTCGACCGCTTTCGCGAGAAGGTCAGACGAGGCGGCCTGCCCACCAAGCAGGATGCGATCGAATCGACGCACGGGCTCCAGCAGGTCGAGGTCGTGGTCGGCCGCGTCGATCAGGCTCGCCAGCTGGGCCGGAACGAGCGCAGTGAACCGCAGGGCGGCGTCCATCCGAAGCGCAGCGGCCGCGAACTCGCTGGGCTCGAAGTGTCCGGGCGCGAGCATCACCGGCTCAGTCTGCGCGGCCAGGGACCGCACCAGCACATTGATCCCGGCGATGTAGTGGGTGGGCAGCGCGAGCAGCCACTGGCCCGGTCCGCCGAGCGCCGAATCGGATGCCGCCGCGCTGGCCAGCAGGGCGCCCGCGCTGAGCGCGACCCGCTTCGGCTTCCCGGTGGATCCGCTCGTCTCGACGACGAGCGCCACGCGCTGCTCGACGTGTGCCGGCAAGTCGAGCGGTGGCGAGGCCGCCGCAATGACGGCGGGTCCGTCCGCGGTGATGGCGCGCGCCAGCGCGCTCATCACGGCCGCCGGGTCGCCAGGGTCGACGACCCGCAGCTGCCGGGTCATCCCCCACTCCCGCGAGGTGCCCAAGAATCCTGCCAAATCAGCGATTTGGCAGCATTCTTGGGCACCTCGCGAAAAGCAGCGACGGCCATCAGAACTGCCAGGGGTACGGGGCCCAGTCGGGGTCGCGCTTCTCGAGGAACGCGTCCTTGCCCTCGACGGCTTCGTCCGTGCCGTAGGCGAGCCGGGTCGCCTCGCCGGCGAACAGCTGCTGGCCGACCAGTCCGTCGTCCACGGCATTGAAGGAGTACTTGAGCATGCGGATGGAGGTCGGCGACTTGGTGAGGATCTCGTTCGCCCAGTCGAGAGCGGTCGTCTCCAGCTCGGCGTGCGGCACGACCGCGTTCACCGCCCCCATCTCGTAGGCGCGCTGGGCGTCGTACGCACGCGCGAGGAAGAACACCTCGCGGGCGAGCTTCTGGCCGATCTGTTTCGCGTAGTAGGCGCTGCCGTAGCCGCCGTCGAAGGAGCCGACGTCGGCATCCGTCTGCTTGAACATGCCGTGCTCCCGGCTGGCGATGGTGAGGTCGCACACCGAGTGCAGCGAGTGCCCGCCGCCGGCCGCCCAGCCGGGCACCACGCAGATGACCACCTTCGGCATGAAGCGGATGATGCGCTGCACCTCGAGGATGTGCAGGCGACCGGTGGCCGCGACACCGTCCTGGTACTGGTACCCGTCACGCCCGCGGATGCGCTGGTCGCCGCCGCTGCAGAAGGCCCAGCCGCCATCTTTCGGGCTGGGCCCGTTGCCGGTGAGCAGCACCACCCCGATGTGCGTGTTCATGCGTGCGTCATCGAGCGCGCGGGCGAGCTCATCGACGGTTTGCGGCCGAAACGCGTTGCGCACCTCGGGCCGGTTGAACGCCACACGTGCGATCCGGCCGGTGAGGTCGTGATGGTAGGTGATGTCGGTGAGGCCATCGAAGCCCTCCGCCGGCTTCCAGACCGAGGGGTCGAACAGTTCTGAGACCATAGCCCCAGCCTACGAGGAGCTGGCCTACGAGGAGCCGAACAGCCCGAGCACGGCGATCTGCACGAGCGGGTTCGCGAGCACGCTCACGATCATCGCCACGACACCCCAGGCTCCGCCCCGGCGAAGGATGACGGCGGCCAGCCCGCCGAGAAACCCGACGGCCGTGAGGCCGATCACCCCGTACCCCAGCCAGGTCGCGATCGTCCAGTGCCGGGCATCACCGACGCTGATCGCTGCCACCTCGAGAAGCACGCACGCTACCGCGATGGCGGCGGCAGCCCGACCGGGCCATGCGACCGGCGCGCGGGTCTCCGGTTCGGTCAGCATGAGATCACGATAGCCGGGTACAGACTGGAGGCATGTTGCCAACGCTGTCCGACATCCTCGCCACGCTGCGCGTCGTCTCACTGCCGATGCGCCAGCGATTCCGCGGGATCGAGACCCGGGAGGCGGCACTCTTCGAGGGTCCGGAGGGCTGGACCGAGTTCTCCCCGTTCCTCGAGTACGACGACGAGGAGTCGTCGGCGTGGCTGGCGGCCGCCATCGACTTCGGCTGGACGCAGACCCCGGCGATCTTCCGCTCGCGCATCCGCGTGAACGCCACCCTGCCGGCAGTCGGTCCGACGGAGGTCGCGGCCATCCTCGACCGATTCCCCGGCTGCCGCACCGTCAAGGTGAAGGTGGCCGAGAAGGGGCAGTCGATCACGGATGACGTGGCCAGGGTGCAGGCGGTGCGCGACTACCTGGGGCCCGAGGGCCGCATCCGCGTCGACGCCAACCTGGGCTGGAACGTGGACGAGGCCGAGCACGCCATCCACGCCCTCGCGCCGCTCGACCTGGAGTACGTCGAACAGCCGTGCGAGACCGTCGAGGAGCTCGCCGACATCCGCAAACGCGTCAAGTACATGGGCGTGCCGATCGCGGCCGACGAGAGCGTGCGCAAGGCCAGCGACCCGCTCGAGGTGGCGCGGGCGAAAGCCGCCGACCTGCTGGTGGTCAAAGCGCAGCCGCTGGGCGGCATCCGCAGGTCCCTGCGGCTGGTCGGCGAAGCCGGACTGCCGGTCGTGGTCTCGAGTGCGCTCGAAACCTCGGTCGGGATCGCGATGGGCGCATACCTGGCGGCCGCGATCGAGAACCTGTCGTACGACTGCGGGCTCGGAACGGTGAGCCTGCTCGCGGCCGACATCACGGGCGAGCCGCTGGTGGCGAGCGATGGCGCGATCGACGTGCGACGGGTGGTTCCGGATGCCGGTCTGCTCGAGAAGCACTCCGCGGACGCCGACCGCACGAACTGGTGGCGCGCGCGCGTCGAGCGGAGCTATGCACTGCTGGAATAGTTGCGGCATGCGCATAGTTGAAGGTCTATGCATTCGCATAGACAACAGGAGAACCAGATGACGCTCGAACTCGGACTCGACACCTTCGGGGACGTGACCGCCGCGCCCGACGGCACCCTGCTGTCGCACGCCCAGGTGCTTCGCAACCTCGTGGACCAGGCCGTGCTCGCCGACCAGGTCGGCCTCGACTTCATCGGCATCGGGGAGCACCACCGCGAGGACTTCGCCGTCTCCACGCCCGAGGTCGTGCTCGCGGCGATCGCCGGCAAGACCGAGCGCATCCATCTCGGCTCAGCGGTGACCGTGCTGTCATCCGACGACCCAATCCGCGTGTTCCAGCGCTTCTCCACGCTCGACGCACTGTCGAACGGACGCGCCGAAGTCATCCTCGGCCGGGGGTCGTTCACCGAGTCGTTCCCGCTCTTCGGACTCGACCTGCGCGACTACGAGAAGCTCTTCGAAGAGAAACTCGAGCTGTTCGCCGCCGTGCGCGAGCAGAACCCGGTCAACTGGTCGGGCAGCGTGCGCCCGCCGGTGGAGAACCAGACCGTGTACCCGATGGTGGAGGACGGCCTGCTGACCACCTGGATCGGCGTCGGCGGCAGCCCGGAGTCGGTCGTGCGCGCCGCCCGCTACGGGTTCCAGCTGACGCTCGCGATCATCGGCGGCGAGGCCTCGCGATTCAAGCCGTACATCGACCTGTTCCATCGCGCGCTCGCCCAGTACGAGCATCCGCTGCAGCCCGTCGGCGTGCACTCGCCGGGTTACATCGCCGAGACCGACGCCCAGGCCCGCGAGGAACTCTGGCCGCACTATTTCACCACCATCTCGAAGATCGGCCGCGAGCGCGGCTGGTCGCCGCCCACCCGCGAATCCTTCGAACACGAGGCGGATGTCGGCGCCCTCTACGTGGGAAGCCCCGAGACGGTCGCCCAGAAGATCGCCGCAACCGCGAAAGCGCTCGACATCACACGGTTCGACCTCAAGTACTCGAACGGCCCCCTGAGCCACGAGAAGATGATGACCAGCATCGGCCTCTACGGCGAGCAGGTCGCGCCGCGGGTGCGCGAGCTCCTCGCCGACTGAATTCACGACCGGGTTGGGAATGCCAACCCTGTCATTCCGGTTAATCACTACATGAGCAGGATCATCGAAGAAATCGAAGACGAGCGTGGCCAGTTGCTGCGCTATCGTCGCCACCCCAACGGGCGTGGCATGGTCGCTGTGGGCGCCTCGGTGGATGAGACCGCTTTCATCGCACCGAACGCCTACGTCGAGTCACGCGCCCAGGTGGGCCAGAAGGCCACCATCGGCGCCGGAAGCTGGATCGAGAGCGAAGCGATCGTCGGACCGAAGGCGGTGCTCGGCAGCAACGTGCACGTCGGCGCCGGAGCATCGATCGGCGTGGCCGCGCAAGTGGGCAGCTACGCCAAGATCGGCGCGAACGTGCGAGTCGGCAATGGCGCGCACGTGAACGGCGACGCGATCATCGCGGCCGACACGGTCATCCCCGGTCGATCGGGCATGGCCAAGGCCGCCTGATAGCCCTAGCCGGCGGCCGCGACCTCCGCGACGAGTGCCGGGAACAGCGGATGCGTCTGCGGTAACCCCGTCACCTGCAGCACGAAGTCTTCCGCCGACAGCGCGCCGAGCAGCGCCAGCAGCTCGACGCTCTGCGGATCCTCCGGAACATCGAACCGCAGCGATGCGCCCATCGCCGTCACGAGGGCTTCACACGGAAGCCCGCGCTCGGCCAGCTCCGCAGCAGGCCCGACGAATCGTTCGTTTCGCGAGAGTTTGCGCAACGGTTGACGCCCGACGCGGTCGACCGTGTCGGTGAGCTCGTCGTTGGCGAAGCGCACGAGGTTTTTCTCGATATACCCCTGCTGCACCTCCGCCGCGAAGTCGTGCTTGGCGACGAGCAGCGCCTTGGTTTCGGCCAAAACAGCGCGAACGCCGGCGAGCACAGACGGTATGGCGATGGCTTCGGAGATCGTCGTCGCACCCGCCACGAAGCCCAGGTACGCCGTCGTCGCGTGACCGGTGTTCACGGTGAAGAGTTTGCGCTCTATATAGGGAGCGAGATCGGCGACGAAGTGCGCCTCCGGGATGACCGGTACGTTGTCGCCGAACGGCGTCGCTTCGACGGCCCATTCGAAGAACGCCTCGACCGTGACGTCGAGCCCTGCGCCCTCGGGCTGCCCCGGCACGATGCGGTCGACGGCCGTGTTGGCGAAGACCGCGCGCGCGAGCAGCGACGAATCCTTGAGGGACGCGACCACGGCGTCCCTCAAAATGTCCGTCGCGTTGATCGCATTCTCGCAGGCCATGACGGCGAGCGGTGGAAGCGCGGCATCCCGGGAGGCCAGGGCCAGAGCGATCACGGGAGCGACGAAGCGCAGGATGTTCGGACCGACCGCGGTCGTGACGACATCCGCCGTCGCGATCTCGGTGACGACCGAAGCTTCGTTCGTTGCGCTATTCAGCGCGCGGTAGTTCGTGACCGTACTGGTCGATGCACCCGCCCCGACCTCGCGAACGAGGTAACTCGAGCTGGAGCTGAGCGCATCGATCAGTTCGGCGTTGACGTCGGCGAAAACGACCTCATACCCGGCGTTGTGAAGGATCAGGCCGACGAAACCGCGACCGATATTCCCAGCACCGAAGTGGACAGCCTTCACGAGAAGTCACTCATTCACGTCACCCAGAAGTTTGAGAACGTCCTCGGGAGTCGTAGCAACGAGCAGGGCCTCGACCTGGTCGTCCTCGCTGAAGATGAGGGCGATGCTGGAGAGGACGTCCATGTGGCCGCCATCCTTGCCGGCGATCCCGACGACGAAGCGCACCGGATTGCCTCCCCAGTCGAGCGGATCGTCGTAGCGCACGAACGAGAGCGCAGACGCAAGAACCGTGTCCTTGCCCTCGTTCGTGCCATGCGGAATTGCCAGGAAGTTGCCCATGTAGGTCGAGACGAGTGCTTCTCGATCGTGCATGTATTTCGGGTAGTTCGCGGTCACCGCCCCCGTTGACACGAGGATGCGACCTGCCTCATCAATCGCCTCAGCCTGCGTCGTTGCGCTTCCGTGGAGGTTGATTTGCGCGAGCTCCAATACGCTCATTCGCGGTACCTGAATCCCTTCCTGGCCCTATTCGCTGCTACGCGCCCTGCGAGGCCTTCGCCTCGGCAACGACCTCGTCGTACTTCGGGCTCGCCATGAAGTTGTCCACCGACACGTGCTGGGCGTGCGGGGCCTTCTGCTTGGCGCGGTCCGTCAACTGGGACTGCGTGATCACGACATCGACGTCGTCGGTGAGGTTGGCGATCGCTTTGTTCTCAACCGTGACACCGGTGACGCCGGCCTTCTTCAACTTGTTGCGGACGACCGTCGCGCCCATGGCACTCGAACCCATCCCGGCGTCGCACGCGAAGACGATCGAGCTGATCTTCGTCGCGGTGATGGTGCCGGCCCCGGCATCCTCTGCATCGGCCTGTGGGCTGTTGGCGCCCGTGTTGGCGAGCAGGTCGCCGACGCGGCTGTCGCGTCCCTTGTTCGCCTGGTTCTTGACGATCGCATCCGCGAGTGCGGTCTCGCCCGCCGCCTCGGCCGCGAGGTCGCGCTTGCGACTGGCCCGAAGGATGACCGCGGTGATCACGAACGAGACAGCAGCGGACAGGATGACCGAGAGAATGACGCCGACGTAACTATCCTTCGATGTCTCGAACAGGATCGCGAAAATCGATCCCGGGGACGCTGGCGCCACCAGTCCGGACTGGAACGCGACGTTGGTCGCAACGCCGGTAGCTCCACCCGCGATGACAGACAGCAGCAGGATGGGCTTCGAGAGCACGAACGGGAAGTACACCTCGTGGATGCCGCCGAGGAACTGGATGATGAACGCACCGGGAGCGGTCGCGCGAGCAATGCCGACGCCGAAGAACGTGAACGCGAGCAGCAGGCCCGCGCCCGGACCGGGGTTGGCCTCGAGCAGGAACAGGATCGACTTTCCGGACTGCTGCACCTGCTGGATACCCAGCTGGTCGAGCACACCGTGGTTGATGGCGTTGTTCAGGAACACGACCTTGGCCGGCTCGATGAAGATGCTCGCGAGCGGGAGCAAGTGAGCGTTGACCAGCGCCTTGACGCCGTCACCCAGGATCGTGGAGATCCAGGAGAAGAACGGCGACAGCCAGAAGAAGCCGGCGAGAGCCAAACCGAATCCGAGGATTCCGGCGGAGAAGTTACTCACCAACATCTCGAAGCCGGCTCGGATTCGGGTTTCCCAGAGACGGTCGAACTGCTTGATCAACCAGGCGCCGAGCGGGCCGCAGATCATGGCACCAAGGATCATGGTCGTGCCGAGAGACCCGATGATGACACCCATCGTGAACACGGTGCCGACGACGGCCCCGCGAAGGCCATAGACCATGCGGCCACCCTGCGCCGCGATGAGCAGCGGGATCAGGTAGGTGATGATCGGCCCGACAAGTCCGACGTTAGCGACGCCGTTGGTCGTGCCGAAGCCTCCGAGCAAGCCGTTCGGTGTCCATCCGGTCTGGATGAAGAAGGCGGTGATGATTCCCCATGCAATGAACGCGGGGATGTTTGGCATCACCATTCCGGAGAGGAACGTCCCGAATTTTTGGACGCGAACCCTTCCCTGGGACGACCCCGCGGGAGGCGCGGCCAGTGTTGACGTCGTTGTCATTTCTACTCCGATTCTGTGTGCTGATTGGGGTGTTTGGGGGTTGCCGCAGAGAGCACCGCGGCGCGGGCCTCCACAGCGCTATTTGCCGAGAGAGCAAGTTCGGCGAATTCTTCGGTTTGTGCCGTGGTGAAGCGCGCGAGCTCGGCACGCACATCCGCGAGTGCCGCGGGCGACATCGAAAGCGACGTTGCGCCAAGGCCCACGAGGACGACCGCCAGCAGCGGGTCGGCCGCGGCTTCACCGCAGATCCCGACGGGCTTACCCAGCGCAGCTCCGGCCTTGCCGACCTCGCCGACCAGGCGAAGGACGGCGGGATGCCACGGGTCTTGGAACGACGCGACCGATCCAAGGAGTCGATCGGCAGCGAGCGTGTACTGGGTGAGGTCATTGGTGCCGATGCTCGCGAAGTCGGATTCGGCAAGGATGCGGTCGGCCAGCAGTGCCGCCGCCGGAACTTCGACCATGACACCGGCGGTTTTCACGCCGAGCTCTTTCGCGAGGCTCACGAAATAGCGTGCCTCCTCGACGGTGGACACCATGGGCGCCATGACCCAGGCATCCGCTGTCGTTGCCGCCGCGGCATTTGCGACAGCGGTGAGCTGGTCGCGCAGGATCGACTCGTGAGCCCGGAGCGCGCGAAGCCCGCGCAGCCCGAGCGCCGGATTCTCTTCCGGCTCGTCGTTCAAAAAGCTGAGCGGCTTGTCCGCTCCGGCATCCAGAGCTCGCACCACGACCTTCTTGCCCGGGAACGCGGCGAAGAGCGCGGTGTACTTCGCTTCCTGGTCCGCGACGGTCGGAGCGGTTTCGGAATCGAGGAACAGGAACTCTGTACGGAACAGGCCAACGCCCTCCGCGCCCTTGGCAACCGCATCGTCGAGCTTGTCGACAGAGCCGAGGTTGGCCAGAAGCGGGATGGGCGTCCCGTCGGCGAGCGCGCCCGGACCGACCGGAACAGTAGATGCAGCAGCACGAGATTCGAGTGCCGTCACGGAGGCAGCGCGCTCGGCGTCTGTCGGGTCTACCGTGACGACCCCCGTCGAGGCATCGACGATGACCGTGTCGCCGTCCTCAAGAGACAGGGCACCCTTCGTTCCCACCACCGCGACGATTGACTTCTCTCGCGCAAGGATCGCGGTGTGAGAAGTGGGGCCACCGTCACTGGTGATGAGGGCAAGAACCTTGTCGAGGTCAAGAAGTGCCGTATCGGCCGGTGCGAGATCGCGGGCGACGAGCACGAAGGAGTAGTCGGGATCGGGCACGCCCGGAGCGGCAACGCCCTGAAGATTCGCTCGCACGCGCTGCGAAACATCGTCGAGGTCCGTAGCGCGCTCGCCCATGTATCCGCCCATGCTGACCAACAGGTCGCGGAACTGCACGAATGCCTCGAACACCGCGCGTTCCGCCGTCTTGCCGGAATCGATCCGGTCGTTGACGTCATCCTTGAGCGTCGGATCCTCGGCCATGAACGCCTGCGCCTCGAGGACGTCCTGTGCTGCTCCACCGGCGCGCTCCCCGCGGAGCCGAATGTCTGCCGCGGTTGCGGCGAGTGCACCGGCCGCGCGCACCTTCTCGGCATCCGTGCCCTGCGAGCTTGCGGCATCCGACGGCTCCGGAAGCGGATCGGGCATGCGAAGGATCGGGCCCACCGCGAGGCCGCGGCCGATCCCGATCCCGACAAGCGTGGTCGATACGGTCATGCGTCGAAGTCGGTCGTGAGGATCTCGGCCAGCTGGTCGAGCACCGCATCCGCGTTGTCGCCCTCGGCGCTCAGGGTGACCTGGTCGCCGTGCTCGATGCCGAGCGAGATGACCCCGAGGATGCTCGCGCCGTTGAGGGTCTTGTCGCCCTTGGTGAGCGTGACCGGAAGGCCGGATGCCGTGACCGCCTGAACGAAGAGCGACGCCGGACGGGCGTGCAAGCCGTGGGCCGAGGCGATCGTGACGGTGCGTTCAGGCATTGGGGTTTCCTTCGATGGGGACGGCAAGCAGTGAGATGGCCCTGGCAAGCGCATCCTCTGCTCCCGTCGGGCCGAACGCCGTCGACGGGAGCAGGGACGCGGGAATGTGGAGCTCGGCCGCCTCGGCCTCGAGCTGGGAGAAGCTCGACTCAAGGTGCGGGCCGACGAGCAGCAGGCCGGCGCCCTGCAGGCGTGCGGCGAGTTCCTCGGTGCTTGACGCCTTCGCGGTGAGATCGAGACCGCGCTCGGAGGCGAGCTTGCGAATGCGGCTGGCAAGAAAAGTAGAGGACGCACCCGCGCCGCAGACGACAAGAATCATCACCATCGGATTCGCCTCCTTGCGATTCGATACGGGCCTATGGGGGTGCGTGGCATTGCTGCTGCAGTTCACTAATGATTGGACCGGAGGCGGCTGGGGCGCCAACAGACCTGTTTCCGCGGGTGCGGAAAAAAGAGTGCTGAGGGGACGCGCACTACCCCGAGTGGCTAGTGTGACTGGCGAGATGAGCGATAAGTATCAACGGCTGCTCGACTACCTTGTGCAGTCGGATGGCTGGATAACGGCGACGGAGCTGGCGGACCAGCTGGGTGTTACGACACGCAGCGTTCGCAGTTATGTCACCGCGGCCAAGGCTGCGGCCCATCCGCTTCCGATCATCACCGCATCCACCGCCGGGTATCGGATCAACCGTGAGGCCTATGCGACGTTCGCGTCCGGCGAGCGCGCCAAAGACAGCGACTTCGATACGCCGCGCGATCGCGTCCATCACCTGGTTCGCAGGCTCACCGAGGCGCCGCAGGGACTGGATGTTCACGCCCTGGCCGACAGCCTCTTCGTGAGTGAGTCGACCATCGAGAGCGACCTGCGCAAGGTCAAAGCCCTCGGCGAGGATGCCGGGGTCACCCTCGCGCGCCATGGCAGCATCGTTTCCCTGACGGGCTCGGAAAGTGATCACCGCAGGCTGCTGAGCAAGTTGTTTCACAGCGAAAGCGCGCAGGGATTCCTGGAGCTTGAAAACGTGCAGCGCGAATTTGCGTCTGAGGATCTCGGGGCATTCAAGACCGACCTCATCGAGATGCTCGACCGCCAGGGCTACTTCGTCAACGAGTACGGCATCAACAGTGTGCTGTTGCACACCGCGATCGCGGTCGACCGGGTGCTGCGCGACCAGCGCGCGCCGGATCCGCTCCCGCGCACGCGCGACCCGGAGACCGAGCCGGTCGCATCCGGTCTCGCCATCCTGATTTCGACGCACTTCGATGTGACGCTCGGCGACGTCGACCTCGACTACCTCGCAAAGCTACTGACCACGCGCGTCATTACGCCCGGCCAGGGACAGCCGGCGAAAGAGCTCATCGAGAATTACGTCGACCCCGAGAACCTCGCGCTCGTGCGCAGTATCGTCGCGCAGGTCAGCGAGGAGTACCTCGTAGACCTCAACGACGAGGCATTCATGGTCCGGCTCGCATTGCACCTCAGCAACCTCGTGGCGCGGGCAGAGCAGAACTCGTACTCGAAGAATCCGCTCGTGCGCTCGATCAAGACCTCCTATCCGATGATCTACGACGTCGCGGTTTTCATGGCATCGCAGATCCAGCGCGCAAAGTCGATCACGATGAATGACGACGAGATCTCCTACATCGCGCTGCACCTCGGATCGTTCCTCGAGCGGTTGTCCCGTCGTGAAGAACGACTGACCGTGGCAATCGTCTGCCCCGGGTACTACGACATGCACACCATCCTGCGCGAGCGGATTGAGGCAGCGCTCGGCGACGAGCTGTCGGTCGAAATCGTGGTGACGAGAACGGATATCGACTGGCTCGACTTCTCCACGGATCTGGTGCTCACGACCATCACCGGCAAGGGCGCGCTCGACAATGTGGTTGTCATCCAGCCGTTCCTGACCGACGGCGACATCGATAACATCCGTCGGGCGATCGCGCGCGTTCGCCGCCATGCGAGACGGGCCAAGATCAAGGATGACCTGCTGCTGTACTTCTCGGACGGCCTGTTCCTGCGCAACGAGGTCGCGGCCTCAGAGGTCGAAATGATCCGCAAGCTCGGCGCGCTGATGGTGTCGCACGGGATCATCGACGAGAGCTATGTGGATGGCGCGGTCGAGCGCGAGCTGATGTCATCCACCGCGTTCACCGACACCATCGCCGTCCCGCACGCCATGGTCATGAGCGCGACCCGCACATCCATCGCCATCGCCGTCAACGAATCGCCCATGAAGTGGGGCGACAACCGGGTCAACGTGATTGCGCTGATCGCGTTCTCCTCTAGTGGTCGAAGCTCGTTCCAGGAGGTCTTCGATCAGTTCGTCGAGGTCTTCGCGGATCGCGGCGACGTGCTCGAGCTCGTCAAGCGCTCAACCGACTTCAGCAGTTTCATCGAAGAGTTGGTCCACGTCATCGGCGCCTAGCGCCCGCTACTTTCCCATCGCGATAAGTGCCGCGGTCACCGCGGCGATGACGGCGAGGAACAGGTCGGCGGTAACCCCCGCTACGAGTCCCTTCGTGGTGCCCGCTTTCCGCGATGCGCGGATGCGCGCGACGGCGGCGGCCACCATGAACAGGGCCAGGCAGACTGCAGCAGCGATGCCGAGCCAGGGCACCCAGATGCCGACGATCAGTCCCGCTGCGCCAGCCCACTCCAGGATGCCGGTGATGCGCCAGAACCGCGGCTCGACGTGCAGCAGATCGCGCTGCTTGTTCGCGTACCCCAGTCCGAGCACTTTGCCTGCGCCCGTCACCAGGAACAGCAGCGCCAGTACGGCCGACACAATGATGTGAATCATGTGCCAATCATCCCCGACCCGGCCGCGATTGTGCCCTCCCGTCGCGAATGTTTGTGCGCGCGCACGAACATCCGTTCCGCGAGCGCACAATCACCGGGTGGACGGCACCCGTACAGCGGGCTTACAGACCGCTGTAAGCGTGCAACCCGTGGAAGTACAGGTTGACCACCGTGAAGTTGAACATGACCGCCGCGAAGCCCACGAGCGCGAGCCAGGCGGACCGCGATCCGCGCCATCCGCGAGTCGCACGAGCGTGGATGTAGCCGGCGAAGATGGTCCAGATGATGAACGTCCACACCTCTTTGGTGTCCCAGCCCCAGTAGCGACCCCAGGCATGCTCGGCCCAGATGGCGCCTGCCATGAGTGTGAAGGTCCAGAACACGAAGCCGACCACGACGACGCGGTATGCGAGGTTCTCGAGCTTCACCGAGTCGGGGAAGGTCTGCATGAACTTGAGCGAGGGCAGGCCGCCGTGCTCGCGTCGGGTCTGGAGCAGCTGCACGATCGACAGTCCGGCGCCGACGGCGAAGAACGCGGTGCCGAGGGTCGCGACGAAGACGTGGATGACCAGCCAGTACGACTGCAGCGCCGGCGGCAGCGGTACGACATCGACATAGAATCCGACGGTTCCGAAGCCCAGCACGATGAGCACGAACCCGGTGATGTACGCGCCCAGGAACATCAGCGGCTGCCAGATCTGCACGAAGATGAAGACGCCGACGATGATGGCGGATGCCGTCAGCGAGAACTCGAACATGTTCGCCCAGGGAACGCGGTGGGCCGCGACACCTCGCAGCACATCGCCTCCGACGTGAAGCACGAAGCCGAGCACGGTGAGCGCGAACGCCACCCGCGCGAAGGGGTTGTTGCGCCGCGTGACCGGCTCCGCAGGAGCTGCGGGCCGCTCCAGAACGACCGTGCCGCCTGCGCTCGCAAGCTTGCCGACGCCAGCGGTGGAGACGACCTCGGCTACGGGCGTGTTCACGGCCGTGGCCAGCGCCGAACGGCGGGCCAGGTCCAGCGTGTAGGCGATGAATGCGAACAGGTAGATGGCCATGGCCGAGTAGACGGCGACGAGCGAGTACGAAGCTAGGGCGGCTGTAGTCACGGTGTCAGCTTAAGCCCGAGTTGCTGGGAGTGCCGTGCCGCGATGTCCGCCACCGCCGACTCGAGCCCGGGGTCTTCACCACGGGCGAGTCCGGCGTACTCGAGGCGGAGGCCACCATCCTCCTGCTCGACCGCTTTCACCCAGACCCGGCGGCGCGGAATGAACAGGCCGGTGAGCAGCCCGAGTACGACGCAGATCGCGAAGAACAGCACCCAACCGAGGGTCGGATCGCGATGGATGTCGAGCGAAGCGAAGCGCTGCACGCTCTTCTCGAGGTTGCCCTTCTGGTCCGCCGGCGCCATGTTGTCGAAGCTGATGGTTCCGAGGCCGCCCGGGATCTTCGCGCTCTGGCCCGGCTTCAGGTGGATGGCCGCCGTCGCGACATCCGGTCCCGCTACCTCCGTCATCTTCGAGACGTCGAGCGAGTAGACCGACTTCGGCGCACCGGAGTTGATTCCGAGGTTGCCCGTGTACATGACGAACGAGATCTCGGGGTTCAGCAGGTCGGGGTTCACGGAGGCCAGGCTCCCGTCCGACGCTTTCTGGGCGGTCGGATAGAAGAAGCTGCGGATGCCCACCTGCTTGGCCAGGCCATCCGGAATCTTGACGATGCCGAGCGAGGTGAGGTTGGCGTCCTGGGCGAGGTAGATCACCGGCTCGGAGAAGACGATGGTGCCCGACGGGTCGCGCACGGTGATGTGCGGTGCGTAGCCGTTGCCCAGCAGGTAGACCTGGTTTCCGCCGATCTCGAGCGGCGAGTTCACCTTGATGGTCTGGTCGGTGCCCTTGGTGCTCGTGCCGTCGTAGGTGGTGACCTTCGCCGTGTAGTCGATCGGCTCGCCGAGGGCGTTGGTGTTCTGCTCCTCGTACTTCGCGGTGAAGGAGTTGAGCTTGATGCGATACGGCACCAGCTGGCCGTCGGTGAAGAACCGGCCGGGGCTGAACGAGTCGAAGCTCACCCGCACGTTGGCGAAGGCCTGCCCGGTGACCAGCGCGCGCTGGCCGGTGTAGCCGAAGCCGCTGCCGATTCCGACGGAGATGAGGATGCCGATGAGCGCCGTGTGGAACAGCAGGTTGCCGGTCTCCCGCAGGTAGCCGCGCTCGGCGGACACCGATAAGTCCTTCGAATCAAACAGCTGCACGCGATAGCCGCTGCGGCGAAGCACGGAGCGGGCCGCCTCGATGGCCGAGGCCGGCGTGATCACGGCGCCGGCGGCATCCGTCTGGCCTGCCGCCATCTCCGAGGCAGAGAACGTGCCCAACCTCTCGAGGTGAGCGGGGGTGCGCGGCGGCCGCGAGCGCAGCGCCCTGGCGTGGTGGATCGCGCGCGGGATGACGCAGCCGATCAGCGAGATGAACAGCAGCAGGTAGATGGCCGAGAACCACACCGAGGTGTACACGTCGAACAGCTGGAACTTGTCGAGAATCGGCGCGGTGTCTGGATGCTCGGCGAAGTACTGCGTCACACCGTTCGGGTCCGAGCTGCGCTGAGAGAACAGCGAACCGGGCACCGCCGCGATCGCGAGCAGCAGGAGCAGGAACAGCGCGGTGCGCATGCTGGTGAGCTGGCGCCAGAAGAAGCGTAAATAGCCGACGATTCCGAGGCGGGGCTGCGCGATGCCGGAGTCCTTCGGCGCGGGCGCCGGCGAATCGATGTGATCAGATGGGCGAGACAATTCCTCCCATCACCGCCCCGAGGGCCGACATGATGAGCTGCCAGAGGCCGGTGACCATGATGAGTCCGATCAGTATGAGGAGCGCTCCGCCCACGATGTTGATGGCACGAATGTGCCGCTTCACCCAGCGAAGAGAGCCGCCGACCCAGTTGAGGCCGAGCGCGACGAGCAGGAAAGGGATGCCGAGGCCGAGGCAGTAGAAGACCCCGATGAGCGCGCCGCGCCAGAGGCTTCCGCTGCCGGAACTCAGCGTGAGAGCAGCGGCGAGGGTGGGGCTGATGCACGGCGTCCAGCCGAGGCCGAACACGATGCCGAGCAGCGGCGCTCCGCCGAGGCCGGTCGCAACCCGCCACTCGGGCTTGAAGCTGCGCTGCATGAAGCTGAACTGTCCGATGAAGACGAGGCCCATGAGGATGAGCACCACGCCCGCGATCCGCGTGATGAGTCCGATCCACGGGATGAGCAGCAAGCCCGCCAGCGAGAACACGATGTTGATGGTGATGAACACCACGCTGAAACCGAGCACGAACAGCGCGACACCGATCAGCAGCCGACCGCGACCCTTGCGTTCCTGAGTCGACGCGAACCCGCCGACGTAGGCGAGGTAGCCCGGAACCAGCGGCAGTACGCACGGCGAGAGGAAGGCGACCA
Source organism: Microbacteriaceae bacterium (assembly GCA_025463565.1). GTDB lineage: Bacteria > Actinomycetota > Actinomycetes > Actinomycetales > Microbacteriaceae > Lacisediminihabitans. The sequence goes on from JAODAT010000123.1 coordinate 32,393, forward strand.
GGCCCGCGGCGAGCGCCAGCGGCAGCACGAGGGCGAGGTTGCCGAACTCGGCAAACGACGTTATTCCGCTCACTTCTGCTCGGCCAGCGTCTGGGTGATCAGGGTGTTGAGAATGGATGACGACTGCAGCTCGCCGACGATGCGCGCGGCCACGCGACCCTTGGTGTCGAGCACGAAGGTGACCGGCACCGTGTTGGCGGAGATCGCGCCGTGGAATGCGATGCGCGCCGAGCCGCTGTCGACGTCCATCACAGAGGGGTAGGTCACCTTGTGCGACTTCTCGAACGCGATCGCGGTGTCGGCCTGGTCGATCGTGTTGACGCCGATGAAGGAGACGCCGTCGTCCTGGTACTGGTCGGAGAGCCCCTGGAGGATGGGCGCCTCGGCACGGCAGGGGGCGCAACTGGAGTACCAGAAGTTCACCACAACGACCTTGCCGCGATACGTGCTGAGCGAGAGCGGCGAGCCGTCTTCGGTCTTGCCGGTGAACTCGAGCGGGGCACCGCGGTCGGCGGGCTTCACCAGCACGGGCTGGCCGCTGTCGTCGATGTAGTTGGAGTTGGTCGCGCTGGAGTCGAGTGCCGTCGATGACGCACAGCCCGTCAGCGCGAGCATGGCGAAAGCCGCTATAGCGATGGCGCGCTTCACGGCGCCCCCGTTCATACCGCCCCCGTGTCGATGGCCCTGGCCAGAATCTCTGACGACAGGTCTCTGTAGCCCACCTCGACGAACGCGTCGCCGCGGCGCTCCAGCGTGGTGATGCTCGACAGAGTGCAGCGTCGCGCGCGCGGGTCGTGGAACGAGCGCAGGCCACTGACCGCGCGCTGCACCATCACGATCGGCATCTGGTGGCTCACCATCACCACCTCGCCGGTCTCGACGGAGGCCCATGCGTCGTCGATCGCCGCGAACATCCGGCGCACCACATGCGCGTACGGCTCACCCCAGCTGGGCTTGAACGGGTTCATCACCCAGGGCCACACCCGCGGGTGCAGCAGGATGCTCGGGCCGAACTCGTACGTGCCGCCCTCGAACTTGTTCGTGGGCTCGATCAGTCGCTCGTCGGTCTGGATCGGCAGGTCGAAGTTTTTGGCCCACGGCTCGGCCGACTCCTGGGCCCGCAACAGCGGGCTTGCGAACAGTGCGCTGACCGGATGCCCGGCCAGCTCGTCCGCTGCGGCCTGCGCCATCTCTTTGCCGAGGTCCGACAGGTGGAACCCGGGCAGTCGCCCATAAAGGACCCCGGTCGGGTTGTGCACCTCGCCGTGCCTCACGAGATGGATCTGGGTCGCTGCCACGGCCCCAAGTCTACGTTTCACCGTCCTGCGGAAATCCCGTGAGTAAACTCGGTGACCGTGACAACACGCACCCTCATCAAGAACCTTGCCGCCGCTACGGACGGGCCGGTGAGCGTTTCCGGGTGGGTCGAGGTGATCCGCGACCAGAAGAAGGTGCAGTTCGTCGTGCTGCGCGACGAGTCGGGTGCTGTGCAGCTGGTCAACCCGAAGGGCGACCCTTCGACAGGCTCAGAGACCGATGAACTCGCAGACAAGATATCGAGTCTGACCCAGGGCACCTTCCTCACCGCGACCGGCGAGCTGAAGCACGACGAGCGCGTGAAGCTCGGCGGCGTCGAGATCAAGCTCGACGGGCTGGTGATCGCGGCGATGGCCCTGCCCGAGAACCCCATTGCGGCGGACTCCGGCCTCGACAAGCGCATGGACTGGCGCTTCATTGACCTGCGCCGTCCCGAGCAGAACCTCATCGCGCGCATCCAGACCACCTTCGAGCACGCGCTCCGCACCTACTGGGTCGAGCACGACTTCATCGAGATCCACACCCCGAAGCTGATGGCGAGCGCGAGCGAGTCGAAGGCCGAGCTGTTCGAGGTGAAGTACTTCGAGGGCAAGGCGTTCCTGTCGCAGAGCCCGCAGTTCTTCAAGCAGATGGCGCAGCCGGCCGGCTTCGGCAAGATCTTCGAGGTGGGCCCGGCGTTCCGCGCGGACCCCAGCTTCACCAGCCGCCACGCCACCGAGTTCACCAGCGTCGACACCGAGTTCAGCTGGATCGACAGTCACGAAGACGTGATGAAGCTGCACGAAGAGCTGCTGGTCGCCGGTCTCACCGCGGTCAAGGAGAAGCACGGCGAGCAAATCAAGGAACTGTTCGATGTAGAGGTGACCGTTCCGACGGTGCCGTTCCCGCGCATCCCGCTCGCCGAGGCGAAGCGCATCATCGCCGAGCGCGGTTACGAGGTGCCGCGGGCCGATGACGACATGGACCCCGAGGGCGAGCGCCAGATCGCGGCGTACGTGAAGGAGACGTTCGGGCACGAGTTCGTGTTCCTCACCGACTATGCCTCCAGCATCCGGCCGTTCTATCACATGCGGCACGCTGACGATGAGACACTCACCAACAGCTACGACCTCATCTTCAATGGGGTCGAGATCTCCACCGGAGCGCAGCGCGAGCACCGCATCGACGTGCTCATCGAGAACGCGAAGGCCAAGAAGCTCGACCCGGAAGAGATCGGGTTCTACCTCGACTTCTTCCGCTACGGGGTGCCGCCGCATGGCGGGTTCGGCATGGGACTCAGCCGCGTGATCATGCTGATGCTGCACCTGGCGAACCTCCGCGAGGTCACCTACCTGTTCCGCGGGCCCACCCGGCTGCTGCCCTAGGCACGATGACCGTCGAGGGCCTCCGTTCGCGTGCGAGAGAGGTGCAGCACGGGTTCAAAGACCTCGTCGCCATGGCGACGGACATCGAAACACGGCACGCGGATGAGGTGCTCCGGATCGCAGACGAGCTCCGGGCAGCGCCGGAACACCAGGCGCGCATGCTCGCGATCATCATCTGGGGAGACCTGGCCGGGCAGCATCCCGAGCTGATCACCCGCCTGCGCGACGACGTGAGCCCCGACCCGGACTGGCGGGTGCAGGAGATGCTGGCGCGGTCGTTCACCGCCTGGTGCACGGCGAACGGATGGGAGGCATCGGTGCCGACGATCGCGAGTTGGCTCGCCGACCCGCGGCCGCACGTCAGGCGTGCCGCCACCGAGGGACCGCGCGTCTGGACCAGCCGGGACTACTTCCGGGCGCATCCCGAGATCGCGGTCGGCATGCTGCGCGGGCAGCTCGACGACCCGGATGACTACGCCCGCCGTTCGGCCGAGAACGCGCTCCGCGACGTGCTCAAGCGGTATCCCCGGCTGATTTAGGCGGGTCGAGCTTGTCGAGACCTCACCGACGCGATTCGCAGGTGAGGTCTCGACAAGCTCGACCCGCTTTGTTGATACGTTGACCGCATGGAGACGAACAGCAGGCAGGCAGCGATCGACGCGGGCGAGGAGCTGCTCGCGATCCTTCGCCGGCACATCGATGAGGTCGCGGCGAGCGACGAATCGGAGGATGTCGACAGCCGTCTCTGGGAAGCCGTCGCCACCTACGGTGACGCCCTCGATGAGCTCTACGAGGACGACGACGACGAGGACGACTCGCCAGAGCCGGACGAGATCACCTTCACCGTCCGCACCCGCTATGACTACACGGTGGTCGACGAGAAGGCGTTCCTGTCGGCCGGCAAGGGCGTCGGCCAGGCCGTCTACGACCTGCTGGAGAGATCCGGCAAGACCGTCCCCGCACTCGACGTGTCGAGCCTTGAGGCCGGCAGCGGCCTGGTGACGGTGCACGTCAACGGCGCGCCGCTGGATGCCGCCGACTTCGACGACGCGGACGAAACGACCGACCTGCTGCTGGTCGACCCGAAGGAGACACTCGCCTGGGTGCTCACCGAGCCGGTCTATGGCTCACGTGCTGAAGCGGAAGCCGCCGCGAAGAAGAACTGACGCGAGCCGAGGCTGCCAGACAAATCAGACGATGATGTCGACGGCCGACCGACTCGCGAAGTACGGCTTGATCACCGCGACCACCTTCTGGTGCTCCGGGTGCGTGATGTAGGTGCGCAGGGCATCCTCGTCGGCATAGTCGCCGATGAGCACGAGATCCCAGTTGCCGTCGATTGCGACCGCGTTGGACGCGACGTTGAGGGTGATGATCTCGGGGATGAGCGCCGGAAGCGACATCAGCTGGCCCACGATGAAGGCGGAGGCTTCGGCCTTCTTCGCCGGGTCCTGCTCGTGCAGGGTCCATGAGACGACGTGATGGATCATGATGCGGCCTCCAGGGCGGATCGAAGGCGCGACGGATCGACGCGCCAGATGGTGTGAACCTTGCCGTCGATCAGCACGACCGGCACCTCTTCCGCGTACTCGGCCATGAGATCCGCGTCGTCCATGATGGACAGCTCGGTCACGGCGAGGCCGAACTCCCCGGCGATGCCCGTGAGCATTGCACGCGCGTCATCACAAAGATGACAGTCGGGTTTGCTGATCAGCGTGACCGAGGCCATAAAGCAGAGGGAAGGATCTACTTCTTGTTGCGACGCTGGTGACGCGTCTTGCGCAGCAGCTTGCGGTGCTTCTTCTTTGCCATGCGCTTGCGGCGCTTCTTGATTACGGAGCCCATAACGACCTCTACTGTTCTTGACGGACCAACCGGGTCCGATCAGAACCGCGGAAAATGACAACTTGCCTATCTTAGCCGATACCGCGGGTCGAGCTTGCGCGCTGGAGCTTTGGCGGCTACGCAGTAGCCGTGCGACGCCAGCGCCGACGCAGCTTGCTTCGTCGGTTGTCGGCTTGGGTTTGTCGTAAGTGAGGTTTCGACAAGCTCAACCCGCTCAAGCTCAGGCGGTATCGGCGACGTGCGAGTCGATCGCGGCCTCGACTGCGGACTCCGGTACGCGAAACGAGCGGCCGAATCGGATGGCCGGCAGGTCGCCCGAGTGCACCAGGCGATACACGGTCATCTTGGACACCCGCATCATGTCGGCCACTTCGGCGACGGTGAGAAAGCGCACCTCGGAGAGATCGCGTGCCATCAGTACCCCTCCCGCCGTGTGACTGGTGTTACTCGTGTGCTGAATGGTAACTGTAGGGGTACTGGGTGCTGCCGGGCAACCGGCTATTTTTCCTCGTGCCCGGTGAAACGGCTCTTCAGCGGCTCGATGGCACCCTGGATGCGCTTCGACGCCCCGAAGGCGGCCGTCGCGGCCGCGCGTCCGACCGCGTTTCCGGCCTTGCCGGGTTCGGGCAGGGGCATGCCCGACCAGGCGGCGAAGACGGCCGAACCGGCGACATCCGCGCTGGTGTCGAAGTCGGCGCTGAGGAACGGGATGAGCCAGTCTTCGAGGATCTCGAGCGGGCTGGTGTCGATGCAGTAGAAGCGGTGCTGGCCCTCTTCTCGCACGGTGACCAGACCCTGGTCGCGCAGCACCTTGAGGTGCTTGGAGACGGTGGGCTGGCTGAGCCCGAGCTTCTCGACCATCTCCCCGACGCTGATCTCGCCGCTCTCGGAGTCGTGCGACACGTACCGGTCGAGCAGCACCTGCAGCAGGTCGCGGCGGGTGGGGTCTGCGACCACGTCAAAGATGTCAGCCATAAGTGAAGGTTATCCGGCTGCCAGTTCCTTTGCCCGTGCAAGTGCTGAGGCGGTGGCCCGGTCGAACAGGGCGGAGAGGTCGGCTTTCTCGAGTTCCGCGATGGCGCGCTCGGTGGTGCCGTGCGGGCTGGTCACACGGCGACGAAGTTCACCCGGCTCGACGCCGGAGGAGACGAGCAGCTCGGATGCGCCCACGAACGTTCCGTCGACCATGATGCGGGCCTGCTCGGGCGTGAAACCCATACCGATCGCCGTCTGGGTGAGCTGCTCGATCAGGTAGAAGACGTAGGCCGGGCCGGAGCCCGAGATGGTGCTCAGGGCGTCGATCTGGGATTCCGGGATTTCGAGCACCGTTCCCACCGTCTCGAACAGCGCGCGCACGACCGTGAGATCCGTCGCTCGCGAGCCGGCGCTGATGCCGGTCACTCCTCGCCCGATCACGGAGGGTGTGTTCGGCATCGCCCGCACCACCACGCCGGGCACGATCGCCTCCATGGTTTCGGTGGTCACCGCGGCGGCAACGCTGACGATGATGGTCGACGGGTCGAGGGCCGGAACGATCTCGCGCAACAGGTCGGGCACCATGCCCGGCTTCACGCCGATGATCACGATGCCGGCGCCGGTGACCGCGGTGACGTTCGCCGCGGGATCGGTCTGCGTGGACCACGACTCGACGGCATCGCTTCTGAGCGGCGCGGCCTTCGCCTCGGTGCGGTTGGTGACGCGGATGCCGGCCACATCGACATCCGGACCCAGAAGTCCCGAGAGGATCGCACCGCCCATCGAGCCGGCGCCGAGGATTGCAATCACTGGAAGGCTGCTCATGTGCTCATCCTAGGATTGGGCCATGAGCACTCAGGGCAGCAACCGGGCGATCGTCGCGGCGATGCTCGCCAATCTCGGCATCGCGGTGGCCAAGTTCGTGGCGTTCTTCTTCTCCGGCTCGAGCTCGATGCTCGGTGAGGGCGTGCACTCGCTGGCCGACACCGGCAACCAGATTCTTCTGCTGCGCGGCGGTGCGGTGTCACGCAAGGCGGCCGACACCGACCATCCGTTCGGGTATGGCCGCGAGCGCTACGTGTACGCGTTCGTCGTGTCGATCATCCTGTTCAGCATCGGCGGGGTCTTCTCCATCTACGAGGGCATCTCGAAGATCCGGGCGCCGCACGCGCTCGAGACGCCGTGGCTGCCGATCGCTGTGCTCGTGGTTGCGATGGTGCTCGAGAGCCTCTCGTTGCGCACCGGCATCAAGGAGTCGAACCACGTGCGCGGCTCGCAGGGCTGGATCTCGTTCATCCGTCACGCGAAGGCGCCCGAGCTGCCGATCGTGCTGCTTGAGGATGTGGCAGCGCTCACCGGCCTGGTGCTCGCGTTCCTGGGTGTGGGGCTGACGATCATCACCGGCAACGGGGTATTCGACGGCATCGGCACCCTCTGCATCGGCGTACTGCTGGTGCTCGTGGCGATCGTGCTCGGCATCGAGACGAAGAGCCTGCTCGTGGGCGAGGGCGCGTCGGCGGCCGACACCGTCAAGATCCGCGACGCGATCAACGCCGATAAAGAGGTGGAGGCGCTCATCCACATGAAAACCCTCTACCTCGGACCCGACGAGCTGCTGGTGGCGGCAAAGGTGGCCTTCGCCGCAAAGATGCGGTTGTCGGATGTCGCCTCCGCGATCAACGCGCTGGAGGCCCGAGTGCGCGAGGCCGTTCCCATCGCCCGCACCATCTACATCGAGCCCGACATCTACTCCCCGCCGAACGCCGACAACCCGCCGACCGAGTCGATCGTAATTCGCGCTGCGGACTGACTCACGCGCTAACGCACCAAGCCGCCTCGAGAGTGCAGTTATGGTGACTTATGCCATGCCAAAGTGGCCACAACTGCACTCTCGACGATGTCGCGCCGAATGCGCCCGATTCGACGAGATCGGCCCGCTTCGGCGGGCTCGGCGAGCGGTTGCTCATCGGTGAGGTCTCGACACGCTCGACCCGCTTTGCGGGCGAGCGCTAGCGCCCGAAGAACTCGCGCAACACCGCACCACACGTGTCGGCCTCGACGCCCGCGAAGACCTCCGCGCGGTGCGGCAGCCGGCGGTCGCGCAGGATGTCGTAGACCGATCCCGCAGCGCCCGCCTTCTCGTCCCACGCCCCGAACACGACCGTCGGAATCCGGGCCGCGAGAATCGCCCCGGCACACATCGGGCACGGCTCGAGGGTGACGACGAGCGTGCAGCCGGTCAGGTGCCAGTCGCCCGTGTGCTCCGCCGCGGCGCGCAGCGCGAGGATCTCGGCGTGAGCGGTCGGGTCCTGGCGCAATTCGCGCTCGTTGCGACCCAGCCCGATGAGCTCACCCGAAGCATCGAAAACCAGGGCCGCGACGGGAACGTCGCCGTGCGCGGCGGCGAGGCGGGCGCTCTCGAGTGCCTGCAGCATCCATTCGGAATACCGGGCCATCGCTCACCTCCCGCGTTCGATAGATTGACCCTATGCGAGTCCACGTTGCCGACCACCCGCTCGTCACCCACAAGCTCACGGTGCTACGCGACAAGAACACGCCGTCGCCCACCTTCCGCGCTCTCGCCGAAGAACTGGTGACGCTGCTCGCCTATGAGGCGACCCGGGATGTGCGCACCGAACCGGTCGACATCGTCACCCCGGTCGGACCCACGACCGGCCTCGCCATCAGCGAACCGCGTCCACTGGTCGTGCCGATTCTTCGCGCAGGGCTCGGGATGCTCGAGGGCATGGTCAAACTGGTTCCGACCGCCGAGGTGGGCTTTCTCGGAATGGTGCGCAACGAGGAGACGCTGCAGCCCGACATCTACGCGGAGCGCTTGCCCGCCGACCTCTCCAACCGCCAGTGCTTCGTGCTCGACCCGATGCTCGCCACCGGCGGATCGCTCATCGCCGCCATCACCTACCTGTTCGATCGCGGCGCCGTTGACGTCACCGCGATCTGCCTGATCGCCGCTCCGGAGGGCCTGGCGGCCGTCGAAATGGCGACAGTGGGCCGCGAAGTGCACATCGTCGTCGGCGCCCTCGACGAGAAGCTGAACGAGGTCGGGTACATCGTCCCCGGCCTCGGCGACGCCGGTGACCGCTTGTACGGGACCGTCTAATCCACGTATAGTTCTCCCATGACTATGACGACGCCGCACCTGACCACCCTCGAGGTGTCTGGTTCCGCTGTCATGTGTTGTCGAATGTGTGCCTAGTAGGCGAAGTTCTGCCGGGTCCAACTAACGGACTCCAGGGTCTGCTCTCCTCATAACGGGAGCCTCCCACTACCGCACGCCCTGTTTCATCCCGAAGGATCACACCCTCATCATTAGAGGCCCTTCACCTTTCCCAAGGAATTCGACCATGTCACTCGCAACCCTCGATCTCGTCCGTCCCACCACCCAGGCCCCGCTGCACGTCGCGCCCGCGCCGGCCGCCACACCGGCCGCCGCACCGAAGATCCGCGCCGTGCCCACCGGCACCGAGGCCCGCGGCTTCGTGCTCTACGTCGGAGTCGATGAGGCCAAGGCCCTGGCCGCCGGCACCAACCTCGGCGCCGTCGTCGAGGCGCTCAAGAAGCTCGCCGCCCAGCTCGTTCCCGACTCGGAGACCTACGCGGCCGTGGCCCTTGCGCCCGAGGGCGCCGGCGGCCGGGACGTGGATGTCGTGCGTCTCGCCCTGCAAGACCCGTCGGCCCTGGCCAAGCACCGCCAGGTCATCGAGCCGGAGCCGGCACCCCGCGCCGGCATCATCGTGGACCTCTCCCGCAAGCGCGTCACCCTCGACGAAGCGACCGCACCCCTCACCTACAAGGAGTTCGAGCTGCTGCAGTACCTGGTGCTGCGCGAGGGTCGCACCATCGACCGCGCCGAGCTCATCTCGTCGCTCTGGTCGGTGGGCGACGACGACGCCCCGAACGAGCGCACCATCGATGTTCACGTGCGGCGCCTCCGCTCCAAGCTAGGGGCGTACGAGGAGATCGTGCGCACCGTGCGCGGCGTCGGCTACCGCTTCGACCGACACGCAGACGTGTCGATCCGCCACACGACCACGCCGAGCCCCGACGTTTTCTAGACGGTCTTCGTTTCGCTCAGCACGCCCGCCGCGGTGAGCGCCGCCCCAACGCGCGCTGCCAGCTCGTCGAACACCGACGCGGTTCGCGTTGCCCCGATGAGCCCGCCCTTGAGTGCGCCGGCCGCGAGGTCCCGGCTCAGCCGCGCGACCACCCGACCGTTGTCATCGAAGAACTGCACGTCGAATCGCATGTGCATGCCCTTGCCGGCGAGCCCGCCGAGCAGCAGCGTGCGAGTGGCGCTGCCCCGGCTGGCGACCAGGCCCCCGTTCGGCGTGGCCTCCGCCGCGAATCCGTTCTGGCGCAGGATCTCGGCGAGCCGAGTGCGCGCATCATCGAGACTGTCGGTGAGGAAGTAGTCGTAGGTGCCGGCCATGCTCCCATTGTCCGGTCGGCGTCACGCACGCACAACCCGGGCGAGCGCCGGACGTACCTCCAGCACACACTCGAACTCGTTCACGCCGAACTCATAGTCCGGGGCGGCGGTGCGCCACGCTCGCGCAAGGATGTCGGCGACGACATCCGTCGCCTGTCCCGCCTCAAGGTCGGCGGCTAGTCGTGCCGCGCGTTCCCTGTCTTCCCTCGCGAGAGACTTGAGCTCACGCTCCGCCAGGTCGAGACAAAGACGCTCGTCGTCGGCGAACGGCCAGTCCGCCGTACGGATCTCGAAGACGTGCTGCGCGAGTGTGAAACGTCGCTTCATCGGTGTGGCCCTCTGCTGGTATCACGATCGACCGGGTTCACCGCGCGAGGGCCTGGCGCGGTTGGTCACGAACATTGTGCACAACCATAGCGGGCCGATGTTCCAACGGAACAGTCCCCAGAGTTAGGCGCGCCCACGCGGGGGGGGGTAGAGGCATTGGGGGATCCCTTATCGGGCTCACAGCAAAATAACGGTTTGATAACTAGCGCAGCGTTACCGGACCGTTATATAGTTTCAAACAGCAGGAGTTGTTTGCTGTGGCAGCTGCTGCGGAATGTGATTGCAGGACACTCTTGGTGCAAGGGAGAGGGTGAGCTTCAAGCCTCTGAAGCTCACCCTCAATCCTTTTAACGACTAGATCTGGTCCAGCTTCGGCAGCACTTCCTTCACGACGCGCGCGGTCCAGGCCGCCGGATCCTCCGTCTTCGCACCCATCTTCACCTCGGAGATGCCGAGCTTCGCGTACT